>JAEDIW010000022.1 GCA_016296655.1 Treponema sp. | reverse complement strand
TGTACCCTCCTTGCCGCAAGGCGTGCGCGAGAGCGCACAGTAAAAAGACGAGTTTTCGAGAGAAAACTCGCAGGAACAGGCACGAAGTGTCTGTACCCTCCTTGCCGCAAAGCGTGCGCGAGAGCGCACAGTAAAAAAACGAGTTTTCGAAAGAAAACTCGCAGGTACAGGCAAACTGCCTGTACCCTCCTTGCCGCAAGGCGTGCGCGAGAGCGCACAGTAAAAGACGAGTTTTCGAAAGAAAACTCGCAGGTACAGGCAGTTTGCCTGTACCCTCCTTGCTCACTGTTTCTGTTATTTTGGAAATTCGGTGGAATAAGCTGCACAGGTGGCATCATATCCGTATTTGTCAAAAAGCTCTTCTAGATACTCAAAACTTTCTGCACAGGCAGTCCATTCTTTTTTTGAAACTTTCCACGTCGTTCCGGCTTCTGAAAAAGAAGAACCGTTGTCTTTCAGATAAAAGCCCATATAGCAGCCAGAATGAGGATTTTCTTCACTATAACTAGGATACTGGTATTTTCCATAGTTATAGTGGTTATCGGATTTTATTATTATGATAATGCCTGAATATTCATCAGGGGGGGGCACAAGCAGAGCCACAATATTTCCAAGAGTATCTCCGTATCCTCCGTATTTAGCTTTGCCTTCAGACGTTATTTCAAAACTTTCTGTTTGGGGGGTCTTGTATTCCTTGTCCACTTTAAGACCTGCAATAGATGCCGCAAGTTTTGCATAGCGTTTTGCTTTTTCTTCTTCGGTTGCATCTTCTTCAAAAGAAGATTCTAAAGCCTGAATTTTCTTTTTATTTTCATAGGCCTGTCTTGCATTTTCGTCAAGACTGGACAACTGATTGCAACCTGTCAGAACCAAAGGCAGTAATGTCGCCAGAACTGCCACAAAAGTCTTTAATGACTTTTTCATTTTGAATATCTCCTTAATCAGGGCGTGTGATTGGAAAAAAATCAAGACTTTTAATACCTAGTCTTCAACATGCTTCTGGCATTAGGACTTGTCAGCTTTTTCAGCTGCATTACCTTTTCACTCCAAGCCGGGAATCTTACCCACTTCCCCAGAACAAGTCTGCACAAGTATACAAAAAAATTATTCCAGTGTAAAATCCATAGAAAAAATAATTTCCGTTTTTTCACAATTCTCTGGCAGTTTTTTAAATGGCAGGGAATCTTTTACAGATTTTTCAGCCGCATCGTCAAGAATTTCATGCCCCGACGACGAAATGATTTTTACGCTGCAGTTTTTTCCATTGGCGTAAATCGTTATGCAAAGCTTCGTTTTTCCTGTCATCCCTTTTGCCCGTGCTGCTGAAGGATAATTTTTATGCATTGCAATTTTTCTAAGAACATAGGCTTTGTACGAGGCAATTTTTTTTGCTGTTTTTTCATCTTCCAGTTCTGCAGGATTTTCAAAAACAGACCTTTGCCCAGATTTCTGCCCCACATGCTGCTGGCTTTCATTGCTACTGGAAAAACTGGAAACTAACTCAGGCTGTAAGTTTTCCATCTGAGATGTGTTTTCTGCTTTTTTCAGTTCATCTTTCATTTCTTTTTCCAAAAAATCAGCATTTTGCGTATTCTGGACAGATTTTTTTTCATATTTTACGGATTTTTCGAAATTTTCAGGCATTTTCTGTTTTTCCTGAACTTCGTGCAATTCAGTATTTTTTATGCTTTGCGAAATTCTGCTGTCAGTTGAAGTTTTCCTGCTTTCCTGAATTTCAATTACTGCGGTAAAATCAGATTTTTGTGAATGAGTTTTTTTCAGGCAATTTTCCAGAAATTGAGTCTTTTCAAATAAAATGCAGAACAGACAGAAAGTTGCAAGAGTAACTGTCAGACTAGTCAGAAGCCGTTTTGTGTTCAACCGCAATTTTTTTGATTCCTGAGCGTTCAATAATCGAATAAATTTCAAGAAACCTTTGGTATGAAATATTTTTGTCTCCTTTGAACCGGACTGTCATTTCTGGTTTCTCTTTAGAAAGATTCAGGAGATTTTTTTCCAGCTCCTGTTCAGAGACCTGCATCCCGTTAAAAAAAATCAACTCTGCATTTGCAGAAATTTCAGGTTCTTTTTGCATTGTTTCAGCTGAACTGCCTTTTTCAAGCTTTGGCAACTGCATCTTTATAGAAGAATTTTTAAACTGAGTTGAAATCATAAAAAAAACCAGCAGAATGAATATGACATCAATCATGCTTGTAAGGTTTGCATGACATTTTTCTTCTTTTATATATTTCTTAAAAAAATCATTCATTCAAAGCTCCTGTAAATTGGATTTTCTCTTACGATTTTTCAGTTTCTTTCTGCTGAGTAAAAAAATAAATCTCTGCCATGCGTTTTTCTATAATTCTCTTAAAAAATCTGTAAAAAAACATTGCTGGAATGGAAACTGCAAGTCCGCTGGCCGTTGTGAGCATTGCAACCCAAATTCCCCCAGAAAGATTTTCCATGTTCATGTTTCCAGCACTGATTGACTGAAAGGCTTTTATAAGTCCTGTGATAGTTCCTAAAAGCCCAGCTGAAGGAGAGGCTGCTGCACAAAAATCCAGAAACCACAAGCCCCTGTTCATTTCAAAATGCCATCGTGAAATTTCATTTTCGAGCTGATTTTTGTCTTCTGCATCAAAATCTTTGAACTTTTTAAAAAAACTTTTAGAACTGTTTTTTCTGGTTGAAAAAAAATAGAGTATCCGCTCCGTGCATTGAAAAAAAACTGCCCAAAAAAGCAGAAACAGCAGCCAGTTTATGGCGCCGCCAAGATTTACGAACTGAATGATTTTCATTTTTAAGCAGATTCTATCTTATTTCCAGATGTTTATCAACTTTTTATAAAATCCTGTAGAAAATTTTTAAAATTCTGCCTGAATAAAAATAAAAAAAATATTTACAAGGTTAAATTCTGGTGGTAACCTATAAATTGTGGTAAAAATTTAGGAGGCTTAAGATGTTATCATTTTTACTATGTGTAGCTTTATTGGTTGTTGGCTATGTTGTTTATGGCAAGATTGTCGACAAGTGTTTTGCTCCAACAGATGCAGCAACTCCTGCAATTGCAAATCCAGATGGTGTTGACTATGTTCCAATGTCAAATGCAAAGGCATTTCTGGTTCAGCTTTTGAATATTGCAGGTCTTGGTCCGATTTTTGGTGCCATTTCAGGTGCTATGTGGGGACCAAGTGTTTACCTGTGGATTGTATTTGGTACAATTCTGGCCGGTGGTGTTCATGACTATATGTCTGGAATGCTTTCTGTTCGCAATGACGGTGCAAGTATTACAGAAGTTACTGGTAAGTACATGGGCAAGACAATGCAGAATGTCATGCGTGTTTTCGGTCTGGTACTGCTTGTAATGGTTGGTGTTGTATTTATGGTAGGACCTGCTGGACTTCTTGCAAAGTTGACTGCTGGTAATTCTTTCCTTAATGTAAAAACCTGGACAATAATCATTCTTATTTATTATTTCCTTGCAACACTGCTTCCTGTTGATAAAATTATTGGACGCCTTTATCCGATTTTCGGTATCTGTCTGATTCTTATGGCAATCGGCATTGCAATTTCTACAATGATTCATTCTGGCGAACGCCCGATGATGGAAATTACGCTTAAAAACCTTTATCCTGCAGCTGGTAAAAAACCAATCTGGCCGCTGATGTTCATCACTGTTGCCTGTGGTGCCATTTCTGGTTTCCATGCAACTCAGTCTCCTGTTATTTCACGTACTTTGAAAAGTGAAAAAGATGGACGCAAGATTTTCTACGGTGCAATGATTTGTGAAGGTATTATTGCTATGGTTTGGGCTTCTGCTGCCATTGCATTCTACTATGATCCTTCAAAAGCTGCTTCTGGAATGGGACTTGAAGCTCTTCTCAAAGTAAAGGGTGGCAATGCAACATCTGTTTATGAAATGTGTAAGGCACTTCTGCCAGGTGTTGGTACAGTAATTGCAATGCTTGGTGTAATTGCATGTCCAATTACTTCAGGTGATACAGCATTCCGCAGTGCACGTATGGTAATTTTTGACTGGTTCAAACTTGACGAAAAACAAATCAAGGTAAGGTTGAGTGTAGCCGTTCCTTTGCTTTTAATTGGTTATATTATTTCTAAAGTTGACTATAATGTAGTATGGAGATATTTCTCTTGGTCTAACCAAACTTTGGCAATGATTGTTCTTTGGTGTGGAGCAATGTACTTTGTTGCAAACTATGAGAATAAAAACGTATGCTGGATTTGCGCTGTTCCTGCAACATTTATGTCTGCTGTAAGCGTTACATATCTTATGTATGCACCTGAATGTTTTAACCTTATCAAGCTTGGAAATCAGGGTATTGTAATTTCTTATGCAACAGGTATTGTTGCTGCAATTGCTTTCCTTGCAATTTTCATACTTCGCGGTTATCTTATTGCTGACAAGTGCAAGAAAATTCAGGATTCTGTAATCATTGGCCGTTCATAAAAATAAAAGCTTTATCTGAATGCAGTGATTAAAAATGACAGGTAGTCTAGTGCTGTTTCTGTCATTTTGCTGATCTGGCATTTTTTTGAACGGGACAAAAAATAACCCCAGTATGTATCGGTTTTCGGTTATGGCTGGGGTTTATTTTTTTTATTGGAAAATTGCAAAAATTCAGGCTGTCAGGATTTTATATCAGATTTTATAACAGGCTTGTAATTTCCTGAAATTTCTGTTCTGGAATTGTAGAACCAGGTTGAGTAACAATATATGCTGCAAGAACATTTGCACGTTTAACGCTGTCAAAAAGTGAATATCCCTGCTTTAAGCTTGCAATGATTGTTCCGCAGTGGCAGTCGCCTGCACCTGTTGTATCAATCGCCTTTACATTACTTTGGCAGGGAATGCTTGCCGTCTGGTTTATCTTTTTGTCATAGCAGAAAGCCCCGTCTTTTCCCTCTGTAATAATTACGGAATTGCCAGTCAATTTTGTCAGGAATTGGGCTGCCTGAGCTATTTCCTGTTGTTTAGTAAAAGAAACAGCTTCTTCATCATTTAAGTGCAGAATCGGCTTTAATGCAAAAATTCTTGAAAGAAGCTCAGTCTGAATGTTATTGATTCTGGGGCCTGGTGCAAAAAATAATGTTATTTCATGGTTGAGCTTTTTCTGTTCAGATGTTTTTTGCTCAAGAAAGGAAATTATTTTTGCACCGTCAACATCTTCGATTTCAAGTCCGCAGAAATAGATGATGTCAATTTCGGAAAAGTTTATGTTTGAAAACCACTGCTCGTTAAAACGGTATTCTGCGCCATGCTGACACAAAAATGTTCTGCGGGCATTTGACTCAACGATGCAGTAGCAGCAACCGTTTTCAAGTTCTGGGGTTTTTACAAAAACAGGGATTCCCAGTTCGGCAAACCGCTTTTCAATAAAATCTCCATAAATTCCAGAGCCAAGTGGCGAGCATAAAATATACGGCAACCCAAACTGTCTCACAATTGAAGAAACATTAAAGGCACAACCGCCAGCTGAAAGTTTTTGTGAAAGTATGTTTTCGTCTTTGCCAGGAGCTGGCAGAAATGGAACGTTGATGATAACATCTGCACATGTTGAACCGATAAAAAGTGTTTTCTGCATTGTAAGAGTATAAGAATTTATTGTTTTTTTTTCAATTATTTGCAGAAAAATCTGAAAAATCACTTTCTGACAGGGTTAACAAATATTACAAAGTTTGTTTTGAAAAATGCGTTCTTTGTCTGAAAAAATGCCACTTACAACAATTTGCAAAAACTTTGCCACTTGCCAGCATTGTTTTTTTGTTTGCAAAAACATTTTTTATATTGTAGGCTTAAAAAAGGGCAAAGTTTTGTAGCCCTTTATTTTGTAATTTGATTTTATGGGGATATTATGCTGAAAGATTTAGTTTTAAAAAGCCGCTCTTACCGGCGTTTTTATGGCGATGAAAAAATTCTGGATTCTGATCTGCTTGATTTGGTAGAACTTGCAAGAAGTTGTCCTTCAGCTGCAAATCTGCAGCCACTAAAATTCAGAATCGTAAATGATGAAGAAGAAAACGAAAAGCTTTTTCAATGTCTGCACTGGGCTGGTGCATTGCCTGAATGGGGTGGTCCGAAAGGTGATGAAAAACCTGCAGCTTATATAATTATTTTGACTGATTTGCGGATTGCAAAAAATGCTGCTACAGATACTGGTATTATGGCACAGACGATGATGCTTGGTGCTGTTGAAAAAGGTCTTGGTGGTTGTATGCTAGGCGCAATCGACAGACCTGAAATCCTGAAGTTATTTGACATTTCTGCTGAAGATTATGAAGTGTCCCTGGTTCTTGCATTTGGAAAGCCAAAGGAAGATGTAAAACTTGTTCCGATTCCTGAAAGTGGCAGTACAAAATACTTTAGGGATGAAAATCAGGTTCATTACGTTCCAAAGAGAAGTTTGGAAGAACTTTTGTTGAAGTAGTTTTTCGGGAAAAGTTTAAAGACTTTCTGTTAAAAGTTGTATTTTTTGTAAGGCGGTTATATAATTTAACCTATGGAAGATTCTACAATTGTAACAGGCTCTGCTGTAGGAAAACATCTGGATGCCATTGCACAGATGATGCCGGTTTCTTATCTGGTTTTCAATAAGAAAAAAATCAAGCTGGTTGCGCAGATTACAATCGGAAGGGACAGTGATAATAGTATTGTTCTTGATAATAAGCTTGTAAGCCGCCATCATGCCATGATTCAAAAGATAAAAGATGCATATTTTCTCAAGGATTTAATGAGCACAAATGGAACTTATATAAATAATATTCGAGTTCCTGCTGATAAATATATAAAATTGAATTCTGGTGATAAGGTTACTGTCGGAAGTTCAACTTTAGTAATTGCGTGAGCGTTTTGGCTGAAACTTCTTTGAATATGAATGTTGCTGATTTTTCTCCAAAATTACCGCCTTACAGGGAGTTTTATGAACTCCTTTTAAAAGTGTCCTCTTTTTATGAAAATTCTTCAGTGTCTTACAGACCTTCAGACAGGCTTGGAAATCCTGGCGGGCTTTTAGACTTTAGATGCAAAAATTCTGCTGGTCAAGGCGGAACTTATAAGCGGAATTTGCCATTGGTTGTTGTTCCAGATTTGCATGCCCGCCTTTATTTTTTGAAAAATATCCTTTTTTTTAAATTGCCGGTGAATTTTGTTTGCGATGAATGTGGGAATGCGCTTTCTGTTGTTCAGGCTCTGGAAAAAAATCTTATCCGGCTTGTTTGTGTTGGCGATGGCCTGCATTCTGAAGCCCGTGGTAAAGAGCGATGGCTGAAAGCATGGGATGAATTTGGAAAGGGCAGGTGGTCCGGCAAGGCCATGAAAGAGGAAATGGCAGAAGGGCTTGCATTAATGAAGCTTGTAATGGAATGTAAATGCCATTTTCCTGAAGCCTTTCATTTTTTGAAAGGAAACCATGAAAATATAGAAAGTCTTGAATATGGCGGTGATTTTCCTTTCCATAAATTTGTTCAGGAAAGTTTTATGACCAGGCGTTTTATTGTTGACTATTACGGCGATGATATTTTGTATCTTTATTCAGGCTTTGAAAAAGATTTGCCTTTGATTGCCCTGTTTGACAACTGCATTGTAAGCCATGCAGAACCTGTTCGTGCTTTTTCGTATGAAGAATTGGTTGACTGCAGGGTTTTGCCTGAAGTTGTTCAGGGGTTGATTTGGACGGCAAACGGTACAGCTGAATGTGGAAATACTGAAAAAATGCTGTCTGATTTTACAAAAAATGAGGATTCAGTTTATTTTGCAGGGCATCGCCCGATTTTCGGAAAGTATAATCTGCTCAATGACGCACGATTTATCCAGATTCATAATCCAGAAGAGCAGAATGTTGTGCTAGTTTATCCTGACAGAAAATTCAATCCTGAAACAGATATTGTTTGTGTTGAAAATGCTGAAAAATAACATATAGAACAAGAGGAAGAAAATGGCTGCTATACCAGAAAAAATTGGAAAATATGTGGTTAGTGACGAAGTTGCGCGTGGTGGAATGGGTGTTGTTTACAAGGCTGTTCACCCTTCCTTAAAAAGAGATGTCGTAATAAAAAAAATGTCTGGTCGTGGAAGTGCCGAAGCCAGAGAACGTTTTAAGCGGGAAGCGCAGATTCTTCTGGATATGCAGAATCCTTATATAGTTCATCTTTTTGACTATTTTACCGAAGGCTCATATCGTTATATGGTTGAAGAATTTGTCGATGGTATGGCTCTTGACAAGTTGATAAAAAAACAAAAAAAACTTGGAACTGAACTTTCCCTGCTGATTCTGCTTGATGCCTGCTATGCTTTAAAATATGCGCATGGCAAGGGAGTTGTTCATCGAGACATAAAGCCTGGCAATATACTTATTTCCAGACGTGCGGAAATCAAGCTTACAGATTTTGGAATTGCTACAGATGATACTTTTGAAAATACAGAGCCTTCAATAACAATGAACCGTACAAAATCTTCGTCAAAAGATTCAAAGTCTGGCGAAAATGCAGATGCTACCATTGCTGTGTCAGCCCCGCCCGCTGATGCAACCATTGCAGATACTGGCGTTACAAAAAGCGGAACAATGCTTGGTACACCTGCATATATGCCCCCTGAGCAGTTTGTGGACAGTAGAAGCGTTGACAAGAGGGCTGACATTTATGCTCTAGGCATAATGCTTTACGAAATGGTTACAGGCGAAAAACCTTTTGCTGTTTCAACGCCTGAGCAGATGGTTTCTGCCGTAAGAAAGGGGCATTATATTAGGCCTGGGAAAATTGACAAATCAATAAATCCAATAGTAGACAGACTTGTGAAAAAAATGCTGAAGGCAAACCCAGCTGCAAGATTTCAGTCTGTAGACCCGATAATAAAAATTATCCGCCGGTATTTAAAGCACTTTGACACTCATGAACTTAGAATTCTGCTGGCAAAAATAATAATTTCTTCAAATCCGTTGAAAATTCCAGAATTTGTTCCTGACAAAAAAGACCGTGTTTTTTTGGGAATCGGTGTTGGTTTTGCTGCTTGTGCCGTTCTGTTCTGCTTATGGACAAAAGGTTTAGTTCATAAAACTGTTTTACGGCCCTGGTTTACGCCAGTTACCATTACAATGCAGATGCCGCAGACACATGGAACAGGCCTGCCTGTTTATGCCTATTTTTTTAAGAATGACGGCGGAAAAATCCCTGAAGTGCGGGGGTCTAGGCGTTCGTTTATAGGCAGTGACAGTGAAAATGCGTACATAAAGCCTGTTTATCTTAGGCCTGGTTTGTACCGCATAAAAATTGTGGCTGGTTCTTACGTTTGGTGGGAATCTGTTTCTGTAGGCAAAGAAAATACAAATTTTGACTATTCTTTCCTTAAAAATGCGTACCGGCCGTTGTCGGTTAAAATAAATGTAAGGGATGATAAAGGCAAAGATTTGAATTCCTTGGCCCGTTGTACGATTCTGTTCAATGGAAAATGGATTCCTATAAAAGAGATGCCTGCAAAACGGTTTATTTCCGGAAATGTCTGGAAAATCCGTGTAACATGCGATGGATACAAAGAGGAACTTTTTTCACTGCTGATAGACTGGTATCAGGATGAAGTAATTATTTCTGCAAACCTTCATTCTATTCTATGATTTTGCCAGAAAATATTGTGTAAGTGTTTTTGCCCTTTTGCTTTGAGCTGTAAAGGGCAATATCTGCATTTTTGTATAGACTGTCAAAATTTACACCGTGTTCTGGAAAAAATGAAATTCCTATGCTCGGGCTGATTTTTATCTTGCTGTCTGAACCCATAAGGGTTTTGCATGACTCCAGGATAGATTTAGTCCTTGGCTCAACAATTGCAGGATTTGCATTTTTCATAAATACAAGGAATTCATCACCGCCGAGTCGTGCAATTATGTCGCCTTTGCGGAATTTTGAAATCAGCATTTTTGAAAAAGTTTTTAGAACTTCGTCTCCTGTCTGATGACCGAATGTGTCGTTTATGAGTTTGAAATTATCAATGTCAAGCAGCATCAGGCAATGAAAATCATTATTTTCCTGCAGTGCAAGCCTTATCTGTTCTTCCATGTAACTGCGGTTTGCGAGTTGTGTAAGGGCATCTTCCTGTGCCCGCTTCTGCAGGTTTAAGTCACGCAGTTTTTCTTTCTGAACATTCTTTATGGTAACAATTGCATGGATATTTCCTGAAACCGGATGTTGAATCAAAAACAGTCGGTTTTGAAACCATGTAAGTCTGTCTTCTTTACCTTTACCCAGATAGTCAATGGAAATTTGCCGGCTGCCATTTCTATAGGCTTTTAAAATAGCTTCTCTTGAAACCGTATCATATACAACTTTGCAGTCGGTTTCTGAAACTCTGTCCCTGCATAAAAGCTTCAGCAATGCATTATATGAAGAATTTTTGCGACATTTGTACATATCTGCAATAAGGTCAGGGATTGAAAGCAGTTTGTCTTCCGTAGCATCAATTTCGTATGCAAAAAGGCTGCCATAAACCATTGCATTAAAATATTGTTCCATATAGTCAGCACGAATCATAAGATCGACATAACGTTCTTTCAAGCGAGCATATTCAATTTCAATTTCTGTTATTCCAAGATTTTGTTCTGACATATTTATCTATCTATATATAATATAGTAAGACTTTCTGGTCTATTTGTCAAAAAATTGTTTGCCTTACATTGATTTTTTGCAAGAGTTTTCTTTTCTGAGATGTAAATAATGCGAATGTCTAGTTTAATAGTTTTATAATTTTGGTGGCTTTTTGCTTCGCAAAAACCAGGCTTTTCAGGGTTCCGGCGTCAAAGCGCCTCCATTCCTCAGCTATGCTTCGGAACTGGCTTCGCCAGCCCTTACAATCCTTGCCACAGAAAACTCGAATTTCAGGCTAATTAACATTTTGTGGGGTTACTTAATAAGTTTTGACATGCTGGATTTCGTCCAGAATCCATACCTTATATAGTGCAGAAATTCCGAATCAAGTTATGAACTACACTTTTGGGGCAGTTTCATAAAACACCTGATTTTCCATGAGAAAGTCAGGTGTTTTTTTTGCATAGTTATGGTAAACTATATACGTTTATGAAAAAAAATCTGGTTGCATTTATTTTTTTTATCAGTTCATGTTCTGTTTTTGCAAAAGAAAGTGTTTTTAGGCTTTTTCCGATTCCGGACAGTTTGTGCCTTGCTGGTGCAGTAGCTGCTGAAATTTCTGCTTCATGTATGCCGCACCCGGATATAAATTCTTTCAGCAAAAGTGATATAAACTCTTTTGACCGGAAATTTATGCATGACTATGACTTTAATCTAGATGTTGCAGGCTGGGTTTTGATTTATTCGCTTGCAGGCGGTCAGCTTGCACTGAATTTTACAGCTGAAAGGAATGAATGGTTTACTGTGCTTGTAATGTCTGTCCAGACGATTTTAATAAGCGACAGCATAAAAAACTTTGTAAAGCGAAGTGTCGGCAGGGAACGGCCTTATACTTATTATTCAGATTACCCTGACCGCGCTGATTCCAGTGAGTCTTTTATGAGCGGGCATTCTATTAATAGTTTTGCGATTGCCTCTTTTTCCAGCTATGTTTTCAGTCAGTATTATCCTGACTCCAGTTGGAAATGGTGTGTAACAGGTGTGGCCTTTACGCTTGCGGGACTTACAGCATATAGCCGCATTCCTGCTGGATGCCATTTTGTTTCAGATGTTGTCTGCGGAGCTGTTACAGGTTCTGCAATTGGTTTTCTGGTTCCATATCTGCATAAAAAAGCTGCTGACAGAAAAAACAGAAATATTCCTGAAATTGCCGTCTTGCCGCAGGGTTTTTCAATTCGTTTGAACTTATAAGCTTTGCTGCTAAAATTTCAAGGTTTTAAGCCATTCCAGAATAAACTGTTCGTATTGCTCTGCGTATTTTTCTGTTTTGTTCCCAATAGAGCTTGTACCGTCTTTTGTAGGCCATACAATATAGTAAGCACTTTTGTCGGCATCTGCTTCTGAAATGAATTTGACTGTGTTTGTCTGAGCATCAAATGTGTAGTCAGTTCCTTCAACACAAACTTTGTCTTCAAAAATTACAATAGGCTTGCCTTTTTCCGAGTTGTAAAGGTTCAGCACGAATTCTGCAGGAAATACGGCAACACCTTCAACATGAAAGACAAGATTTTCCTTGTTTTCCGAAAAACCTTCAGGAATGTTTATTTTTAATTCTGTTGTTTTTTGGTTGTATTGGATATCTTCTGGCAGAATATTCTGCTGTGGCTTGTCGCTTTCAAATTCTTTCACAGTTACGTTTGTAATTTTTGAAAAAACGCAGACTGTAAAAATGTTTCCCTGTGTGTCAATTCCTGTATTAACGAATGTTTCAGAAGGCGCTGACTTGCAGGATAAGAATAAAGCTGAAATAAAAACGGTTAGAATAAAAAATATTTTTTTCATGCTTCTGTTATCGTAAAAAAAAAAGAATCTGTCAATATGATTTTTGCGGTAACTCGCTCATAAAAAAACTGCTATTTTATTGTCGATTGCATTTTTTTTATATATATTAAAATTATGAGCAATGAAATTGAAGAAGAAATGGAAGTTGACGATTTGCTTGACTCTCTTGACGAAATGGCGCGCCTGGATGGTGCAAAAAGTTCAATAGATGCAATGCAAATAATAGAAGATGATTTTGCCGAAAAAACGAATGAAGATGACGGCATTTCAGAAAAAACTGAAATTATAGAAAATCCAGCTGCGGATACTGAAAATATTGAAAATACTGAAAATTCTGAGAATTCTGAGGACTCTGAAAATTCTGAAGGAGAAAAAACGGTAACAGCCTCTTTTACAGACAATGAAAATGAAAGTTCCAATCGTGGTTCAAAAAAAGGTGGCGGTTCCTCTTCTATTGTGTCTATGGAACAGGCTTTGCCAGAAAGGCTTGTGCTGATTCCTTTGCAGGGCAGACCGATTTTTCCAGGAATTTTTACACCGCTGATGATTTCTGCTCCTGAGGATTCCAAGGCTGTTGAGCAGGCTTATTCTTCTGATGGCTTTATTGGGCTTGTCATGCTTAAAAATGACAAGGAAAAGCCTGCGGCAAAGGATTTGTATGAAATTGGAACTGCTGCAAGGATAATCAAAAAAATAAATTTGCCTGATGGCGGACTCAATGTTTTTATTTCGACCATAAAGCGTTTTAAAATCCGTAAATTCCTGAAGTCTTCTGGCCCGATTGCTGCGGCTGTTGAATATTTGAATGATGAAGAAGATGATACCTTTGAAGTAAAGGCTTTGACGCGTGCGCTTATAAGCGAGATGAAGGAAGTTTCTGAAAACAATCCGTTGTTTACAGAAGAAATGCGCTTGAATATGGTCAATATTGATCAGCCTGGAAAAATTGCTGATTTCATTACTTCGATTCTGAATATTGAAAAAACTGATCAGCAGAAAGTTCTGGAACTTCTGAATGTTCGACAGCGTATGGAGCAGGTTCTTGTCTACATAAAAAAAGAACAGGAACTTCTTAGAATTCAGAAAAAAATTCAGAATGAACTGAATGAACGTGTTGAAAAAAATCAGCGTGAATATTTTTTGCGTGAAGAACTGCGTTCAATTCAGGAAGAACTTGGAACTGATGCTGACGGAAATGGTACGGATTATCAGAAATTTAAAGAAAAAATTGCAAAATTCAACTTTGAAGGCGAAATAAAAGAAACTGTAGAAGATGAACTTGAAAAGTTTCATTTGATTGATCCGAATTCTTCTGAATATATTGGAACAAGAAATTATCTTGAACTAGTCTGTAATCTTCCCTGGAATGATACTGCTTTTGAAAATTATGATTTGCCTGACGCAAAAAAGATTCTTGAAAAGGGGCATTATGGGCTTGATGATGTAAAAAAACGCATAATGGAATATCTTTCTGTCCGTAAACTCAAGCAGGACAATAAAGGTTCGATTCTTCTGCTTGTAGGTCCTCCTGGTGTCGGAAAAACAAGTATTGGTCATTCTGTTGCAGATGCCATGAATAAGCCTTTTTACAGATTTTCCGTTGGTGGCATCCGTGATGAAGCTGAAATCCGTGGACACCGCAGAACTTATGTAGGAGCTATGCCTGGAAAAATTCTGCAGGGGCTTAAGATTACCAAGTCGAAGTCGCCTGTGTTTATGATTGATGAAGTTGACAAAATGGGTTCAAGTCATCAGGGAGATCCTGCAAGCGCTTTGCTGGAAGTTCTTGATCCTGAGCAGAATGTTTCTTTCCGTGACAATTATCTGGACTTGCCCTTTGACATTTCAAATGTGTTCTTTATTTTGACAGCTAATTCTCTTGACACTGTGCCGGAACCGCTTTTGGACAGGGCTGAAATTATTCAGCTTGCAGGCTATATTGATCAGGAAAAAATTGAAATTGCCAGAAAATATCTTATTCCAAAGAATCTGAAAAAAAACGGGCTTGCGAAAGAGCAGGTTGTTTTTACAAAAGATGCCTTGGTTTCGATTGCTGAAGAATATGCCCGCGAAGCTGGTGTGCGTAATTTTGAAAAGTGTCTTGATAAAATCAATCGTAAGATTGTAACGGAACTTATGGATGAGGCTGAAAAGAAGGCCGAGTCTGCCAGAAAAGAGGCAAAGGCACGAAAAAAGGCTGAAAAGGTCCTGAAAAAAAACGCTGCCGGAAATTCTGGTATGGGTGATGAAGTTTTGGTTTTTGAGGATTCTTCTCCAGTTGAAAAATCAGCTGGGAAAGACGGCAACGATGGAAAAGTTGTTGAAAATACAGAAAAAATCGACGCTTTTTCGTTTATTGACAAGAAAAAAACTTTTACGGTTGACTCAAAAATGCTTGGAAAGTATCTTGGAAAGCCTGTTTTTGATGAAAGTGAAATAAAACGAGCTGAACTTCCTGGTACTGCGATTGGTCTTGCATGGACTAGCATGGGTGGAGATACTCTTTTAATTGAATGTATTTCATTTCCTGGAAAGGGTGGTCTGGAGCTGACTGGTCAGATGGGCGACGTAATGAAAGAATCTGCTGAAATTGCACTTAACTGGGTAAAGCGGGAGGTTCTTGAAAAGAAAATCAAAGATGCCCAATGGTTTGAAACTAATACAATTCATCTGCATATTCCTGAAGGTGCAACTCCAAAAGATGGACCTAGCGCAGGAATTACAATGGCAACAACCTTTATGTCGCTGCTTACCGGCAAAGTTATAAAGCCGAATCTTGCAATGACTGGTGAACTTTCCCTTACTGGTAAGGTTCTGCCGATTGGCGGTTTGAGGGAAAAAACTGTTGCTGCCCGCCGTAACGGCATCAAAACTATTTTGATTCCTGTTGCAAACAAGCGTGATTTGGATGAAATTCCATCCCATGTTAAGTCTGGAATAAAGTTCATTCCTGTTTCCAGAGTTGAAGAAGTTTTGAACTTTGTTTTTCCAAAGAAATCTTAGGAAATCTTGGTAAAATATAAAAATGATGAAAAAGGGCTGTCTAATAAGTTCAGAAATGGCATTATGAACTTTTGGGGCAGGCCCTTTTTGCAAGGGCAGCTATTTATTTATCTGATTCTGGTTTGCATCTTCTATCATTTCTGCAAGCTTTCCTGAATTTTCCTGAATACTTTCCAAATCCATGTTTGCAAAGCCTGTTTCAAGGATTGCAAGATTTTTTTTGAGGCGCAGGAATTTGTCTTCGCAGGAAATTCTGTAGTAAATTTTTGTGCCTGATTTTTCTGATGCAATTAAACCGTAGTCTTTTAAAACTTTTATATGATGGGAAACTGCAGGACGCGATAATTTTGATACTGCTGCTATTTCGTTTACGCTTGCACCTGCTGAGCCGTGCTGCATGATTCTGAGAAAAATTTTTAGTCGTTCGCTTTCTGAAAATGCCAGAAACACTGGTATTTCCTCAACAAATGCATTGTAAAGTTTTTCGATTTCGCTTTTTTCTAGCATTTTAAGTTGTCCTTTGCATTGTTCGTCTTACAGTGTGCTCACGCACACACCTTGCCGCTCATACTTCGCGGCAAGGATAGGCATGCCGCATAGCGTCATGCCGCGAGTTTTCTTTCGAAAACTCGAATTTTACAGTGTGCTCACGCACACACCTTGCCGCTCATACTTCGCGGCAAGGATAGGCATGCCGCATAGCGTCATGCCGCGAGTTTTCTTTCGAAAACTCGAATTTTACAGTGTGCTCACGCACATTACCTTGCCGCTCATACTTCGCGGCAAGGATAGGAGGGGCTTTAGTCCACCGCAGGAGCTTGCTCCGAGGAGGATGAGCGTTAGCGAACCCCGGATAGCCTGATTTTTGACCTGGTGAGAATACGAACCAGGTCAAAAAGCCGCCCTTTATGTGTTTTTAAGTATTACATATCAGAATGTGTATTTTATGCCGATTTGTGCAAAACTGTTGTTTTTCCAGGCATAAAATTCGGAATCTTTGTCCTGACACCAGATGTATAGGCCTTGTACGTAAAGTTCAATGTCAGTTTTTATGATGCCGGTTATTTTTGGCATGATGGCAAGGTCTTTCCGCTCAATTCCATAAATTGTAGTGCAGTCAACAAGGAGTTTTTCATGCAGGAAAGAGTCGGAAATGGCAACTGCAATTTTGTTGTTTGTATAGCAGTCATCGCTGTCTGCATCTACGTCATAATTCATTCCTGGGGTGATTTTTCCCTTGTTGTCCTTGATTTTGCTGCTTTTTAGGATGACTGTGCCGAGTTCCTGAACGTTGAGAGTCATGTTATGGATTGGTAACGGAACGTCAAAGCCTGGAACCCATGTAATGCTGTTGTTCCTGACTTCTGGGTCGTCGCCTGAGATGTCGTCTGTAAGGTTGTAGGCGATTTCAAATCTGGTGTTTACTGCGCCGAAAGTCTTTGCACCTTCAATGCCGAAAGTTTGCATTCTGTCGTATTCAAGTCCACTGTCCAAATTTGAACTTCCGCCGTTTGTTACGTAATCTTGTATGTAGGCTGAAATTTTTGGAACATAAGCACTGATTTTCTTGTTTCTTCCATAATAATATGAAAGTCCCCAGTCAAAACCTCCGAAGGTTCCTGTAAAGCGGATTCCTGCCTGACCGTATTTTAATTTTTTTGTGTCAGGATAAAGTGAATCTGAGGAAAGTGATGACGCTGCTGCAAGTTTTTGTGCAAAGCCTGGATTTTCTGCAGAACCTGTACCTGTGGCTGCAAGGGCTTTTGCCTTTACGATTTTCTCAAGTGAAGAAATTTCGCCTGGAACCCAGACTCCTTTGTCTGCATAGCGTTCACCTGTCATGGTTGGTGTGTAAATTGCTTCCATGCGCCAGCCTGAGGGGGAATTGTAGGCTGCTCTGAGCATTGGTTCTGCAAGGCGTCTGTCAATGTATTCCGGAATCAGGAAATTTGTATAGTCTGTTGCGTTGAAATTGTCGATGGCATGAAGTTTCAGACCTTTGCCCCATACAATTTTCATTTTTCCGCCTTCTATAATCCAGTTGCCAAGATATGCTCTGGCTGTAAATTCTTCGATTACGTCTTCATTGTAAGTCTGTATGGAATCTTTGGAAAAATTTAATTTTGCTTCGAGTTCTGTGCTTGAACTGTTATAGGTTGCCGTAAGTGTCAAATCGGGATTTACAAGGGTAGGGCTGTCCTGGCTGTCTGTATCATCCTGGTCAATGTATGCTCTGGCTTCCATTAAAGCCTGGCCGTTGAATGTCAGAGATGAATCTGTTGTACTGAAAAATGAGCTGAACCCGCCTGTACTGCCTGAATCTTCTGAAAAAGAGTCTGTTCCGTCTGAAAATGAGGAAAATCCTGTATCATCTTCAAACATTGATTCGTCAAATGTGTCGGCATCATCAAATTCATTTAAAGAATCTGAATTATCAGCTGCTATGGCTGCAAAAATCACTATTCCTAAAAAAACAGATGCCATAAACATGAATTTTAATTTTGTCTTCATATAAAATCCTTTTGCTTGAAAAATCCTCTGCACGAATGCACTGATTTAAGGTTTTGAAAAATCATGCAGCCGTTGTTTTTTGTGGGCTGTCACAAAAAAAGTTTGTAGTATCATGGCGAAATAAATTCAGCATGACAGAACTGATTGGACAGCCTAAACATCTGGGTCAAAGTTTTTAGCTGAGAAAGCCTTGCCCAGATGTGTTTTGAAGGTTACTGCTTTGGAACGGTTCCTGTGTCAAGGAAGTTTGTTGTAAATACTCCGGCAGAAATTTTTTTGTCAACTATGAGTTTAAGAAGTTTCAAATTTGTCTGACGGCCATTCTGTACATTTTTCATGCTGCTGACAGCCGGGATGTTGTAGACTGTATTGTTGATTCCTGTTGGATGTTCGATTTCTGTAATTTCGTTTATTTTGAGCAGTTTTCCTTTTTTGTCGTACATTTCGATGTAGACTGGAATCCATGTTTCTTTGTCAACCCATGAAATTCTGTATAAATACTGGCTGTCTGCAGGATCTTTTGGTGTTGATTTTACTTTTGCACATTCAAATTTGCCTTTTTTTTCTGTTTCGGCAAGAAGTTCATGTGTGTCGTCATCAACTTCGCGTGTGCTCATGTCGTCATAGGTGAATTCTGTTCCTACAAATGATTTGTCGCCGTCTGATGAGTTGATTCTGGTTACTTGTCTGAGCTTTGGCATGTAAATCCATTTATCATCATCGCGGTCCTTATTTTCTTTCTGCAGGAAACGAGTGTTTTTTACGCTTGGCGGATCAAGGAAAACAAAGACTGCATCTTTTATGTTGTCACGGCTTCTTCCGTATTCTTCAACTTTTCTTGATTCTACAGAACCGTCTTTGCTTATCAGATCCATTTGTACAAGTGCGTGTGAAAAGTATGGCTCTTTTACATCGTATGCATTCTGCATAACTGTGCGGCCGTCAAGTGCAAAAACTGATGATACTGCACTTACAATAATTGCAGCTGATAAAATTTTTGTTAATTTCATAAAAAACTCCCATAAAAAGTCAAGAAGATTGTTTCAGCAATCGATTGACTTTTTATGCCGCTTCGCAATGAAATGAGAAGCGGCAGTTGATAAGGAAGTTCGCAACGCGAACTTGTGAATAAAAACTTTGACGCTATTTCAGGCAAAGTTTTTATTACACCTCCTGTTTTATTAGTTATCATATAGAACAAATTGTTCAAATTAAGTTTGCAACGCAAACTGTAAGATTGTCATGTTCTGCCAGCCGGTTCTCCATCGGTTTGTTCTGTTTTTTGTTCAGGCTTGACCTTCGGATTCATAAATTTTGGCTTTAATGTATTCAAAATGCCTGGAATTACAGTCAAAGCAAGGCTCGAACTTGTAAACATTACAATGGCAACCAGAATTCCGACACATCTTAAAATGATGAACTTTGAAAGCAGCAGAACGGCAAAGCCTAGACCTACTGCCAGGGCATTTGTAATGATTCCCTGTCCGCTGATTCTGAATGTATTTTTTGTAACTTCATTCAGTCTGCTGCTTAAAGCCCTTTCTGCTTTGTACGTTTCCAAAAAGTGAATTGTATAGTCAATGCCGATTCCTATGGCAACTGAAGCAATGATGCTTGTAATCAAATCCAGGTGAATGTTTGCAAAGCCCATAACCATAAAGTTCAACATGATTGTAAAAATTAGTGGCAGTGCACCTATTATGCCGGCCCACGGCGATTTGAACGAAATTGAAAGAATTACGAAAACCATCAGGATTGAAAAGGCAATGCTTGTCATCTGGCTTGTTACAACCATGTGTGCCATTGTGTACTGCATTTCTGCATTGCCTGTAGCTTCAATTGTATAACCTTCAGGGAAATATTTTGCAGCATACTGCTTTGCGTCTTCGATTATTTTGCCTGTTACTAAGGTGCTCTGGTCTTTTATCTGAACCTGAATTCGAATCTGCTTTGGAGAAAGCTGATTGTCTGCAAATTTGTCAAGTGTTCCGCTATATAATAGAAGATACTGTGAAACTAAGTCTGAAAGTTCTTCCCTGCTTGCAACTGGATATTTTTCAACATTGTA
Organism: Treponema sp.; assembly: GCA_016296655.1. Taxonomy (GTDB): domain Bacteria; phylum Spirochaetota; class Spirochaetia; order Treponematales; family Treponemataceae; genus Treponema_D. The sequence continues at coordinate 21,597 of JAEDIW010000022.1, read as the reverse complement.
TGGAATTTCATAGTAATCAATTCCGTTAAAGTTAAAGGATTTTTCCATTTCCTTTACAATGTTTTCAACAGATGCACGTCGTCCGCCGGCTGCAACATAAGCCTTTTGCAGTAGCTGGAAGAATTCGGCAACGCTCATTTTTTCATTCAGTTTTTCAGCAAAAGCAATGTTTGGATCTACAAAAGCTGCAGCAGAGTGTCCTTCTGCTGAATTTTCAGAGTTTTCAATATCTGACGATTCTGCAAAACTTGAAAAACCTGCATCTTCAAAGTCTTCGTCAGATGCAAAACTGTCGAAACTGTCGTCAGATGCAAAACTTTCAAAACTTCCGCTTTCGTCTCCAAAATCTAGTGAATCAAAGAATGCATCATCAGAATCAGAAAATGTTTCAGTATCTGCTTTTAATGCAGGTACATGCATTACTTGATTTATGCGTTTGATGAAAGTTGTAAATGAAACGATTTTACCGATTTCCGGGTTTTTCTTTTCAAGGTATTGCTGAAGTCCTTCAACGGATTTCAAAATTTCCGGCTTGGTAAGGTCGCCGTTTTCCTGGCCTGTAACAAGGAAAAACAGGCTGTTTGTACCAGTAAGGTTTTCGTCAACAAAATCAACATCTTTGCGGAACCTTGAATTTTCCGGGAAGTAATTAATCATTGCTGTGTCAATTACAAGTTTTTTTATTCCAACGGCTGAGACAATCAATATTGCTAGAATCAAAAGCGTGATTCTACATGGGGTTCCTGCAAAAAATTTGTAAATGTTATAAGGTGTGTCCTGTCCTTCATCTTTGGAAATCAAACCATGCTTTTCAAGTTTGTTTTTTACCTTGTTTTTGACTTTTAATGCAAATTTAGAGGAAGCTTTTTTTGCATTTCCAATCTTGTTTAGAGGAGTAAGATAAAGGATTGCGGGAATGAGGGTAACTGAAAGTAACAGTGCAAAGCCTACACCCAAAGCTGTAAAGGCTGCAAAGGACTGTAATGGAACCAGAGGACTTGTAACAAGAGAAACAAAACCTGCAATTGTCGTTATGCCTGCAAGCAGAACTGCAGCAGAAACATTTTTAAGAGCAGACATTATTACGTCCAGATGTTTTTCTTTTGTCATTTCACCTTTTGATAGAGACAGAGCTTCGTAGTAATGGCTGATAATATGAATCCCGTAGGCTGAACCGCAGGCAATGAGTGCAACAGGAATTACGCTTGCAATGAGCGTAAAAGTAACTTTCAGTAAAGCCATAAGACCTACAGACCAGATTGTACTGATTAAAACTGTAAGCAGAGGCAGGAAAGTTCCTGCAAGCGAGTGGAAAGAAATGTACAGTGTTACGATTACTACAAGAATTACCAGAGGAATCAGGCATAGCAGATCCTGCATCATCATCCGGCGCATTTCATCACTTTGAACAGGATCTCCGTAAAGTCTGACGGTAAGGTCTGAACCTTTGGAAGCCTCTTCAACAATTGCCCTGATTTCCTTTAAAAGTTCAACCTGTTGTGTTGAAGAAGAGGCAGGATTTACTGTAAGCATAATCTGTGTGATTTTTCCATCATCAGAAAGAATTACATTGTGGTACATATCCTGCCAGTCAATGATTTTCTGCCGGATTAAGTTCATGTCATTTGCAGAACCTGTGTAATCATCTCCCCCTAGCAGGTCGCCAGTATTCAGGCTTCCTTCGCGTCCATAAATGAAGTCGACATTTGTAAGGGAATCAACATCTTCTATTAAATCCAGTTTTTCGCACTCTTCTGTGATTTTCTGAATAATACTGATGTTTTCAGGAGTAATGACTGATTCTTCCTGTGTAGTTTCAAGAGAAATTCCAAGTAAAATCATACTGCCAAACTGATCTTCTGTTTTATGCAGCCTGATGTAGGAATCTCCTTTCTGCGGCATGAAAAGGCGCATTGTATTCTGAATTTCGATGCTTTTTAATTGCAGTGCAAAAAAGACTGTAATAGCCGTCACTGCGGAAATAATAATCCATGGATGCTTTAGTAATTTTTTCATAGCTCCTCCCATAAAAACTCAATTTAAACTTGTGGTTCTTTCAAAAAAAACTTTTTTCTGTTTTACAGACTTTTTTTTGTTGAACGGTTTAATTACTTAAACGTTTAACCTAATATACTTAACATCATTTTTAAAAGCAAGTGAATTCATTGTTTTTGTGAGTTTTTTTTTACAAAATTTAATGAAATTTTATAAAATTATTGACAGTTTGTTTTTCGCTTAATAAATTAAGGAAAATAATGAATAAAAAGTGAATAAAATAAGTGAAGTTTTTTTAAAGCTGATAATATATCTTCTTGTAATATATGTTCTTTTGAATTTCCTTGTTCGTGCTGTGGTAGAGGACAGCAATAAGCTTTGATAAGTGAAAGTATTTGAAAAAAAATGGGGGAGGAGTCTATGCCTATAGAAGAATTAGCTGTAGATAAGGAGCGCGTCAGTTCGCTGTTCAAAACCTGCGCACCACTCTTTCTGGCATTGGGCGATAACGTACGGCAGGATATTATTCTTGACATTGCAGATGCAGATAATGACGGCGTAAATATAAATTATCTTACAGAACGGACTAAGCTTTCCAGACCGGCTGTTGTCTATCATCTGAAAATTTTAAAAGACTGTGGACTTGTGCGAACAGAAAAAAAAGGCGCACTTGTTTATTATTTTTTAGGACTGGAAGATAAAATTAATACAATTTCTGAGTTTATAACGCTTTTGAAAACCCTTATTCTTGAAAAGAAAAAGCTGCGTATGAAGGATTTACGAAAGTGCTGATTAACACTAGAATCGAATACTCAGTACTTTCTGTCAAATTTCCGTAAATCATTGACTTACGGACAATTAACTAGGTCAAATGTTGAGTTTTGAATTTTTATTTTTTTTGGGCGGCTTTTTTGCTGCATCGCCTTCGCTCAGCAGCAAAAAAACAGGCTTTTCAGGGTTCCGCTGTCGCTACATTCGACGCAGCAAAGCTGCTTACGAACCGGCTTCGCCGGCCCTTACAATCCTTGCCGCAGTTTGAAAATTAAATACTCGAAATTGAACAGCTAAATTTTGGTGTTTCTTTAGCAGAAGTTATGTAATTTTTTTTTAGTCATTCATGCGGAAATTAGATGCGTGAGAGGATGTGCAGGAAAGTTTTTTTGCTGTCAAGTTTTTTTGCTTGCTAATACTATGAGTTTGTATTAGTATGGGGGGGGGTATGATTGTTTCAAGTTTTTTGGCATTTTTAATTTCTGTGTCTCTTATTCCTGTTATTATAAAGGTTTGTGCTCGACTAAAACTGTATGACAGCATTGATGCTCGAAAAATTCATTCTGGCAATATACCTAGGCTTGGGGGTGTTGCAGTTTTTTTATCTTTTGCAGTTGCAATGGTTGTGTATAACTTGTTTTTTTCAACTGAAAAGGGCTTTGGCATTGAAATTGTCTTTGGCGGATTTTTGATTTTTGGAATGGGTCTTGCCGATGATGTTTTTGATTTGGGTGCAAAACTTAAGCTTCTGATACAGTGCGTGGCAGCATTTATTATTGTTTTTTCAGGCTATCACTTTAAACAGATTCTTTTTTTCAAGATTCCGCCTTTTTTTGCAGGGGTCATAACTTTTTTATGGATCGTAGGTGTTACGAACGCTTTTAACTTGATTGACGGGCTTGACTGTCTTTGCGGTGGAATTGCTCTGATGGTTCTTATGACCTTGTATGCAATTTTTGGTCGCTCGGCATTAAATGCAGCCGCCTGTAGCCTTATGCTCAGTGGTGCTATTGCAGGTTTTTTGTTGTATAACAGACCACCTGCAAAAATCTTTTTGGGCGACAGTGGCAGTCAATTTTTGGGGTTTGTCGTTGCCGTGTGTCCATTGTTCGATTCAACTTCAAATTATGAGTACAATAAGGTACTTATTATGTTTCTGCTCATGTCAATTCCTGTAACGGATATTATTGCTGCTGTATGGCGCAGGAAAAGGGAACACCGATCTTTTTTTACGCCGGATAGATTTCATGTTCATCATAAGCTTTTAAATATTGGATTTTCAAAAGTTGCGGTACTTATGCTTCTTTTGAGCCTACAGGCCATAATCTGTGTTTCAGTCTGTTTTTCGATGTACTTACAGCGATTCCGTGGAACAATGCTTCTATTTGTAGTATACTGTTTTGTCATTTTGTTTTTTTCGTTTCTGCATTATGCAAATCGTGCAGTAAACTTAAAAAATATTGAACTGATGAAAAAAAAGGGGGATGAGGATTGCTGAGCATACTAAGACTGGCACTGAAAAATATTCTTTCCCGTAAAAGTTCTGCTGCAATAGTGCTTTTTGTATCTGCTGCAATTTCTCTTCTCGTTGTCATTAATTCTGTTTTTGACTGTACAGAATATGGAATTGAGGAAGTCTTTAAAAATAGCTTTACAGGGGATTTTGTAATTCGTCCTAAGGCTACGGCCCCTTTGAGTCTTTTTGGCGATGAAACGCCGTTTACAGGCGAACTTTCTGAAATACCTGAGCTTTTCCCTTATGAAAATTTATGCGACTTTTTGAGTGAAAATGAAAAGGTGAGGACTTTTTTTCCACAGATTTTAGGGATGGGTATTGCGCAGTCATCTTCTGTTTCAATTCCGTTTAATATTTTTGGTGTAGATGCATCTGAATATTTTGATGAAATGTCTGCAATTTCACTGAAAGAGGGTCGTCTGTATGAAAATGGTGAAAAAGGTGCATTGCTGTGCCGTTCTGTTGCCCAGAAATTCAATGTAAAAACTGGGGATGAAATTCAGTTTATAGTATCTGATGGTCCGACTTTTAGAATCAGGGCCGCAAAAATAACTGGAATTTATGACTGGAATGTGCCTAATACTATTATGGAAAAATTCTGTCTTGTTGAACCTTCTGTTGTTCGTTCCCTGATGAATGTTGCAGAAGCAGTTTATGATTCTGATATTCCTGACGAAAAAGTTTCATTGTTTGACTATGAAAGTGATTTCGACGATTTGTTTATGGAATCATCGGATACAGGAGCTGTACAGGAAATCATCGAAGAAGTGTCAGAAGATGTAGAATCCGTTGAAGTGCAGAAGTCTCTTTACTGGAATTTTATAATAGGAAAGGTTTGTCCTGGAGAAAATCCTGATTCTGTAATCCGTGAGCTTAATAAAAATTTTAAAAAATTTGAGTGGAATTTGGAAGCTGTTTCCTGGAGAAATGCTGCTGGAAATACGGCTTTGTATTTGTACTGGATGCGTTTTATTTTCAATGTGGGAATACTGATTGTACTTTTTGCAGGCTTTGTTATTGTAAACAATACTTTGGTTATAAATGTTCTTGAAAGAATAAGTGAAATTGGAACTATGCGTTCAATTGGTTCTTCTAAAAGTTTTATTGCCTTGCTGTTTATGGCAGAAACTTTGTTTTTGACATTATTTTCAGGTATTGCAGGTTCTCTATCTGGTTCATTGATGGCAGCTGTCATAAAAAAAATGCAGATAGGTATTTCAAATGATTTTTTGATTCAACTGTTTGGCGGAACAGTTCTTGTAACTAAGGTGACCTTTTCAAATTTAGGCAACTGTTTTGCACTTTCTGTTGTTTTAGGACTTTTGGCATGGATTTATCCTGTTTATACAGCCCTTTCCGTTAGTCCTGTAAGTGCCATGAATGGAGCTAGATAATGTATCAGATGAGTCTTGGCTTTCGGTCATTGCTTTTTAGAAAAAAACAGTATATTTCGCTGTTTTTAGTCTGTGCTTTTGGTGTATGTGTGTCAGTTTTCTGTCTTTTTTTAATTGACGGCATGCTTTCTGCCCTGAAGATGCGGGCAAAACTTTATTATGGCGGAGACTTGCAGTTTATTGGCGGAACTAGAAATTTATATTTTGCTGATTATAAGGCAGAAATTGAAAAACTTAAAGAAATCTTTCCGAAAGAAGCAATAATTACTCCCCGTTTTGACTTTGATTCAAGAAATGCAGCTATTTATTTTGAAGGAACGGGGGTTCGCCAGCGTGTTGTTAAGGGTGTAGATTTTGAAAAAGAAGCAGAATCCTTTAAAAAGGTTACTTTTGTTTCTGGTTCTTTTGAAGAAATGGCAGGTTCAAACGGTATTTTGCTTTCAAAACCTATTGCAGCAATGCTTGAAGTAAAAGTCGGCGATATGGTAACGTTCATGCTCCGCAATAGCGAAAATTACATAAATACAGTTTTGCTTGAAGTAAAGGGAATTTTTACAGACTCAAGCGTTTTTGGAATGTATACTTCCTATATGGATATTGATGTATTGCGCAATGCCTATGGCATGGACTGTAATGCCTGTAATCGTATTACAATCTGCTTTCCAGAACAAGCTCCATCTCAAAAGGAAATAAATTATTATCAGAGAGAACTTGAAAAAAAATACAATATGTTTCCTTTGACTTCTGACAAGCAGATTTTTTATGAAAAACTGTTCAGCATGCAAGCCGAACAGGGGCCCATCCATGCATTGATTCAACTGAGTGCTAATCTGCAGGAAGTAAAAATTGTTATAGATGCCATGTATTTTATTTCATATCTTGTGATTGCAATTTTGATTTTAATAGTAGTAATTGGAATTAGTTCAACATACAGAGTTCTGGTAATGAAACGTACTGATGAAATAGGAATTTATATGGCAATTGGAATGCAGCGTCGTGGAATCCGCGAAATCCTTCTTTTTGAAACTTTTTTCCTTCTGTTTTTTGGCTGCGTTTCAGGTATTATTTTGTCCCAGTTTCTGTGTTTTTTGCTGCGCTTCATAGATTTTTCTTTTATTCCAGCATTTGACATTTTTCTTTCAAACGGCAATATTGTACCTATAGTTACTTTTAATGCGATTTTTTCAGTTTGTGGCATTGTTATTGTAACTACAGCAGCGGCTGTTTTGTTTGCTGTTCAGAAAGTTGTAAAAATGACGCCTTGTCAGGCTCTTTCGTTTTCTGCATAAAACTTTTGGAGTATATATGAATAAAAAAATCTGTTTTGTTTTTTCGCTTTTGATTTTGGGATATGTTGTATTTGCTCAAGGTATTTCTTTGGAGGAAGCCGGGTTATTATTGGAAAAAGCACAGAAAAATACGGCATTTTACGAAAGTGATTTGATTGCTCATTATACGATTGTTCAGGAAAATCCTGGTTCTGGAAAATCTATGACAGATGCTGATATGTATCGCCGTGACAGGGAAAAAAAGTGGACAGCACTTATAACAGGTCCTTCATCTGAAAAAGGCAAAGGATATCTTCAGTTTGACGGAAATATCTGGTTTTTTGATCCTACGGATAAGCGTTTTACCTTTACTAGCGCAAAAGACAAATTTCAGGGAACAAATGCAAATAATTCAGATTTTATGCCACAAAAATATTATTCAAGCTATTCAATTGAATCTGCTACGCCAGTGGTGCTCGGAAAGTTGAATTGCGTACTGTTTAATTTGAAAGCAAAGGGCGATGATGTTGATTATCCGTTTTTAAAATTATGGGTAACCCGTGATGATGGTCTTGTCCGTAAAAAAGAAGATTATTCAAAATCTGGGCAACTTTTGCGCACTTCGCTTATACCTTCGTATCAGATTGTTGAAGGAAACGGACGGAAAAATATGCTTCCTGTAAAAATGCTCATTGTTGACAATCTGCGTGGAAAAAAGATTGATGGAAAAATGCAGTATGAAAGGACTCAAATTTCTATTTCAAATGCGGTTTTCAAAAATGAAGAAAATATAGTATATTCTAAACCATTCTTGGAAATGATGAGCGTTAAATAGGTTTTGAGATTTTCTAGCATGTTAAAAAATTTAAAAACGATTTTTTCTCTTTACTCTTTTCTTGTGTTTTTTATCTCGGGAGTTTTGTCTGCACAGGACGGAAATTCGGTTTCTTCTGCGCAGTTATCTTCAGTAGATGAAATTTCTCTGGATGATGAGTTTGATTCTCTGTTTGAAGATTCTGTTGATGTTGAAGAGCCTGTCCAATCAGAAGAAAAAAAAGAAAAACATACTATCACAATAGGAACTGATAATTTTAAAATTCCGCTGCGCTTTTCTGGACATCTGGAAGCTGAATGTGGTCTGGGGTATGTAAATGAAGATGGTTCTTCCAGTGCTACAGGTGGTCTGAAATTTAAAAATGACTTGAATTTCAATACTCGAATTGACAAAACTCTTGCCATTAAGGCAACTATGCGAACAGAATCTGGTTCGTGGCAGTTTTCTGTCTATGAAATGTATTTTGACTATGTTCTGCTTTCTCACCTTTATATAACTGCAGGAAAAAAAAATACGTCATGGGGTAATATCCGCATCCTAAATGACACTGATGAATTTGAAAACGATCCGGATGCTCTTTCTACGAATTTGCTTTATGACAGTCGGGATGGAACTTCCATGCAACTCAGGCTCCCTTTAGGCAATTTCTGCTTTACAGCTTTTCTTTTGTATAAAGGAGAGAATGATGATAAAGTTGAACAGGATGAAATGTCTGTTGCTGGTTCAATTGAAGTGGTAATCGGAAAAACTTCATTCAACTTTTTTGGCAGAAAGTTTCCTTCTGCAGATTCTGAAATTGTATTGAAAAAAAAGGACAATCATATTGATCCTGTTGTTGGTGCAGAAGTAAAGAGAACCATTTTAGGCTTTGACTTGTATGCCCAGCAGCTTGCATATTTGGGCAATAAGGCAAAATTAAAGGAGTTTGGCAAGGCTGTAATAAAAAATGAGCAGCTACATAATACTGATTTGGAAGGTTTTTCAAAGCTGATTTTTTCAGGTGGTGTCTATCGGATATGGGAAACTTCTGGGCCTGATATAGGATTTAATTTTGAGTTTCAGGACGTTTATACACCAGCTGAAAAAGATCATTCCAAAAAAGTAGCATTTCAAGGGGCTGTTTCCAAATTAGGTAAAGGCAAAAATATTGCAATAGGTACAACATGGAAACATTACACAAATGGCAATAGTGGCGAAATTGAGCCGGGAATTGTCCTTTCTGGTATTTTTCCTAATGCAAAGTGGAAAAATGGTGCCGAAATAAAATATGGAGAAAATTACGACCGTGCAAAGATTACGGTTGCCACAACTTTGCTTATAAATGTTGATTACTGAATCAGACCGTCTTTTATGTGGATTACATGATTTGCCATACTGACAATTTTTGCATCATGTGTAGAAAAAACAAAAGTCGTTCCAAGTTCTTCGTTTAGTTTTTTCATAAGATTAAGAATTTGGTCACCATTCTTTGAGTCTAGGTTTGCCGTCGGTTCATCGGCAAGAATTACAGGTGCCTTTGTAACAAGTGCCCTTGCAATTGCAACACGCTGCCGCTGCCCGCCTGAAAGTTCTGCAGGCTTGTGCTTCTGCCAGTCTGCAAGTCCGACAGTTTCAATTAGAAATGCAATCCAATCTTTTGTTTCATCTTTGCTCATCTGCTGTGCAGGAGGGAGTTTTCCCATTTTTAAGGGCAATTCAATGTTTTCCCAAACGTTTAAAACTGGCAGAAGATTGAATGTCTGAAAGATAAAGCCTAAATTCTGATGGCGGAGCTTTGTAAGTTCCTTGTCAACTTTTGAAGGGAGTTTTGCATTTCCTGAAAGTTTTATATTTCTGTAAACTTCAGTTCCATTTAAAAATACAGAGCCTGAAGTTGGAATGTCAATCAAGCCGATTAAGTTAAGCAAGGTTGATTTGCCGGAACCTGAAGGTCCTGACAGGGCTGCAAAGTCTCCTTTGTTGATTTTAAAGCTTGCATTATCAACTGCCTTTACCTGAACTTTTCCCATCTGGTAGGTTTTGCAAATATTTTTTAGCTCAATAACAGACATTCCGCAAGTATGACATAAATTTCAATTTTTGTATATAAGAAAAACAAAAAAATTGATATTTTGGATTAAGGGGCTTGCTAATTAGTTCTATCATGCTGAATTTTATTTCGGAATGACACCATGAACTATACTTTAGGCGCAGCCACTTCCCAAAAAAACTATGAATTTTACTTTTGGACTCCACATTTATTGGATCAACAAAAAAATCGCCCATAAAAAAATAAAAAAAAACGGAATTTTAATATATAATAATTGGAGATTTTTATGAAAAGTATATTGATTTTTGTGGTTTTTCTGTTTTGTTCGTGTGCAGGGGTTGTAAAAAATTCAGGCATGCAGGAAGAGTTCGGGGATTTTGACTTCACTGAAAGTTCTATTGTAAAAAAAGAAGAGCTGGCAAATGGCTGTTTTTACGTAAAATATGAAGATGAGAAGCTGCCTTTGATATTTCACGTAGTCTGCGTGCCTATGGAAAATTTTTCTAAAATAACGTGCAGCCCGGCTAAAATTTATGAAGACGGACTTGTAAAAGGGGAAAGAACCTGTGATTTTGCAAGGCGTACAAATTCGTTTATAGCAATAAATGCTTCGCCTTTTAAATTTCCTCAAACTTCAAATCCCTTGAAAAATCTGACTCGCTGGAAAATTGCAGGAATCTATAAGGAAAATGGGAAACTTCATTCTGAAAGTGTATTTAAATATTCGGCTGTTTTGTTTTCTTCTGAAAATCAGGCTGAAATTCTGGTGAATCAGGAAAAAAATTTGGAATTTTCAGTGAAAAATGATGAATTGTGTGTCGGGGGATTTTTTTCGATTATAAAAGACGGGCTGAAATATGGAAACTATATAGACCGGAAATGCGCAAGACTTGCCTTTGGTCTGAGCAGGGATGGCAGAAATGCCTTGGTTTTGTGTGTGGAAGAAGGTTGGAGAAAAAGCCGGGGAATGAATTATTCTGAATGTGCCGATGTCCTTTTGAAATTTGATGCATGGAATGCCTTGTGCTTTGATGGCGGGGATTCTACAGGTTTGTGCATTGACGGAAAAAATGTAATGGAGTGCAGGAACAATCGTAAAGTTGCTTTAAACCTTGGATTTGTGAAATGAGTTTTAAGGGTGGTTTTCAGGGCAATTTTGACTGACAGATAATTTTTTTTTTGATATACTTAGATTATGTTTAACAGTCTTTCAGGAACAATTACGGGAAAATTCCCAAATACGGTTTATCTTGAAAATAATGGAATTGAATGGGAACTTTTTGTGCCAGACAGTGCATTGGACGCTCTGCCAGCTGTAGGTCAGTCTGCAAAGATTTATACGTGGCTGCTGCACAGGGAAGATTCTATGAAGATTTTTGGATTTTCTTCTGTCAGTGAAAGACGGCTTTTTCTTGATTTGCTGAAAGTTGATGGGGTCGGTGCAAAAGGGGCTGTGAAAATCCTTTCAAATATTTCCGGGGTTCAGCTTGCAGCTGCCCTTGATGAAGGAAATCTTGCCGCTCTTGAAAAAATTCCTGGAATAGGCAAAAAAACTGCCGGCAAAATGCTTCTTGCCTTAAAGGGCAAGCTTTCAATAGATGACAGTACAGCTGTTCGTACTGTAAAAAGTAGTGCCTATTCAGACGTTGTTGATTCTCTTGTTAATATGGGCTACGACAAAAAAAATTGTGAAACAGTGATTGAAGAGCTGTCTGCAAATCTTGCCTGTGATGAAGAATTTAAGGCAAAAGACAGGCAGGGAAAAGAAGAACTGCTTTTTAAGCGGGCTTTGGTTGCTCTTGCCAGATAGGATGAAAAAATGCCACGAAATGTAAACAGCGGTGAAAATAATCTTCTGCAGAATTCTTCCATTGTACGCTCGGAAATTCCGGCTGCTGAAGATAATCAGGATTTTTCCCTGCGGCCTCAGCTTTTAGACGAATTTCTTGGTCAGAATTCAGTAAAGAAGAATCTTTCGGTTTTTATAGAAGCTGCCCGTACAAGACAGGAAAGTCTTGACCATCTTTTTTTGATTGGACCGCCGGGGCTTGGTAAAACAACTCTTGCCCAGATTACTGCACATGAACTTGGTGCTGATTTCAAGGTAACAAGTGCGCCTGCTTTGGAAAAACCAAAAGATCTTGCAGGCATACTTTCTACAATCACTCCTCGTACTGTTTTTTTTATAGACGAAATTCACAGGTTGAAGCCTGCCATTGAAGAAATGCTTTATATTGCAATGGAAGATTTTGAACTTGACTGGATTATAGGGCAGGGAGCAGCAGCAAGAACTGTCCGCATACCAATTCCCCATTTTACATTGGTTGGGGCTACTACAAAGGCTGGAATGGTTTCAAGTCCGCTTATAAGCCGTTTTGGAATTATACAGCGGTTCAGCTACTATCCGCCGGAAGAGCTTGCCCTTATTATAAACCGTTCTGCAAAAATTTTAAATGTGGAAGTTGACAGCGATGCCGCTTTGCTGATGGCAGAATGTTCAAGAGGTACACCCCGTGTTGCCAACAGGGTTTTGCGAAGAATGAGGGACTTCGCCCAGATTTTTGGAGGTGGCAGGATTACAAAGCCGGTTGTTACTGAAGGTTTGCAGAGGCTTGGAATTGATTCTCTTGGTCTTGAAAAATATGACCGTGAAATTCTGCTTTCGATAATTCAGAATTATGGTGGCGGACCTGTAGGAGCTGAAACACTTGCAATTTCAATAGGTGAGTCGATAGATACTCTTGAAGATTATTATGAACCGTATTTGATTCAATGTGGACTTTTGCAGAGGACTGCGCGCGGGCGGATTGTAAATGAAAAGGCATACAGGCATTTGGGATTACCCTTTACTTCTGCTGAAAATTCTGGACGAAATGTGCAGAATCATCTTCTCTTTGACTGATTTTAGGAAAATACTATGAATTTGACAGATTTTGATTTTGAATTGCCTGAGCAGCTTATTGCCCAGCATCCGTCTGGAATCCGTGGAAATGACAGACTTATGGAAATGAACCGCATTACAGGGGAAGTTATTCATCATGCAATGGAAGAACTTCCGGATTTGATTTCGCCTGATACGCTTATGGTTTTTAATGATTCCAGAGTGCGAAGAGCCAGATGTTATGGAATAAAGCAGACAACCGGGCGTGAGCAGGAGTTCATGTTTTTAAATCCTGTTTCAGGAGACGGCTCGCTATGGAACGTAATGGTCAAAAATGCCAAAAAGCAGAAACCTGGCATGCGCTATACTTTTTCGGACGGTTCTGTTGGAACAATTATTGAAAATGAATGTAACAACGGTACAGAATTCCGTTCCCTGAAATTTGATTTTGCTATTGATGAGAACTGGTTTGAAAAAAACGGGCATATTCCTCTGCCTCCTTATATCAGGCGGGAAGATACAGAAGAAGATAGTGAACGTTATCAGAATGTCTATTCAAAAAATATTGGAAGTTCTGCTTGTCCTACTGCAGGGCTTCATTTTACTCAGGAAATGCTTGACAGACTTGATAAAAAAGGTATTGAAAGGGAATTTGTAACACTTCATGTAGGTCTTGGAACGTTCCTGCCTGTCCGTGAAGACAGGATTGAAGATCATAAAATGCATGAGGAATGGTTTTCAGTTTCTGACTCTGTTGCGGAAAAAATTAACAGGGCAAAAAAGGACGGGCGTCCGGTTCTAGCTGTAGGAACAACCTCAGTCCGTACCCTTGAGTCCGCAGCCGATGAACACGGCATTGTCGTTCCTGGCACTCAAAAAACAAGAATTTTCATTTATCCAGGCTACAAGTTTAAGATTGTTGATAAAATGTTTACCAATTTTCATACGCCTCAGTCAACTTTGCTTATGCTTGTAAGTGCTTTTTCTTCAAGGGAAAAAATCCTTGAGGCATATAGAATTGCCGTACAGGAAAAATACCGTTTCTTTTCATACGGGGATGCAATGCTTATCAGCTGAGTTTTTTTAGGGAGTATGTTATAAGCCTTAAAAATTCCTCTTTCAGCATGGCAGGAATGGTTCTGCTGCTGAAAATTCTGTCGAATTCCAAAGATGCATCTGTCATGACAGCTGAAATGGTGCTGCTTTCCAATGGAAGCCTTGTTCCTGCCAGACGGTTTTCCAGTGCTGTAATTCGGGTAGAAATTAATCCTGAAAATGCTATCCTGACGGTTGTGAGTACGTCGTTTTCTGCATTTGCAAGAAAAGAGTATGAGGTTGAATTTTCTGAAAGTCTGTGAATGTCTCCAATCCTTTTAAATTCGCAGATATCCCATTCTGCTGTTGGAATTCTTATTTTTGTAAGAATATATGGGACGGCTGTTCCTGAGAATTTTGTTATAGGAATGGTCTTTGTTTCATTTTCTTTCTGGAATACAAGTTTTGCATCTAGTGCTAGAAGCGGTGCGTATAAAGTTCCTTTTATTGGATTTGTACAAATGTTGCCGCCTAAAGTTGCAAGATTGCGCAATTGTGGAGTTGCAATGCTGAGCAAGGCCTTGTTTAGAACTTCCGGTAATTTTGATTTGCCTTGTGACAAAAGCCTGCCAAGAGTTACAGCCGACCCTGCTTCAATGTAATTTTCGGTTCGGGTGATTTCGCTGAGTTCTTTCAGTGAAAAAATTGAAAGCATTTTTTCCGGTAATTCTGAAATTTGTGTGCATGCACCAGTAATTTTTAAATCCTTTATTGTCTTTAGCAGATAGAAAACATCGCTTAGAGTCTCTGCTGTGCTTGCTTGAATTTTATTTTCTTCCATTTTTGTTAATTCCTGCTTTTTTCAGTTTATAGGAAATTGCGCAGCGTATTCCTGCAATGTAGAGTTTTTTGCTTGTACAGCAATAGCTGATTCCTTGTGCTGCTTCTTCAATTTCTTCAACAGTTGGCCTTGAAAATGAAGTCATAATATCATGCGCCATAAAAATCATGCCTGAATTGCAGTAGCCGCAAAGTTTTACGCCTGCCTGTTCAAATCCTTTTGATATGTATTGAAAATTTTCTGTCTGCTCAAAATATTCAAGCGTCATAATTTTTGAATTTTTTACAATTGCAAATGGAATTATATCGCTTGGAACAGGTTTTCCGTTCAGCAGGATTGTGCATGAGCAGCCAGTTCCATTTTGACCTGTTTTTTTTATTGAAAAAAGTCCCAGAGTTCGTAAAACCTGTGAAAGTGGTGTCTGTGGTTCTGCTTCAAGCTGCTGCTTTTTTCCATTTAGGGTTACTGAAAGTTTCATTTATGCAGTTCCTCCTGTGAATTTTGTGAAGCACATTTGGAAATAGAATCTGTATTTTGAATTAAATCTTGCTGTGTTGTCTGCTGGAGATGATTCAAATCATCAGATTCATCATTTGATTTTGCCAAAGCTGGAGATTCCTGTAATGTTAAAGTTTTCGAATAAACAGAGGTTTCTTGTTCTGTTTTCTCCTGGTGTTGTTTATCCTGTAAAGTCTCATTTTTCAGTGCATATTTTTGAAATAAAATTTCATGGTTTACCGGCAGAGATGTAATTGTTTCTGAAATTGCCTGCGAAAGAGCGGAAAGAAAGGCCGCTGGCAGTGTATTAAGCACAAGTCCTTGAATGGGCTTTGGGGAACTTTGTGAACTTATGAAAACTACAGAAATTTTTGAACAGTCAAGTTCCTGCCGTTCAAAAAATACTCCGAGGGCTCTGTTTATTTCAAGATAAATTCTGTTTTTTGCTTCATTTTCCATGAGAAGCTGACCTGCATCTATTACCATCCAGATACCTCTGAGTTTGCAGCGCAATGTGCATGGATCAAGTTCAAGTTCGACAGCGGCTGTTGCAAAAGATGCCGAACCAAAAGGAATACCTGCAAGCCTTTGAGCATTCCACTGGGCTTTTACATTTTTGGGGACAGCTTTTTTTACCGTGACAGGAAAAATTCCTTTTTTTGCCTTTCTTTGAATTGCAATACAGCATTTTTTCAGAAGTTCTGTCATTATGCTTATATTCGTATAAAAATTTTCAGGCATCAGCGGTTCATCGTTGTTTTCAAAATTACTGCTGACTTTTATTTCTGACTGCTTTATTCCAAGTATTGAAGCGGCTTTTTCTTTCCAGATTGCAAGAATTGCAGCGGAAGGAGGCATGGATTTTATTACAAGTGAATTTTCACTTTCCATGGTAACTTCAATTTTAGGTGTTTCAAATTGGATGGGCGAACCGTAATATTCATAACAGCTTGCCGATGATGCCATTCCTATGCCTCTCAGAGGAAACTGTTCCAGCATATTGGATTTTTTTCGTCGCTCAATGGAATCCAGACGGTAAGTTGTAAATTTCCGCTTTATGTCACATACCCTTGTCAAAGCTTCATGTTTTTCAACATCGTTTTCTATTGGAATGGAAAAAGGCATGGAACTGTTTTTCATTGTGCTGCAAATATTTGCGCTTCTCAGTTCAAAAGGCATGATTCCTGTTACCTCAGAAATTCTGTTCATCTGGCTTTCCAGTGCAAATGAAGCCTGTGCAACTATAAAGTCAATGCTTTGCACACTTGGCGGATTTCTTGAAGTCTTTGCAACTGCCTGAATCCTGAAATTCTCAAAATTATAAATTCCGCAGGAAGCAATCATCAGCCTGTCAAGAATTTCGTTTGCAAAAGGGTCAAATGCTCCTATGTCGGCTTCAATTTTTATGTCCATTGCAAGAATCTTTCCAGATGAATTTATGGCTGTTCTGTATGAAATTTCAAGCGGAAAAACAGAATTTATGAATTTTCTGTGTTCATCTTGTGAAAAGCAAAGTTTTACAGGTCTGCCGGTTTTTAATGCGGCAAGTGCTGTCTGTGCGCATATAATCGAATTCCGCCATAATCCGTTTTTTGAGTAAGGCTGAATTTTTGTTTTTGTGATTGCAATGTTGTCAGGGGTAAAGTTAAGGGTTGAAGCAACGGCATTTCGCAAATTGCTGAACCATCGGGTTGGAGTAGAAATTCTTGCTGTTGAATTTTTTATCTGGCACAAGGCACCTTCTGGTTCTGAAAAAGAAGGAATTCTTATTTTGGACTTCCAGGTAGAAGAAATGGTCAGCTCTTTGTTGAAAATCTGTTCAAATTCTTCCTGACTTATTTGAAAATTTGAAACTGTTTTTGTTATGGATGGAGTTTCAGGCATCTGCTCTTCGTCTGAATCATGCAGGATTACATGAACTTTATTTTTTAATTTGTTCAGCACATATTCGTCAGGACCTGTAAGAATGCCTACTGGTTCGCCCAGATATTGAATACGCTTTCCGCAGAATACAGGTATTTCCGTATTGTTGACTTTTACGGTTTTGCTGCCTGGCAAATCATTTGCTGAAAAGAATTTATATTCTTCTCCTAAGTCTGGAAGCTTTATTCCTGCGACCAGCCCGGAATTTCGTGGAGAGCGTATGAGAACTGCATGAATCATGTCTGCAACTTCAATGTCGCTGTAAAATTCATCAGAAAGAATGGTTCTTGTTTTTTTTGATTTTACAGTTTTTTGACTAGGCATGAAATTCTTCTCCAATAGATTTTACAGCTTGTATGACTGTTTCAGCATCTTGTGTCTGCATATCTGGCCACAGAGGTATGGAAATTGTTGATAAATACTGTTTTTCTGCATTTGGAAAATTTTCTGCGGAAAAATCTTTGTAAAGTTCTTTCCAGTAAGTAAAATGAAAAAGCGGAATGAAATGAACAGAAATTCCTATTCCCTTGTGCTGCATCATTTTTGCAAATTCATCCCGAGTGATTTTTAATTTTTCTGGCACAATTCGAAGCAGATAAAGATGCCATGCATTTCCTTCTCCGGTCGGCGGAATTTTCAGGTAGTCAAGTTTTTCAAATGCGTTGTTGTAAATTTCTACGATTTTTTTCCGCTTTTCAAAAAAACTTTGTGCTTTTTTCAGCTGTTCAACACCGATTGCTGCAAGAATGTCAGGAAGATTGAATTTATATCCTTGTGCAATAATGTCATATTCCCATGAAGCTCTAGGCGATGTATATCGGTTCCAGGTGGTTCTGTCCATGCCATGCATCCGCATTATGCTCATTCGTTTGGCAAGTTCCTGACTTCGTGTGGTTACCATTCCACCTTCTGCTGTTGTCATTGTTTTTGTAACATAAAATGAAAAAACTCCGATGTCTCCAAGAATTCCTGCAAAGCCGTCTTTTGTTTGAGATGGAAAAGCATGTGCTGCATCTTCAATGACTTTTACACCGTATTTTTTTGCCAGGGCATTGATTTTTTTCATATTGCAAAGGTTTCCTGCAATGTGGACAGGAACAATTACCTTGATTTTGTGGTATGTGTCAGCTTTCAGAAGATTTTCGACTTTTTCAGGATCAATGTTGTAAGAATCATTTTCAATGTCGGCAAAATAAACGTCAGCCCCCAGATGTCTTGCACACATTGCTGTAGAAACAAAGGTGTAAGGAGTTGTAATTACTGCAGTTCCTGTTGTTATTCCGCAGGCTTCCATTGCAAGAATCATCCCGCTGGTGTTGCTGTTAACTGCCAGTGAAAATACGGGACGATTTTTTTCTTGCTCGGAAAAATCCTGCATCAGAAATTGCGAAAAATCATTTTCAAACTGTAGAGCAGTTTTTCCTGTTGTAAGCCAGCCTGAACGCATTACTTCAAGCACAGCGTTTTCTTCTTCCTGACCTAAAGAAGGTCTTGTAAATGCAACTTTCAAACTGTCAGCATCAGACATTTTTTTTCCCCCGTTTTACATTTATACAGAATTTTTTCCGGCAAAAGTATTTTTTTTAGAAGTTTCTGTCATAGTTAGATTTGATTGTCGATTCAAGGAATTCATTGTAAGACGGAACTGCCTTTGCTAGAATCTCAATCAGTTTTTCTTTGTTACGGAAAAATTCTGCCTTATTTTTGTTAAAAATACATACTGGTTCAAGCTGCTCAAGAAGCTGTTCAAGTTGAACTGTCAGTTCGTCAATGTTTGTCAGTTCCAGAATTTTTTTATATTCAGTTGCAGCAGGTTTTTCTTCTGTAAGCCAGAGAGGTTCTATGTCGCGTTCGCCTTTCCTTGCACCAATGAACTTTATGTCAATGTCTTTGTAAGGTTCAAGTCCGCTAAACCGTATTATCTGTTCTGCCAGTGTAACAATTTTTACAGGTTCTCCCATGTCCAGCAGATATGAACTTCCGTTTTTGCCAACTCCGCCAGTTTGCAGAACTAGTGAACAAGCTTCTGGAATTGTCATAAAAAAGCGTTCCATTTTTTTGCTTGTTACAGTTAAAGGACCGCCATTTTTGATTTGTTCAATGAAAAGCGGAAGAATTGAGCCTCGTGAACCAAGCACATTTCCAAATCTTACGAACATGAATGAACTTTCATTGCCTGCTTTTTTTGCTGCATCGATAACAAGCTTTTCGCAAAGCATTTTTGAACATCCGTAAACAGAAACAGGTTCTACGGCCTTATCTGTAGAAATAAGCACAAACCGCTGAATTTTACATTCAAGGGCAGCTTCCAGAATGTTTTTAGTGCCAAAAACATTGTTTTCAACAGCTGCAACAGGATTTTCTTCCATTAGGGGAACGTGTTTGTATGCTGCACAGTGAAAAATTACATCGCAATGTGTTTTTTTTATGATGTAGCGCATATATTCCCTGTCTTTGAGTTCTCCGATTATAGGAACGATAGAAGCTTTTTCTCCTACACCTTCAGCCTGCAGTAACCTCAGTTCCCTGTCTATCTGGTAAATAGAATTTTCTCCATGTCCGAAAAGGTAGAGGCGTTCGCATCCGCCTGAAAGCAGCTGCCGTGCAAGCTCTGAACCGATGGAACCTCCTGCCCCTGTAATGAGAACTCTTTTTCCCCGCAGGTATGAAAGGCTTTTTGAAAGAGGTATGGTTACCGGGGTTCTGCCTAAAATGTCCAAAATGTCAAATTCCCTTGCCTGAACAAGATGCGCAGTTCCGTCAACAATCTGACTTACAGCCGGAAGAATTTTTATATTGCAGAATCCATTTGCAGACAGCGTTTCGTAAATCTTTTTTATGCGCTCCACAGGTGCTGCCGGTATTGCAATTATTGCCGTATCGTCCCGGCTGCAACGTAAAAGAGTTGCCATATTGTCAATCGGCCCCAGGACTGGAATCCCGTCAATCTGAGTGCCTATTATTTCTTTGTCATCGTCAAGAAAGGCCGCTACTTTTCCAAAAATTTTCTTGCGTTTTATATCATCTGCAATCATTTGTCCGGCAAAGCCGGCACCAATTATATAAAGTCTGGAATCACTTTTAGAACGATTTGTCATTTTTTTTCCTGTGTTTCATCTGCATACAGTTGCAAAACTTTGCAAATTTTTTCTATAGAATAATATCATAGCGATATTTTTACTTCAATAAATACAAGCATATCTGCAAATAAAACTAAACACTTTGCTTTTTTTTTCCGACAATATGCTTGAGGAAAATATAGAAATGACAAAGCAACTTTTTTTCGCTTTATGTTTGATCATTTTATTGCCGCTGGCTAAAATAAATGCATTTTCTGTGGTTTTTCAGGTTTTTCAAAATGACAGAAATTCAGATTTGATACTTGAAACTACACAACTGTTAAGTCAGGGACTTTTGGACAGCTTTTTTGATTTTGGTTGTGTTGCTTGTGATGCTCCTGCATCAGTTTTTTCTAGTGAACAGCAAAGTCAGGAATTGGTTGAAAAGGTACTTGTAGAAAGTGCTGAAAGTTTTATGGATTATCTTGTTGTCATACGAATCGATTATGAGCGGGAAAAATTACAGAATCCAGAAGCTGCTCAACTTGCAGGTATAAAAAACATAAGCTGGAAAGCAATTGAAGTTTTGCAGAATGAGGTTGCAGGGGAGGGGAGTATGAAACCTTCTCTTTCAAAAGGAAAAAATAAAGCTGAAAATATAAGGGAAGTTAGTCGTTTTGCTACAGCGATGGCAAAAGAAATAAAAAAGGGGTTAAATAAGTGAGGGGTTGTATGAAAAAAATATTGATTTTTGCAGGAATTTTCATTCTTTCAGGTCTTTTGTTCACTGGTTTTAGTCCTTCTGTTGATGGAAGAGCCGTTGTTGCCGAAAAAGGTGAACTTCCTTCTGGTTTGTTCGGAAAAACTGTGGGGTATCTCCCTGGAGACAGCGTAAGTGTTGTAAATCCGGCAAATGGAAAAACAGTTGATATTTTGGTTTTAGGTTCTTTAGATCCATCGCAAGGGGTTGCGATTCTTCTTTCGCCAGAAGCTGCTGCCGAACTTAACATAGAAAAAAATGTAAATAATCTTGTAAAGCTTACCAAGCGAACGGGGAAGCTTGATGAACAGGTTTATGGGCGTGCAACAATTGCAAAAGATGAAATGGCAGAAAAACCGTTGTTTGAAGAAACTTCTGAAAATGCTGAAGCCCCAGTGGCCATGGAAGCTGCCGGAGTTGAACAGCCAGTTGAGTTGCCAGTTGAATCTGAGACTGTTGAAAGTTCTCCTATCGCCATTCCTGCTGAAATTGAGTCTGAAGTTGCTTCTAGTGATGCAGAACCTGTGGAATCAGAACTTCCTGCAGCTGTTGCGCTTGCAGAAGAAAAAGAAGAACTTCCTGCATCTGAACCTGTAGAAGATGCGGAAATGCAAGTTTCAGAAATTGCTGCAGAACCTGAGTCCGTAGAACTTGAATCTGTAGAAGTTGCAGCAGAATCCAATGCAGAACCTGTGGAATCAGAACTTCCTGCAGCCGTTGCGCTTGCAGAAGAAAATGAAGAACTTCCTGCATCTGAACCTGTAGAAGATGCGGAAATGCAAGTTTCAGAAA
>JAEDIW010000153.1 GCA_016296655.1 Treponema sp. | reverse complement strand
CAAAGTGGCTCATGGAGAATCATAACCGCAATGATAAAATGATAAAAGAATTGGCGGAGCTGATTGAGAGAGGGATGTGATTATGGGAGAGATAAAATTCGAAGTTCTGATACCAAATAAATCGTTGTATGGAACCTTCATGCAAAACATCTGCAAAGATAAATTGAACAGTTTAAGGATTCCATGAGAGAAAATGGTCGATAAGTGGTCTGTAAAGCCAACTTTAGCCGAGAAACTGATCGATATTTTACATTTTATGAGCGATAAATCCCAAATCACTACAGAGGAACTTGTGCAGAATTTTGATTTTGCGCCTACTACAGTCAAGCGTTACCTGCGACAACTGACCGAATTCGGCTACCTTGAAGCACTGGGCGGGAATAAAAACAGAAGATATAAATTAAAAGAAATAAAGCCTCCGAAAGATTCGAAAGCTTGAGTGACGCGGCTGAGAAATCAGCGGACAGGGCAACTAAGACACCTCACGTCGATAGTTCAAGTATAGCAGATGAAGCCAGCAAGTCAAGCGATGATAGTCCATGACGGCAAAAGAGTTAAAACAAAACAAGGCATCCGAAGATGCCCTTTCGTTGCCTCAGGCTGATAAAAACCAGAACTCGGACTTTAAAAAAACACGTCCGCGGTCCCTACGCTATCTTTCGATAGACCACCTGCTCAAGGCAGGGAGAAGGAATCCCGCGGCCCACATTGATAATATAAGGCAAAAATGATTAAATGTCAAGAAAACGAGGTTAAGATGAAACAAGAATTTCATTTGAATATAGAAAAAGCTCTAACGGCAAGCCGTCTTAGTGCATATAAAAACAATGGTGAGAATTATGAAGAAACATTAGCTAGGTATTTATACAATATAGAATTATGTCGGGCACTTTATAGCTCTTTGCATTTTTTTGAAATATGTCTCCGAAACAAAATAGATGAGATTCTATCTCAATTTTGCAATAGAAACGATTGGTATACAATAATTCCTCTGTCAGATTCGGCCATTAATAAGCTTGAAGAAGTAAAGAAGAGAATTTCAGATGGCGGAAAAGCAATAACGCATGAACGGATAGTGTCAGAGCTTTCATTGGGTTTTTGGACTGCTTTTTTTTCAAAAAGATATTCTTCTTGTGCTTTTCAAAGCAAAATTATTAAATATGGTTTCAAAAATTGCCCTAAAGCACAAAAAAATTCTGCTAATATACAAAATATAATGGAACAAATACGCAATCTGCGTAACAGAGTATATCATTATGAAAGAATTTGTCACTGGAATGATTTACAGTCCAAACACGATTTAATACTTGAATGTATTAAATGGATGCAGCCATCTGTTTTTGAACTTGTTACTAAGGTAGATACTTTTGAACATATATACAATCATGGTGAAATGCAATTTTTGCAAATCATAAAAGATAATTGGAATTAATATTATGACTGAAAAAGATTTGAAAAACGCACTTTTACAGGAAGCCGTGCAGGGTAAATTAGTTCCTAAAATTTCCAGCGAAGGCAACGCACGGGATTTGCTGGAAGAAATAAGAAAAGAAAAATTGTCACACGGATTGGATTTGCGCCTTGAAGCTTCGCTGGCAATAAACGCAAAATCTGGAAAAAGGAAATCAAAAAAAGAGACAGCGTTAGCTGGCTCGAATCCGTGTGACATTACAGAAGAAGAGATTCCGTTTGAGATTCCAGAGAACTGGTGCTGGTGTAGATTGGGTGATGTAATAGATGTTAGAGATGGAACTCATGATACTCCTGCATATATAAAAAGTGGCTATCCCTTAATCACAAGCAAAGATTTTAGAGGTGATCATTTCGATTTTTCAAAAACAAAATATATCAGCAAACAAGATTATGATTTAATAAATCAACGTTCTAAAGTTGAAGTTGGAGATATTCTCTTTTCGATGATTGGTGGAAACATTGGTAATAAAATTATAATAACAACTGAAAACTATTTTGAAATGGCAATAAAAAATGTTGCTCTTTTTAAAAATAATAATAATGTCTATAATGTGTACTTATTTTATGTTTTGGAATATTACACAAAAGCTTTTCAAAATTATGCAGTCGGTGGAGCACAAACATTTGTATCATTAAATTTTATTCGTAATTATCCGTTTCCTCTTCCGCCCCTCGCCGAGCAAAAACGCATTGTCGCCGCAATCGAAAAGTTCATGCCGCTCATAGAAGAATACG
>JAEDIW010000152.1 GCA_016296655.1 Treponema sp. | reverse complement strand
CACTCCTTTGCGCCATTTTTCAATACAAAATCAGTTATAATGCGTTTGCCCTGACTTAATAATAGCATGATTTTTCAGAAAAACCTAAATTATGATATAATATATTCAGAAAAGGAGGCAAAAAAAAATGCCAATGATCGAAGTAAAAACAACAGTTCCACTTCCACAGGAAAAAAGAGATGTCTTAAAAACAGAACTTGGAAAAGCAATTTCAATAATGGGTAAACCAGAAAGTTATCTTATGATTGGTCTGGAAGACAGCAAGGATCTTTATTTCGGCGGAAAAAAACTGGAAAAAGGTGCCTTTGTACAGGTAAAAGCACTGGGAGCAATCAATCCTTCTCAAAGCAACCAGATGACAGCAAAAATTACAGAAATATTAGACACCACCCTTGGAATCCCCGGCAGCAACATTTACATAACTTACCAGGGCTATGACAACTGGGGCTGGAACGGCAGCAATTTTTAAAAATATAAGGGGAGAAGTCTCTCCCCCAGAGCGCACGCTGTTGCGCTCTCCCCCACTCTGCGGCCTCAATCGCCGGCCGCAACGCCTGGCTCTCCATCTTCTTTTCGAATAAGATTCATAATCGAAAGAACAATCATTACAATAACATTTACAGATAAAAGACTAATGGCACCGGCAAGACCAGTTTTGTCTGCCACATAGCCAACAATCTGAGGTGTAATAATTCCTCCTGCAGCAGAAACAGCCAGCAGCATGCTCATTCCCAGGTCAGAACCATAAATGGCAGAACGGCAGTTTGAAACAGTAGTAGGATAAATTCCCGCAAAGAAAAATCCCAGGCCCAGAATCGAAACAGTAATTACAGTAAGGTTCTTTGTTGAAGTCAATAAAATAAAGAAAACAGCTGCGGCAATACAGTCAGCAAAAACAAGTTTTTTAGGATTAATTCGGGCAGCCAGGTTTGCAGTAACAAGCCGTCCAAGCAGAACGGCCGCCCAGGTAAAGCCCACAAGACTGTTGGCAAAACCGTCACTCATAATTTCTGATACTTTAAAATAAGTCTTAAACCAGCCGTTTACGCAGTTTTCCAGTCCAAGATAAAAAAACAGAAGAAAACCGGAAACATAAAAAACAGAACACTTCCAGAAAGGCTTTGTTTTTTTCTGTTCAGAATAATCTTTTCCTGTATTTGCAATAAGGGCATCCTTCATTTTAAGGCGTAAAAGAAGAATCACTGCCAGAAGGCCTGCAGCAGCAAGAAAATAAAGTTCAAACCGCCAGCCAAGACCAGCTTTAACAAAACCACTTAAACACACAGGTGCAGTAAATGCTCCGACAGCAAAAATCATGTGCAGAATATTAAGGGCAGCAGCACCACCGTCAGAATTTTCGTTGACATAAGCATTGTTAAAAATACTGTTACAGCCTCTGGAAATTCCAAGAATAAAAAAAACTGCCAGAAGCACAGAAACATCAGAAGAAAGAGTAACAGTTATAAGACCAGCAGGCTGCAGTAAGGCAGCAGTAATAAAAGCAGCTTTTCTGCCAAGAAGCTTAGAAAGAGGCGGATAGACAAAGCTTGCAAGAAAGTTGCCCATGGCAAAAACACTGAGAAGACTGCCGGCCACAGCAAAACTGATACCGGTTTCTTCAATAATATAAGGAAGAATTGCTCCTAAAATCAAAGCTACAGAGCCGCTTATCATAAAAGCAAAATAACAGGGATAAAATTTTTTAATCTGAAATTTGTCGGTCATAAGTTTATTCCATCTAGGGCATAAAACTGCTTTCTAATGTTTTACCTGTTTCTGAAGCTCTTGTCAAAAGACTAATAAGATACCCATCCTGAAGAGCATCCTTTAAGGGATAGAAAGGGGCGTTTTGGGGATGCCTGAGTGCAGGTACGCTTCCAGTATTTTTTCCCCGAGTCAGGGATGGGAGGGGCGGCGGAGCCGTTGCGCAGCAATGGAGCGCAAGCGGAACCCCGGACAGTGATCTGCACCCCTAAAAAGTAACACATTTAAAATCGACTGGTGCCGAAAAGGTGACAGATTTGGAGGCAAAAATGGAAAGCGGAAGCGTACCAGTCGAGACAAGAATTAATGCAATTCTTGATTATGAAGTAAGAAAATTAGGGAAATGTGAAATAGCCCGTAAGTATGGAGTTGGAGAATCCACCGTCAGGGGCTGGATGTATACCAGAGATTATTTTGTAAACAAATGCCTGGAAATTGCTAAAATAGCCTCAGAAGGAA
>JAEDIW010000151.1 GCA_016296655.1 Treponema sp. | reverse complement strand
ACACTTTAACCAGGCTGATTCCTGAATTGTAAAGGGGTCAGCCTTTTTTATTTAAAAATCTCAAGTTTGTGAATTGTGCCTAATTGTTCTGCGCCGTCTTTTATGTTTTGAATATTCTGATTTTTCATAAACTCTCCAAGATCAATTGTAAAGCGGTTCATGGAAAAATGCTGAAAAACAAAAACTCTGTTCCATTCGGTTCTGGCACTTCCATCTTCAGAAAAATATTCCTTCTTTAATGCATCCCTGTAATTTAAAAAAAGTCCCCGGCCTTTTAGTTCTGCATAGCCTACAAGCCAGAGTTCCGGGGCCTGGGAAGTGTTATGGCTGGCTCTGCAAAGTTCCTGATGAAGACGGGCAGTTTTTTGTGCCATCCATACTGCACTGGCATTAACTGCTTCTTTAAGCTGGGGGCTGGCATTTTTTAGTATTTCTTTCAGATGGCCTGTTTTTGCAGAGTGAACAGGTGTTTTGTTTAGAATAATTACATTTTTGCGGAAATCAGTATTAAATTCAGGATTTTTTTCAAAAAAGCCTGCTGCAAGTTTTCCAGCCTGACCAACAAGATATTTCTGATTGCAGGCAAGCTGTTCGTTTTTTCCTGGATTATCGCCGATTACGATTTTTGTTATCAGACTTCGGTCTGAAAGTTCATCAAGTGCTGTATTATAAACAACAGGAGTTTCAATAGGGTATTCCGGTACGCCCCCTTTTAAGGCTGCTGCTTTCTGTAAAGGTGCAAGTTCATCACCAAAACGGCTGTTAAAGTCAGAGCAGAAAGCTTTCAGTTCTTTTCTAAAAGTGTCAAAAATCGAAAATTGTGCTTCGTTCATAAAATTATTTTAGCAGAGGGAAGTTTTATGTGGAAGTAATTCAAAAGGGCGTCTCCACCTTGCGGTGGCCGGGCTATCCGCACTTCCGCGCAAAAGCGCTTCATTGTTTGTGCCGGGTAACCCCGTCACAAACAACGGCTGCGCCGGTGCTACTATCCCTGACGCAAAGCGTCAGGACGTGCGCATAATGCGCACACGTAAATAAAAGAGTTTTTTTGTTTTTTGCGAAGCAAAAATGGGAGCTGTGCGAGCAAAAAAAAACTCTTAGCGTGCAAAGCACGCAGATATCCCTGACGCAAAGCGTCAGGACGTGCGCATAATGCTTGGTTATTCTCTGAACGCAGCGGCATCACAAATCATCAGGGTGCCGTCGCTTGAAGCTTTGTGGAGGCTTGGAAAAAATCCAGGAATTGTTCGGAGAAACTTAAAGCCAAGACTTTCGTAAATGTGTTTTGCACCCTGCCATTCTTCGTTTACAAGGAGAATAACTGTTTTCAGATCTGGAAAAGCACCGCACACAGATTTGAGGCTTTCTTCAAAAAAAGGCTTTGCCAGATGGCGTCCTCTGTATTCGGGAAAAAGTGCAAAACTTGAAGCGTAAAGAACAGGTCCCGTAACTTTGTGAACTTTTTCCGGATCGTGTCCCAATGCAAAAAAATTATCATCGTCAGGAATAGAATTCCAGATTTCGCTGCAGAAGTATCCGGCTGTAACGGCGCCACCGTTTTTCAGTACAGTTTCGGTGCTGGAGTCCTGCAAAAGCAAAAAGCCTTCTGGAAATGCCGAAAGCCGCTTTTCAAATGTTTTCTGACTTTCCTGTATTGCAGGAATAAAAGCAGACCGTTCTATCTGCATGACTGTATTTATGTCAAAACTCTTTGCAGGGACAAGGTTCATAAAAAATCTCCTTCAAAGATTATAGCACAAAATAAGGGTGTCTGAGATAATCAGACTTGCTGAGTATTTGTCTGTTTAAAAATGCTTACGCGGAGAACCCTGTCAATCCTCCCGCGAGAAAGCCTAAACAAGGGAGCTGAAGTGACGCAGGGAGCTGTAAGGTGTGACCATTGCACTGGTACGTTTTCAAAGGTGCGGTTGCCAGGAACCTCCGCTCCGCATTTTTTAAGACCAGCTAAAACAGTGGTGCCTGAAGCTATTCAAACCATCGGGTAAATTGTCTGTTTAAAAAATGCTTACGCGGAGAACCCTGTCAATCCTCCCGCGAGAAAGCCTAAACAAGGGAACTGAAATGACGCAGGGGCAGGTATATTCTTATTGTTCAGCAGCATCACTGTCGATTTTCTAGTTAAATTGAACTTTTGATGGTATAATAAACGAAAAAAGGAGTTTCCATCTTGAGTTTTCAATCCGAAGCAGAATTAGAAAATTGG
>JAEDIW010000021.1 GCA_016296655.1 Treponema sp. | reverse complement strand
CAAAACTTCGGAAAGACAGCCTTTTTTTATGTTCTTGCCTATTTTTGCATATTTCTACCTGAACAGTAATTTCAGATAAATTGAAATTGTGTTGTCAAAGTCGTCATTGCCACGAGGCATCCGGCGCCAGTAAGCACCAATCACGGGGCAGACACCATGAGTTTTTTCGTACAGAATATCATAATCAACAGCAAATTTAAAACCGTTGCCCCATTTTGTAGACTTCGTAGTAGTTTCATTATCTTCAAATTTTATGAAAGAAGTTCTACGGCCAAGACAATAGTCAACGGTAAGCCCCAGTCCGCCAAGGCCTGGAGTCAGTTTGATTCCGCTGTTAAATGAATAATCCAGAAAATAGCAATGGTCACTGCCTTTCCAGAATAAATCGTTCATGATTTCAGCTTCTGCAACAAAAGTCACATAATCTGCCAAAGGCACAAAAAAGCCCAAATCACCGCCAATAATAAAACGGCTGAAATCCAAAGAATTCATGTCAGAAATTAAATCTTTTGTTTCGCTGTCGCCATAAAAAACATAGCCTGAACCAATTCCAAATTCAATTCCCGAACTTTTTTTTGAGCCTGAATTTTTTTTTGCATTTACAGCTGTTGCTGCAAAAAGATAAACAGGAGCCAGAATCAACAAGGCAGCTGCAAGTATTTTTTTCATAATTCCTCCGACGCAAAAGAAAAAATGCGTAATCTTCTAATCTTCCTTTAATATCGGCAAAAAACATATAATTATTCATTTTTTTTATGCTTTATTCAAAAGAATCATCAGAACCCACCAGCAAAAACAAATCCCCCATAGCCCACAGAAACAAAATAAGATTCAGAACAAAACTTATGGCAAAATCCTGCTCATACTGCTATTCTGCATATCTGTACATATAAAAACACATATAAAAACAGCTCTTTTACTACCTTGAAAATTCCGCTATACTCTTCAAACTATGGTAAAAAATTATTTATGGATTGCTTTTATTTCGATGATTCCGCTGATTGAACTGCGCGGTGCCATCCCGGTTTCGCAGGCTTTGGACATGCCTTTGCTTCAGTCTTACATTGTATGTACGCTTGCAAACATGCTGCCAGTGCCAGTAATTTATCTTTTTGCACGACGATTTTTAGTCTGGGGCGCAGATAAGAAAATCATCGGTAAAATCTGTACTTTTTTTCTTGTAAAAGGCGAAAAAGCTGGAAAAAAACTTCAGGAAAAGGCAGGACACGGCCTGTTTTTTGCACTGATGCTGTTCGTTGGCATTCCACTGCCAGGAACTGGCGCATGGACAGGAACACTTGCTGCAAGTCTTTTAGACATGAACTTTAAGCAGACTGTTCTGGCAGTCATGGCAGGGGTTCTCATGGCCGGCATTATAATGGGTCTTGCAAGCGCAGGAATTTTTGGAGCAGCAGGCGCAATTGCAGCATAGCAATGCCTGCAAAACCATAATATTTGACTATAACGTTTTTTTTTCTTATCTTTTATTTACAGGGTTTTGGAAAACTTCTAGATTAAAAATTTATCAGATTTTCCAATACGAATAAAAATTTTAACGGAGTTTTATATGGCGGAAAATACACCAGAAAATTGTTCACACAACTGTAGCTCTTGCAGTTCAAACTGCAAGTCAAGGGATATGCATGTTTCTTTGAGAGAAGGAGCCAGCGTAAAAAAGGTAATTGCAGTTGTTTCAGGAAAAGGCGGTGTCGGAAAATCTCTGGTTACAAGCCTTTTGGCATGCAAAATGAACAGCCTCGGAAAAAAGACAGCTGTTCTTGATGCAGACATCACAGGACCTTCAATTCCAGAATCCTTTGGCCTCAATCAAGAGCGGGCAACAGGCGACGGCAATGCCCTGTTCCCTGTTAAATCAAAAAAGGGAATTCAGCTTATGTCCATGAACTTTCTTCTGGAAAATGAAAATGACCCTGTAATCTGGAGAGGACCTGTAATTGCAGGAGCTGTAAAGCAGTTCTGGACAGACGTACACTGGAAAGATGTTGACTTCATGTTCGTGGACATGCCACCAGGAACAGGAGATGTTCCTCTCACAGTTTTCCAGTCATTGCCAATCGACGGAATCATTGTAGTATCTTCACCACAGCAGCTAGTCCGTGTAATTGTTGAAAAAGCCTTGAAAATGGCAAAAACAATGAACATTCCTATTCTCGGCCTTGTTGAAAACATGAGCTATGTAAAATGCCCGGACTGCAGCAAAGAAATCAAAATTTACGGCGAAAGCAACATTGACAAAGTAGCCGAAAGTTTCAACATTCCTGTACTTGGAAAAATCCCGATTGAACAGCAAATTACAGAAGCTGTTGACTCAGGAAACATTGAAGAACTGGATGTTCCATATTTAGACAAGGCAGCAGAACTTGTTTCCAAGCTGTAAAAATCAGCATCAAAAAAAACACTGGCAGATTTTAAAAACTTTACTCACCTGGAGCCGCAACTTTTTATTCAATGCCAGTGTTTTCCGCAGATTTTCTAATCAGCTTTCCTAAAAAAAACTACAATCTGTCTGCAGGTTGTCTACAATCTGCCTGCAATCTGCAAAACTGCCGGTAAATTGCCTTAAAACCCATCACCGAAAAAGGATTTTCCCGGCTGTTTTCAAGCTTTTCAACCTTATATTCAGGAAAAAAATCTTCTGCAATCGCCTTGATTATACGAAACTGCTTTTGCGACCCGCAGACATAAGCTTTCAGGCTTTGTTTTCCAAGAACAGCACAAATCGCCTGCAAAACTCCTCCATTTAACACACCTTCCAGATAACTGTGACGCATCTCAGCCGTAGAATCAGTAAAAAGCAGCATGGAGCGGTCAATATAAATCGCCCTGTTAAAGCCAAGCTCCACAAGATTCTTATATCCAAGCTTTACCATCTTCTCATCAAGTTCCGAACTTTCCCCTTCCAAACTTGCACTTAAAATGGTCTGAGTTTTTAAAGCCTTGAACAGTTCACCCGTAATCGTAGAAATAATGTTTACAATTTTTCCGTCTTTAACTACAGCAATCTGAGTATGACTTCCAGGCATGATAAGAACACTAGTCCCATCGCCAAGAAATTTTCCATCAATTATTCCACAGATTTCAGTTTCTTCGCCTCGCATATTGTTAATCTGAGCAACATTTTCCGGAGTAATCACAGTGCCATCCACAACAGTTTTTATTCCTGCAATAAAATTTATTTCACGCTTGAAAAATTTTTCTTCGTTATATTTAAAAACCCTGGAAGCAAGTTTTTCGGCATCCACAGGCACGCTAATATGCGGTACTTCCACAATTCCATTCGGACTTGTAATCATTCCACTCATCCAGACAGACTCTACGCAATCCTCAACTATTCCCAACTCGTCAAGCCCAAGCCTCAAAAGTTCACTAAGTTCCCTCGGCAAAAGCTCCTTATCGCCTGAAACAGCAGCATCTTTTGAACCGACCTCTTTTTCTGTCCGCCAGACGATTTTTCCATTTTCATCAATAAAATACACGCGCGTATTCGTAGTTCCCGAATCAAAATAAACCTTAAGCATTTCGCCTCCAAAAACAGTATAACCTCTAAAGCCCCTTTTAGCCAGCATTTAAAGGGCAGCATTTAAAGGGGAAAAGCCTTTCCCCTGGTTCGCACTTCGTTGCTCACACACCCCTTTCTCCTAGGGGCTGCCCGACACAGCCCCTAAAACCCCAAAATATGCATAATTTAAACATTCTGTTCATTGACAATTTGACTTTCTGAATATATTTTAAAAAGTCAGTCATACACTGATTCTCAAAAAATACAAACTGAACAATTTTCAGATAAATGGGGCTAAAAAATGGATGTTCTTTCCTTCATAAAAGAAAATAAACTTGTTTCAATTGTAAGACACGTTTCTCCAGACAAAATTGCAGAAGCAGCTCTTGCCGTAAATGCAGGCGGCATCCGCTGTCTGGAAATAACCTTTGACCAGTCATCACAAACCTGCATTCAAGACACGGTTAAATCAATTGAAATAGTAAAAAAAACTTTGGGCAGCAGAATGTGCGTTGGAGCAGGAACAACCGTTACAATAGAACAGGCAAGAGCTGCAGCAGGAGCAGGAGCAGACTTTATTCTTGCCCCAGACACAAATCCTGCAGTAATTGCCGAGGTTAAAAAACTTGGCATGATTTCCATACCAGGAGCAATGACCCCAACAGAAATTCAGACTGCATGGAACAGCGGAGCCGATATTGTAAAAATTTTTCCGGCCAGTTTTCTGGGCATCGACTATATAAAAGCCATCCGTGGTCCAATCAGCAATGTTCCGCTGATGGCTGTCGGCGGAGTAGATGAAAACAACGTAAAATCATTCCTGGATTCAGGATGTTGCAGTTGCGGAATCGGCTCAAACATCATGAAACCAAGCCTGATTAACGAAGACAGGTTTGACCAGCTTACAGAGCTGGCAAAACTTTTTGTAAAAGCCGCAATGTAAAAGGCAGCTTATCACAATGCACTGATAAACCTGTCTTCTGGTACTTTTTCAAAATATTGGACAAGCCTCTCCTTAGCCTGAGAAATGCAACTGGCATTAACCAGCTGAGTTCTGGCATAATGCGCAAATGAAAAATTGCTGCAAAAATACGTAAAAAAACGCTGGCATCTGGTTTTCCAAAATTCTTTCGGCTGATAAATCTGAAGGTCATCCAGATATTCAAAAATCAGTTGCTGCAAATCAATTTTTGTGCGCAAAACATCACGGTCTGAATCTTCACAGGCAAAAGACTGGGCAATTTGAGCAAAAATCCATGGTTTCTGCGCTGCCATCCTGCCAATCATAAGACCGTCTGCAGAAGGAGATGCTTTCATTGCAGATTTTGCAGATTCTACGTCTTTTACATCGCCATTTAAAATTATGCGGACACCATAAGGTTTTGCAAAGCCTGCAAGTTTTTCAACATATTCCCAGCGGGCAGGTCTGGTATATTTTTGCTTTTTTGTCCTGGGATGTAACGTCAGCTGCTGAACACCTTCGTCCATAAGCATCTTACAGAATGAAAAAAAGCCTTCATCTGTAAAATTTTCATCCCCAAGTCTGAGTTTTACACTCAGGCGAAGTTTTAACTGCCCATGCTCAGAACAACTTTCCATTGCACAGCGCACAGCATGAACCATTGCCCAAGTTTCTTCAACAGGCTTAAGCATCCATGCAATGCCTGCCCCGCTGGCAACAATTTCCGGTGCGCAGCAGCCCATGTTCAAATCAATGCCTACTCCTCCAAGTTCAGCAACCACGGGGACAGCTCTTTCAATAAGGGCAGTTTTTCCGCCTGTAAGCTGCCAGACCATTTTTTCTGGCACAGTTTCATTCATCAGATAAAACTTTTCAAACGGCCCGTTGGTTAAGAGAGAACCGGCATTTATCATTTCAGTAAAATATTCATCACAACCGCCGAACTTTTCAATGAGCCGGCGGTGGGCCTCATGGCTTAAAGTTGCCATGGGCGCGCAGATTAAAGAAGGCTTTGAAGTTTGTTTCACAGCATTCAAAACTATTCGATTGTGATTGACTGATCTGCGGTAAAGGATTTGCCAGGCTGCAGACTGATAAGTGCAGGCTTCAATTCCCAGCGGTGATCAGTTACTTCTGGATCAGGAATTCCATACCAAGGTTCAATGCAGACAAAACGAGGTTCACCAGCATTCTGCCAAATCATCAGGTATGGATAATCTTTTGTGTTCACTTTTACAAGGCTTCCGTTTTTTCTGTTGCGCAAACCGACCCAATCCGAAGTAAAGGCTGTAAAAAAGTGCCCGTTACCAAAACCTTCAGCTGTAAGCGGAATGATTCCAGGTTCCTTTTCTCCATAGGGGAATGTATAAGGTGCAATTCCATCTTCATCAGAAGCAATATAGCCGTCTGAAGTTGTAGCTACGCCTGTAAGAGCCTCTTTTTTTTCAAATTCAATAAAATAATCGCTGTTTGCTGTACCTTCGGCATCAGTGTTGCGCGGACAGCAGAATGCAGAATGGCTTCCCAAAGAAAAACTGATTTCTTCACTGTCAGTGTTTGTAACTGTCGAAGTAAAAGTCAGCCCCTTTTCTGTAAGTTCATAAAAAACCTTCAGCGAAAATTTCCACGGATATTTTTCAGCAGTTTCTGCACTTTCGTTAAGTTCAAATTCCGCAGAAGTTTCACTGCTGTGCAAAAGCCTGAATTCCAAATCGCGTGCAAAACCATTTACGCCAAGCTTATATTCCTTGTCCTTTACAGTCATAAACTGGTCACGGATTCTTCCAACATGAGGAAAAAGAACCGGGGCATGGTATTTCCAAACGGATGCATCACCGTTCCAAACATATTCAGTGCCATCAGCTCCTTTTAATGAGTTGATTTCAGCACCGTGAGTACTGATAATTGCCTCAAAACGGGCATTTTTCAATGTAATATTCATAAAAATACTATACCATATTCCAGTTTTTTTAGGAAACTGTCAGATGATAAAACAGGCAAATTTTAGCGCTATATTGCTTCATAAAAAAATTGAACCAAAGCAGAAAAAAAGCTATATTTTAAGCATGATTGAAATAGAATTAAAAGCCCGTGTCCATGATTTGGAAAAAACAATTCAAAAACTGAATTCCTTTGCAAAATTTTCAGGCCAGCTGGAACGCCATGACACTTACTGGAGCATTTTCACATCGGAAAATCCTGCAAAAAAAATCACGGCAAGAATCCGCCGAGAAATAAAAGACGGCAAACAGAAAGTTTTTTTAACATACAAACGAAAAAAACTAGTTGAAAACATTTCTGACGGGCAAGCTTTTCAAACCGAAGTAAATGAAGAAAATGAATCAGAACTTTCAGATGAAAAAGCAGTTGAATTCCTGCTTAGAGACTCAGGCTTTAAAATCAGCAGCACAAAAGAAAAATACGTTTCTGCCTGGATTTATGACACAAAGTACGGCCAAGCTCTTCTTGAATTATGCAGAATTCCACCCTTAGGAAATTTTCTGGAAATAGAAATCCTCTGCGAGCCAAAAAAACAGGATAATTCCGAAACAGCAGGAATTCAAAACGAATTACTGAATATTCTTGAAAAATCTGGAATTTCAAAGGAACAGATAGAAAACCGCTTTTACTCTGACCTGTTAAAAGAAATTCAATGCAAGCAGCAGACAGCTAACCCCAAAGGAAACACTAAATGTAGCTAATTGTCTGTAAGACAATGACTTACAGCATTTGACGGAAATTGCTGAGTAATCGCTTCAAGTGTTTATCTGTACTTCCCTAAATTGCAATTTTGAAAACAGCACACTATAATGCTATAATGTAAAAAAGTTTGCGTTGCGAACTCTTATCTACTTAGATTTCACATCTGGAGAAAGCATAAATAAAAGGCAAAGCCGGATTTTTTCATTTTCGACTGCCCTCTTATTAAGGAAAAAAAAATGTTCGATAGAATAAAGTACAAAGAAAAAGCTTTAGCCCAGCTCAAAGGGCAATGGAAAGTTTTTACAATTGTTTCAGCAATTTCAGCAGCACTTTTGATGCTTGTAAAAATGCCAGAAATAATTTCAGAAGCTTCGAACCATTTTCCATTTTTGGAAAATATTTTTCATGCAGAATCGGTTTCACCAATATACGGTTCTGGCGTAATTTTATTCTTTATGTTCTGCGCCTTGCAAAATGCAGCAATTTTCCTAAGCCTCAAACTAGCCGTAGAAGGCACCAAAGTTTCTCTAAAAGACTTTTTCAAAGGCCTGGAAGGTTTTTGGAAGGCATTTCAAACAGGCTTTTGGATGATTGTATTCATAACTCCATGGATAATTCTGATTTGCTTTCCAATGCTTCTTATCAGCGCAATCTTTGTCTTATTACTGGTTCCATTAGTAATTCTATTTTTCGTTCCTGTCATCGTAAAATTTTATTCATATTCCATGACTTTTTTTGTACTCAATGAATACCCTGAACTGGGAGTTCTAAAATCCATGAAAATCAGCAAAATCATGACAAAAGGCTACAAAGGTGAGCTTTTTTCAATGACGTTAAGTTTTTCAGGATGGATTTTTCTTTCGTTAATTACAGGCGGTATCGGCTTTATTTTTCTTGCGCCATACATAAACCTCGCTTTTACAAATGCCTACCTGGAACTAAAAACAATTGCATTAAAATCAGCAACTCTTCTGCAAGAAGATTTTGAATCAAAAAAGTAAACAACAAGACAATAAATTTGGAGAAAATATGTCAGATCAAATAACTGAAAAGCCTGAAGAACAGGCAAGCGAACCAATACAGCAGACAGAAACGACAGCAGGGCAAACTCAGACAGCTGACTCTTCTAAAGCAGAAGCACAAGCCGAAAATTCAGAAGCCACAACCCAAACAGCTTCTGCAAAGCCCCAAAAAAGCAAATTTTCACCGCGCATAAAATTTCCACAGCCATCAAAAGGCGCAAAAATTTTTGCATTTTTCGTTCTTGTTTCCGTACTTTCAGGGCTGCTCCCATTTTTCTTACCAAAGCACAACTCCCTGATAAAATCAATATCAGTTGAATCAAAAATTCTTGATGATTTTGACGATATTTCAACTGTCAAAACGTTCAGAAAAAAACTCAGGAAAGTAAAATTAAATGGAAAAGGTCAGGAATCAGCCTCGATAATCCACATAGAAGGTGTAATCCAGAAGAAAAACAGAACCTACGATCAGGAAAGAATACTGAACCTCATCAAAGACCTTGAAGAAAACGCAGACAACAAAGCCATTATTCTTTTCATCAATTCACCAGGGGGCACAGTTTACGAATCTGACGAAGTTTACCTTGCCCTCGAAAAATACAAGACGAGCGGAAAAAAAGTCTATGCATATCTTGGACCGATGGCAGCATCTGGAGGATATTATATAGCCTGCGCTGCAACAAACATCATGGCAAACAGAAACAGCCTTGTAGGTTCAATCGGCACAATCTGCGGACAGTTTACTGATGCAACCGAACTGCTTGCAAAAATCGGTATAAAATCAACAACAATTCATTCTGGAAAAAATAAAAACATGATGAATTTCAATGAAGCCATGACAGAAGAACAGCAGGCCATCATGCAGTCGCTGGCAGACAGTGCCTACGAACAGTTCACAGGAATTGTTGCAAAAAGCAGAAAAATGCAGGACAGCAAAGTGTACGCGCTTGCAGACGGCCGCATCTATTCAGCACAGCAGGCACTTGAACACGATTTGATTGACAGCATCTGTTCATTTGAAGATGCCAAAAACCAGATTAAAGCAGACCTTGAAAACCCTAATCTTGAAATAATCGACGAAGAATTTGAAGAAAAAACAACATTTTATGACTTTTTGACAGGAACAGGAAAATTTGCAAAAGCACTGGCCATCTTTTTACAAACCGGCTCAATTTCTCAGGCTTTAAGGCAGAGCTGTATACAGCTCACCTACCCTGCATACTACTGTCCTTTATAAACTCTGCCGACAATTTCGGCAAGTTTGTCCAAAGATAACGGCTTGCGGAAAAAATGGGTTACTCCAATTTCCGCAAGTCTTTTTTCAACTTCTACATCTTCAAGAGCGGTAATTACAATAACCTTAGGATTTCCAAATTCCTTTCCGCCATAAATTTTCCGGCAAATCTGAAACCCGTCAACTCCAGGCAAATCCAAATCCAAAATCAGACACTGAGGATGCTTCGAAGACAAAAGAAGCCCCGCTTCAAAACCGTCAAAGGCCTGAGCCACATGAATTCCAGCATAGTTTTTTTCCATGTAAGTAGCAATGACATTATTCAAAGTTTTGTCATCATCAATAATCAAAAGCGTATTAAGCTCATAAGAATTTTTGTCATCGCAAAAACCCAAAAGCGACGGAGGAATAACCATATTCCTGCTACTCATAAAGGCTGCCAGATCATCAGGATAAACCCTGTACTGCCCGCCAGGAGTCGTAAAAGCCTTTAAATAACCATTGCGAATCCAGTTTATTGCAGTCTGATTTACAACCCCACAAATATTTGCAACTTCAAGAGCAGAAAAGACTACAGGCTTTTTTTCTTTTTTCCCCATTTTTAACTCCAGATTTTTTATAAGTAAAGACAATTTTTAGTTTAGCATAGAATTTTTTTTTTTTCTATACTTTTCAACCCGCCATATTTTCATCATTATTTTTTTCAGGAGCAATGCTTTTGCAGACCACGCTTCCGGCACTCAGTAACCCTCGGCCGCTTCATGCTTCAGCGGCTGCTGCGCATGCCTGCACCGTGGGCTAGTCATGCATTTTAAACCTGAGCATCAGACTCCAGAAGTTCCCCTTCATTTTTTACTGCAAGATTTATCATTCCTTTTGAAAAACCTGCACGCATAAGACAGTTTATCATTTTTTCAGGCGATTTTTTCAGACGGCGGTATTTTTGCAGAGCTTTCATACAAAGGAGCATTTCATCGTTGTTTTCAAAAAATTCATCAAGAGCAGCTGACGCATTTTCTCGGCTTATTCCACGAGATAAAAGTTCCCCATACAGTTTTGAACGTCCTTCACTGTGGTTTATTTTTCTACTGTTTAGCCAGGCACGTGCAAAGCGCAGGTCAGACAAATAAAAAATTTTTTCCAGATAATCAAGTGCCTTGACAATGCATGCTTCTGGAAAATCTTTTGCGAGCAGTTTTTTAAAAAGCCCCGAACGGCTTTGCTCAGCCCTTGACAGATAGTCTACTGCTTTTTTTTCAGCAGCAAACGCAAGACCTGCATCCAGAATATCACTTTCATAAGGCTCATCAAATTCAGCGCCAGCCATTAAATTCTCTGGATTGACAAGAGACAGATAATCAGTTCGGATAAAAAAAGAAGGCCCCGAACCGGTTATAATTTTCATACAACCAGTCGAGACCTCTGAAACAGAAACAATAAGCAAAGCTTAGCGTTTGCTGAACTGGAATCTTCTGCGAGCACCTTTCTGGCCGTACTTTTTACGTTCAACCATACGAGAGTCACGAGTAAGATATCCATTAGCCTTGAGAGCTGTATGAGAGTTCTGGTCAACCTGTGTCAAAGCACGTGAAATTCCGTGCAGACAAGCAGAAGCCTGACCGTTCAAACCGCCGCCAGTAACATTGATAACAATGTCAAATTTACCATCATTTGAAGTAACCAAAAGAGGCTGGCGAACAACACGAATCTGTTCTTCTGTAACAAAATATTCTTTTACGTCTTTACCGTTTACAACAATTTTTCCACTGCCTTCGCGCATAAATACACGTGCAACAGCAGTTTTTCTTCTTCCTGTTCCAATAGCAATATCTTTTACCATAACATGCTCCTATTAAAGTTCAATCGGCTGCGGATTCTGTGCAGCATGAGGATGCTCTGCACCTGCATAAATCTTTACGTTGTCTGCAAGAGCACGTCCAAGGCGGCCGCCAGGGAGCATTCCTGTTACAGCACGATACATTGGTTCTTCAGGATGTTTTCCAAGCAATGTTTCGTATGTATATTCTTTAAGACCACCAACAAATCCAGTGTGATTGTAATAAATCTTTTTCTGTTCTTTTCCGCCAGTTACAACTGCTTTTGCAGCATTGATGATTACAACATAGTCACCCATATTCTGGTTTGCAGCGAATGTTGCTTTTGTCTTACCGCGAAGAATTGAAGCGGCCTTTGCTGCAACACGGCCAAGAGGTTTTCCAGCGGCGTCAATCAGAAACCAGTTACGGTTCTGCTCGTGTTCCTTGATAAAAATAGTTTTCATGTATATACCTTACTAAAAATTAAGTTGTAGGCTTTGGAACTTTGCATCAGATTCTTCAGCCTTATGACGTTTGAGCAAAACGTCTATATACGGGGTACGATACTATAAATGATTTAAAGCCCGCATGTCAATAGCTGAACACGTTTCAAAATAAGTTTTCATCTCATACAAAAGGCAAGCCTATCCGCAAAAAGCTGTGCAATGTCCTGCTTTACAGCTGATTCTTTACTCTTTCACCCAATACGGATTTTAAATTCTGTGAAAAATCAGTTTTCAGCACATTTGTTACAGACTGAATACATCTTTTTATTCCACGGCTTTCTGTAAAAACCTTTACAGTTTCGCAGTCCTTTGAATAAACATAAACGCTGCCGCCTTTGCCCAAAAACTCAACCTGCACTGCCGGTGAATAAACATAAATATCTGCATCCATATAATTTTCCAGAGAAACATCAACCTCAACGTCAAAACCTGCATTTTTCCTGTCTTTTACTACGGCAAAGCCAAGTTCTGACATTACCTGTGATACTGCAGAATAAACGGCATTTCCAGAGTCCTGCGACACATGAACATACACTGGATTTTGATTTTTGATGCTTTGAATCATGCCTGGCAGCGTTGCAAAAGGCTTTATGTCCTGGCTGTATTTTTCATCCGTGAGTTTTGATGACAGGAATTCTGCATAGGAAAGTTTTTCGAGAAAATCAACACCTTGTTTCCGAGCTATCTGCAAAAGGCGGAGTTTTTCAAAAGGTTCACCAGCTTTTTCTGCCTTGAAAAAAAAGTCCATAAAAGAATTTCTTGAAGCACAGAGTTCAGGTTCATACTGTTTCCAAAGACTTTCCCGTTCAATAAATGCAAGGCAATGCCATTCTTTGGTTTTTCTGTTCCTCCAAGGCTGTGTAAATTCAACAGAATTCAAGTCAGCAGAAACATCAATTTTTGAACTGCCTGAAACTTCGCCTTCTTTTTTTAAAGTTGAATGACCTTCAGATGAATCTAAATATGTTTTGAAGTTTACATCACGAGCAGAAGTTACACTTGTTTTGAAAAAATACGAAAGATTAGTCAATGCTATGTTTTTTGCTTCTTCTGCAGATTTTCCGGTTCCTTCTGCAGAAAAAAAATTCTCCGGCGGGTAAACATTTTCGCAGTTTAAAACCCATTCAGGTGCTTTTGAACTGGAAGCTGGAAAAACAAAAAAACACAAAAACGGCATCATAAAAAATATAATTTTTTTCATATTTAAATTATGATACACAATTTGGACTTTTTCAACACAAA
This sequence comes from Treponema sp., assembly GCA_016296655.1. Classification (GTDB taxonomy): domain Bacteria; phylum Spirochaetota; class Spirochaetia; order Treponematales; family Treponemataceae; genus Treponema_D. Next base: position 29,624 of record JAEDIW010000021.1, on the reverse strand, counting down.
ATTACTTCCAGTCCTGCGCAATGCGATTTTATAAAACCTGTTCGGTAAGTCAGAATTTTAATTTATTTTTTAGATTCTTCGAGGGCTGCTGCTTCTTCTTTTTTTGCTTCATTTTTGTCTTTTATGTCTGCAGCACCAATGAATAATGCTATCAGTCCTATAAATGCAGAAAGGACTGGTGCACAACCTTTTAAAAATGCAATAATTTCCGTTCCCCATCCCAAACAAGATGGAAGAGCTGAAACAACTGTAAATGCAATCAAAAGCAAACCGATAATTATTGAAATCATGATAACCCTCCAAAAAACAATGTTCCAAAAGCGCAAATGCACCGCTCCAGAAAAGCATTGATAAAAAACTGACGCAAATCCTGAGATGCCCGACGACACTCACTGTTACAGAAATTATTCTTCCATAATAAACAAATGAACAATCACTGCACGTTCAGAAGTTTTAGGAAAAATTTGAAAGCCTGAAAAGACTTTCCGAAGATTTCCATATTTTGAACCTCTTTTCTATATTACACAATTTTTGACACAAGTCAACATTCTGCAAAAAAATGGTTTTACAGGAAAAGCCTGCTACTCTGGATTGAACCACCTTTAGTCCTGAGCGTAGCGAAGGATGAGCTGCGGCTAGTCAGCGAAGTGGGGAAAGCCAGTCTGGCAAATGCCTCCGTCCAAAAAGAAAAAAAGCAATGCGTTTGCATAAGTTTTTGAGTTTAGCTATACTGTAAAAAATGAATAAATACTACTTTTCTCAGGCTGTAAAAATTACTGTTCCTGTTTTTTTTGGATATATTGCAATTGGAATTCCGTTTGGAATTATGGTTACGACGGCCCACTATCCATGGTATCTGGCTCCGCTTATGAGCCTTACAATGTATGCAGGGGCCGGGCAATATATGGCTATGGGTTTGTTTGCTTCTGGTGCCCCGCTGACTGCAATTGCAGTTACGCAGCTTTTTCTGAATATTCGCCATATTGTCTACGGGCTTTCGCTTATTGAAAAATTCAAGGATACTGGAAAATGGAAACCTTACCTGATTTTTGCACTTACTGATGAAACCTATGCACTGCTTACAAGCGTAAAAGTTCCTGAAGGGGCAAACCGTGGGAATTTTTTGGGAACGATTGCCCTGCTTGACCAGATGTACTGGGTTCTCGGAGGAATTATTGGAGCTATAGCAGGAGCTTTGATTCCTTTTTCGTTTGAAGGGGTAGATTTTGCGTTGACAGCTCTTTTTGCAGTCCTCATGCTGAACCAGCTGAAAGCGTCAAAAGATTTTCTTCCGTCTGCTACAGGCATCTGTGCAGCTTTAATCACGGTAATTCTTTCAAGGTTTGGTCTGTTCAGTTCTGAGCGGATTTTGATAACTGCCATTTCCATAGGAATTGCTTTTCTGATTTTGTGCAGGGGAAGGAAGGAGCCTTCAAAATCCTAAGGAAATACTGAATAAATTCTATTGAGGATTTTTCGGTATCCCATGAGTGTAGCTTTTTTATTTTTAAAGTAAAATAGGGTGTTTTATATGAATCTTTCTGCTGATAAAGCTGTAATTGCAACACTTATAAGTGCAGCTGTTATTTTTGCCACAAGGGCATTTCCGTTTATCCTCTTTTCCAAAAAGCAGCCGCCTTCTTTCATAAGGTTTATTGAAAAATATATTCCTCCGATGATTATGGCGATTCTTTTGGTTTACTGCATGAAAGATGTCAACTTTGTCAAATCGCCGTTTGGGCTTCCTCAAACGCTATCTCTGGCTCTTACAATCATACTGCATTTATGGAAAAATAATTCCATGCTGAGCATTTTCGGCGGAACAATTGCGTTTATGGTTCTGCAGAGGATTTTTTGAATGTTTGTGAAAGTTTGCCGGCAAGTCTAAGGGAACATGAATGTAGCTTCATATTTTTTTTCAATTTTTATGCTGATAATCTGAAAAAAAAGTATTGACAAATGGCAATAATAACTGCATTGTAAGTCTTACGCTAACATTTATTTGGCGCTTATTTTTGACCTCTATGTGCATAGGAGAAGTCATTGAAAGGCAGTCAGGTTTCTATAGATCATGTTTCAAAACGCTTTGGTGATTTCATTGCGTTGTCAGACATTAACTTTGTAATAAAAGCTGGAGAATTCTTTTCTCTGCTTGGTCCTTCTGGATGCGGAAAGACAACTTTACTCCGCATAATTGCCGGTTTTGAAAAACCTGACGACGGGGTTGTTCTTTTTGACGACACCAACGTTATACCTTTTTCTCCAGACAAACGGCATTCCAACACGGTTTTCCAGACGTATGCTCTTTTTCCTCATCTTTCTGTTTATGATAACATTGCGTTTCCGCTGCGTCTGAAAAAGGTTCCAAAAGCTGAAATTGACGAAAAAGTAAAAAAATATGTACATCTGGTTCAGCTTGATGAGCATATTTCAAAAAAACCGAATCAGCTTTCAGGCGGACAGAAACAGCGCGTTGCCATAGCACGTGCATTGATTAATGAGCCGAAAGTACTTTTGCTGGATGAACCTTTGTCAGCACTGGATGCAAAGCTTCGCGCAAATCTTCTCATCGATTTGGATAATCTGCATGATAAAATCGGCATTACGTTCATTTACGTAACCCATGATCAGAGCGAAGCCCTTTCTGTTTCTGACCGTATTGCAGTAATGAACCATGGTCATGTGCTTCAGGTTGGAACACCCTTTGAAATTTATGAAAGTCCGGCAACTCAGTTTGTTGCAGAATTTATTGGCGAAACAAATCTTTTTGAAGCAGAAGTTGAGCAGTGTATTCCTTACAAATCTCCCAAAAATTCTCAGGAAGAATACATGGTAACTCTGAAAGTTCCTGCGCTTGGAAAACAGGTTGCTTTGCCAACTGATACTCCAGAAATGGCTGCCAGCGATAAATTCATGATGGTAACTGACTATGAGGCAACAAAACCTGGTCAGAAAGTTGCATTTACAATTCGTCCTGAAAAAATCCGCATCACGTCAAAAGCTCCTGACGTGCATGGTCGTACAGATATAAACGTATTCAAAGGTATTGTTGAAGAGCCTGTTTATTCTGGCTTTCAGTCAAAATTCTATGTTCGCCTTGAAAATAATGCAGTCATAAAAATTTTCAAGCAGCATACAAATTATCTTGACGACGGTCCTGAAATTCAGTGGAAAGATACAGTCTACATTTCATGGTCTGCTGAAGACGGTTATATTGTCGAGGATATCGAAAAATGAGCAGAAGAGACGAAACAAAATCAGAAAAACCGCCAACGGCTGAAACAAAACTGAAAAAATCAAAGCTTTCGAATCCGGGAGCCTTGTACGCATGGCCGATGGGTGTCTGGTTCGCAGTATTTTTTGTTGCACCGCTTGCAATTATTGTTTTGTACAGTTTTTTGAAAAAAGGACTTTATGGCGGTGTTGAATGGGTATTTTCGCTCAAAGCATATTCACAGATGCTGAATCCGAATTATGGAATTCTTGTAATAAGGACTCTTAAACTTTCAGTACTGTCAACTCTTTTTACGATTTTGATTGCATTGCCGTGCGGTTATGCAATGGCAAGAAGCAGGCATCAGACAATACTGCTGTTTCTGGTAATTATTCCATTCTGGACAAATTCCCTCATCAGAATTTTTGCGTGGATGTCCATTTTAAACAACGATGGAATTTTGAATCAGATTTTAAGGTCAATGGGACTTGTAAAGGACTACATAAAGTTTCTTTATACAGGCAGTGCAGTTGTCCTTGTTTCTGTCTACATGTATATTCCGTATGCAATCCTGCCGATTTTTACAGCTGTTGACAGATTTGATTTTTCATTGCTTGAAGCTGCGCAGGATTTGGGTGCAAACAAACTGCAGGCCATATTAAAAGTCCTGCTGCCTAACATAAAAAGTGGAATTTCCACTGGCATTGTATTTACTTTTATTCCGATTTTTGGTGCGTATACAGTTCCTCTGCTTGTAGGTGGAAAAGACTCTTACATGATTGGTAACATAATTGTTGATCAGGTTCAAAAAACCCGCAACTGGCCGCTTGCAGCTGCTTTCAGCATGGTTCTGACGCTTGTAAGTACAGCCGGAGTTTTATGGATGATGCTTGCAGGCAAAAGAGAAGCTGCCCTTACAAAAACTTCTGCTAAAGAAGAAAATTACGCAGAAAGTTCAATTTCTACAGGAGCTCTAAAATGAAACCGAACGTTTATTCAGTTTTGCTGAGCCGCCTTTCTGTGAAAAGCAGGCAGAATGAGTCTTCCAGACATGCTCGCAAAGCATGGAAAGCAAAGCGCCCTAAATTTTCTTTTTCAAAAATTGTACTGTTTCTGACTCTGATGTTTATGTTCATTCCTTTGTTTGTAATTGTTGCCTATTCTTTTAACAGGAGCAAAGGCGGCGAGTTCACAGGGCTTTCGCTTATCTGGTATAAAAAGCTGATTTTTCACTCAAATGACTTGTGGGCAGCCCTGCTAAACAGTTTGACAGTTGCTTTTACAGCAGGTATTGTTTCCACAATTTTGGGAACGCTGGCATCACTGGGGATAAACTGGTACAAATTCCGCGGACGAACATTCATCCAGACAATAAGTTTTCTGCCAATGGTTCTGCCAGAAGTTATCATCGGTATTTCCATGCTGATTTTTTTCAGTGGAATAAAGATGCCTTTGGGACTGTTCACAATTTTTGCAGCACATACAACATTCTGTCTGCCATTTGTTTACCTCATGGTTTCTGCAAGGCTTGAAGAATTTGACTTTTCAATAATTGAAGCAGCCCATGACCTTGGTGCAACTGAATTGCAGACTATGACAAAGGTTGTTGTACCGGCAATCATGCCTGGAATAATGTCAGGATTTCTCATGGCTATTACAATGTCGCTGGAAGATTTTGTAATTACGTTCTTCGTTTCTGGGCCTGGCTCTACTACACTTCCGTTATATGTTTATTCCATGATTCGATTCGGTGTTTCACCTGTAATAAATGCACTTTCATTTGTAATGATTCTGTTTACTTGTGCAATTGCATTCTGTTTGCGTGGCGGACTGAAAACAATTGCATCCAGCCACTAATTAACTTGTAAAAAAAGTTTTAAATTCGGCTATTATAACGATTTAAGACTTGAGGCATCTTGAAAAACATTGCGTAAGGCGTTTTTCAGATGCCCTTATTTTACTTTTTCATCAGGAGAGAGTTTATGAAAAAGGTTTTTAAAGCTGCAGCTATTATCTGCACGGCATTGGCATTGGTTTCCTGCGAAAAAAAAGGTAAAGAAGCATCTGCAGGAGACACTCTTTATCTTTTTAACTGGACTTATTACACTCCAGATTCGGTTTTGGCAAAATTTGAAAAAGAATTTGGTGTTACTGTAAAAGTCGACACATTTGACTCGAATGAAGTCATGTATGCAAAGCTGAAAGCAGGAGCTTCAGGATATGACATTACTTTTCCGTCTCAGGACTACACTTCAATAATGATAAAACAGGGAATGTTAAAGGAAATCGACCATGCGCAGTTCCCGAATAAGCAATACATAAATCCAAAACTTCTTCAAAAAGCAACCTATGACCCAAACATGAAATACAGCGTTCCATATTACATGGGTGCAGCAGGAATTGCCGTAAATAAACTAAAAGTCCACAATTACGAAAAATCATGGAATATTTTCAGCAGAACAGATTTAAAAGACCACATGTCAATGATGGACGATATGCGGGAAGTAATAGGCGATGCGCTGGCTTTTAATGGAAAATCTGTAAATTCATTGAATGATTCAGATCTTGAAAATGCAAAAAAACTTATAAACTTGAAATGGCGGCCAAATCTTGTAAAATTTGATGCAGAAGGCTTTGGAAAATCTTTTGCATCAGGAGACTTCTGGGTTTGCCAGGGATATGCAGAAGTCATTTTTGGAGAAGTGCCAGAAGAAAAACAGGCAGAAATGATTGATTTCTTCATTCCAAAAGAAGGCGGTCCAATGTATATTGATTCCATGGTAATCCTGAAAAATGCAAAACATTACGAGCTTGCCATGAAGTTCATCAATTTTATCCATCAGCCGGAAAATTATGCAGAATTTCTTGATGCATTCCGTTTCCCATGTTATGTAAACACAGAGGCTGAAAAACACCGCTCAACAGTACCTATGTACAAAGCTGAAGAAATGGACACTTGCGAACTTAAAGATGATCTTGGCGAAGGTCTTGAAAAATACAACAATATCTGGCAGGAAATCCGCTTTACAGCTGAATAAAAAAATGACTTTTTGACAGATATTTGGTAAAATCTTGATAAAATTTTGAAAAAGCCTGAACTTGCAAAAATAAAGCATAAGTTCAGGCTTTTTTTTCAGTCACAGGGTTCATAAAAGTCAAATGCCAAAATTTATTTCAGGATTATATTCGATATAGCGGACTTTGCCTGACAGAACTGCATCTTTTATTTCTTTTTCACGAGATGAAAGGGCTGAATTTCCAGTTTTTACTTCAATGAACAGAATTTCTTTTATGCCGGAACCGTCTGCAGCTCCAGGAAAACCAATAAAGTCCAGTGGCTTACCTACAAAGCGGACATCTGCAGGATTGCACGGAAATCCTTTCAAGAAAGGTGCAATCTGCTCGGCCATCTGGCCACTCAAGACGGCTCGTGAACGTTTTACGGCATCCTGCCGGCTAGACTTGAGCAATGGCTGAATTTCCTTTTTCATTTCTGCATTTCCAAATTTTCGTCCCAAAGCAAAACAAATCAGGCAGACAAAGATAATCAGGCATAAACACAAGAACAAAATAAAAAATGCAAAGGCAGGAGATTCAGCAAAAGTACAGGAAATCCTATAAAAAAAATCAGCAGCAGATGAAAAAAAAATTTGAAGTTTCATACAGGAATCTACTATAGCGTAAATGCAGAAAAATGCCGATAATCATGCAGGAGAATTTATGAAAAAAAGAGCGCAGGCATTCCGCATTATTTTATCAGTTTTTTTTGCAGTAACAGCACTATACAATGCTTCTGCCCAAAGCAATGCAAAAGTTTTTGAATTCAAATACAAAAAAGACGACCGTTACAGAATTCTTTCAAAAGTCAATGAGGAAGTTTTTATCAACAATATCCTGAATAATAATTCAGAAATCATAAACAGAATAACCGTACACATAACCGATGTAAAACCAGACGGAAGTGGCATACACGAATCAAACTTCATGACTTCTGACACATCAACGGGAAGTATTTCAGGCAGCCATCTTACATGGAACGAAGAGTATAACAGCATTTACGAGCGGGACAAACATGGCAAATTTACAATTGACAGCACTTATTTCATGCCTGTAATCCGGGATATGCCGGTTTTTCCAGAAAGGCCGATTGAAAAAGGCGATTCATGGACTGCAAATGGATATGAAGCACACGATTTAAGAAAAACATTCAGCATAAAAAAGCCTGTTACAGTTCCTTTTACAGCATTTTACACATACAATGGAGAGGAAACTCAAAGCGACGGCAGAAAATTTGATGTATTCACAGTAAGCTACAACCTTTACTTTGACACCCCTACTCCAGAAAATCCTGCAATTTTACGTTCACCGTATCCGGCTGTAACAACAGGCTTTTCGCAGCAAACTCTTTACTGGGATTACGAAAAAGGTGCAGTTGACCATTACAAAGAAAATTTCAAAATAACGATAATTTCATCAGACGGAACCCTTTATAAGTTCAAAGGTACTACAGAAGCAGAAATAACTCAGTTTACAAGGTCGAATGATGATTTTGAAAGCGTTCAGCAGCAGATTAAACATCTCCAGCTGGAAAATGTTCTGGTAACAGAAAATGAAAAAGGCCTGACAATCAGTCTTGAAAACATACAGTTCAAGCCTGACAGCGCAATACTGGAAGAATCAGAAAAAGAAAAACTCCAGAAAATAGCTGCTATCCTCAAAAAATACCCGAACAATGACCTCTTAGTCACAGGTCACACAGCTCTGGCAGGAACAAAGGAATCCAGGCTGGAACTTTCAAGGCAAAGGGCAAAATCTGCTGCTGACTATCTGCTTTCTTTGGGCGTAAAAGACAAATACCATATTTTTACACAGGGATTCGGCGCAGAACAACCTGTTGCATCGAATCAGACAGAAGACGGAAAGGCAAGAAACAGGCGCGTAGAAATTACGATTCTTGACGAATAGTTTTTACAAAATCATAAAAAGCGGAATATCTGTATATCTTGAAAAAAAAGGTACTCTGCAGAAAAACATCAGACAGTTTTCAAAAGCCAGGCAAAATAGGCTGCATAAAAAACAAGCATCACTATGCCGGCCATTCTGCTTAACACTTTTTTACGATTAAAGGCAACGCAAAACAGCAGAACAGCAGCTGCAAAAATTGCAACCAAACTGTCTGAAAAGAATTTTCCCTGATATGGAACAACTGCAATAAGTGAAGAAATTCCCGCTACGAACAGAATATTAAAAATATTGCTGCCAACAATATTACCGATTGCAATGTCTGCATTCTTTTTCAATGCAGCTGCTATGCAAGTTACAAGTTCTGGCAAAGATGTTCCAAAAGCAACTATTGTAAGCCCGATAAATCTTCTGGAAACACCAAAAGACTGTGCAATTTTTGATGCAGACGAAATAGTCAGGTTGCTTCCTGCAATAATAAGGGCAAGTCCGACAATAAGAATGAAACAAAGTTTCAAACAATTTGATTTTTTTCCATCAGGAACTTCTTCTGGCTGCGCAAAACCATGTTTCACCATATAAAAAAGGTAAGAAAGATAAAGGATAAACAATCCCAAAAGAATAAAACCATCAAAGCGCGATAAAACTCCATCTGGAGCGGCAAAACCTTTGAAAACCCCGTTGCCAAGTCCTAAAAACATGAAAATTATAGAAATTACAACAACAAATGGCATTTCAAATTTTACAGTTGATTTTTGTACTGCAAGCGGACAAATCAGCGATGTAATGCCAAGCAGCAGAAAAATATTTATTATGTTACTGCCCACAATATTTCCTACAGCCAGTGCAGCAGAATCATTAAAGGCTGCTGTAAGGCTGACCGCAGTTTCTGGCGCACTTGTACCCATTGCAACTATGGTTAAACCGATTACAAGCTGAGGAACGCCAAGCTTATCAGCAATACCAGCTGCTCCATCTACAAACCAGTCAGCACCTTTTACCAAAGCTAAAAAACCAGCAGCCAGAACAATAAAATTCAATATCAACCCAAAATCCATAAAACTCTCCCTCAAGATTCAGAACAATAACACGCAAAAGAACTATAGTCAAATCTTATTTTATAAAAAACAACAAATCTCCTGCCATCTCCAGAATTTCCAGCATACATAATAAAACATAAGGGAACCTCGAAAAATGGAGATTTCAGAGATGTCCATAAATAAAAAAAAAGTAAGATAAGTTCAGTAACAGGCCTTTCAGCGTTTGAATTTTTCATTTTTTTGTGGTATTATTATTGCTATTATGGATAGCAACACAAAGTTTAAACTTAATCAGCAGATAGTTTACCCAAGCCAAGGCGTAGGTAAAGTCATCGAAATTTTTGAAAAAACATTTAACGACACAAAACTTCTTTATTATAAAATTTATCTGGAAGTTTCTGACATGATTGTTATGGTTCCTGTAAATAAAGCAGAAGAACTTGGAATCCGTTCTATTGTTTCGGCAGAAGAAGCCCAAAAGGCTATTGAACTTTTGAGCGACAATTCAGAACCGATTACATCAGACTGGAAACTTCGCTATCAGATGAATCTTGACTTGCTGAAAAAAGGCAGCATTGCAGATATAGCTGCAATTGTACGCTGTCTGTATAACAGAAGCAAGATAAAGGAGCTGCCTATTCTTGAACGCAAGCTCTATGACAATGCAAAAAAACTTCTTGAAGATGAAATTTCATTTGCATTGGAAATCAGCACAAAAGAAGCAGAATCCATGATTCATGCAAAACTTGATCCTCCTGGTTCTGTACATGAAATAAAACATATTCTGGAAGATCTTGACGAAGACGATGAAGACTTTGACGAACCAGTAACATCAGACTCGGATGATGACGACGATGATGACGATGATTCTTCTGACAAAGACGATTCGGATTCTTCTGATGAAGATGATGATGACGAAGATTTTGAAGACTAAAAGTTCTGCAAGTTTAATCATTGTTGCAGCCGGTAATTCAACACGGATGGGCGGCAAAAAAAAAGAGTACCTTCCTCTAAATAGCGGAACTGTACTTTCACAGTGCATAAGCTCCTTTCTGGAAGCATACTCTTTTAAAAACATCGTAATTGCAATTCCTGCAGGTGGCCAGAAAGATGCGGAAAATGCCATTTTTTCTGACAGCTCCATTAAACCACTTCTGAAAGACACAGCTTTAATACTGACTGAAGGCGGAAAAACCCGTCAGGAATCGGTTTTTAAAGCTCTGCAGACAGTAAGATTGCAACGCGAATCTGAATGTAAGAATGTAAAAGACGATTTTATTGTTTTAATTCATGACGGTGCAAGGCCATTTGTAACAAAAAAAATCATTACAGATACAATTGAAGCAGCGGAGGAATACGGAGCTTCCGTCCCCGCATTGCAGCCTGTAGACACCCAGAAAGAAAAAGATGAAAACGGCTTCATCAGCAGGCATTTGACTAGAGAAAATCTGGCTGCAGTCCAAACCCCTCAAGGCTTTTTATTTTCCAGGTTGCTTGACGCACATAAAAAAGCTGCCGAAGATGGAAAAAATTATACCGATGATACAGAAATCTGGGGAAAATACTGCGGAAAAGTAAAAATAGTCGATGGTGACAGCATAAACAAAAAAATTACATATCCGTCAGATATTCCTCAACAAAAACCGGATGTCAAAAAGGAGTCAAAAATGCTCAGAACTGGTCTTGGTTATGATTTGCATAAACTTGTCGAAGGCAGAAAACTGATGCTGGGCGGTATTGAAATTCCGTTTGAGAAGGGAGAAGACGGACATTCTGACGGTGATGTTCTGCTCCATGCATTAACAGATGCACTTTTAGGAGCAAGCGGCATGGGAGATATAGGCAGTTTTTTTCCGCCGGAAGACCAGAAATGGAAAGATGCAGATTCCAAAATGCTTTTAAAAACCGTATGGAACAAAATTACAGAAAAAGGCTGGAAATTGGAAAATGCGGACTGCGTTATTGCTCTTGAAAAGCCAAAATTCATTCCCTACAGGCAAAAAGTAATTGAATCAATTGCCACAATCCTTGAAGTACAGAGTGACCAGATTTTTGTAAAGGCAAAAACTGGTGAAAAAATGGGAAAAATCGGCAGGAGCGAAGCTATAGAAGTCTGGGCAACCTGTCTGCTTTCAAAATAAATTTTCATTGACCGAGATTTTTTAAAGGTCTCAGTCATCTGGCATTTCAAGAATCAATTCTACTGCACTTTCTGGGAAATTCAGGCTGCGGGCAATTTCTGCAACAGTCCAGCCCTGCCGTTTCAAAGTTTTTACAGATTCCCTATCCTGCGGGCTGATTCCGCTGTTGTTTTTTGCAGGATGCTTTTCCAAATCAGCTTTTGTAATTTTTTCCAGCAAATTGAATTTTGAATCAATTTCACGGGCAAGATTCTGCAACCGTGCTTCAGTTCTGGCAATGCCTTCCCTTTCATTTTTAATGGCATCAACTTTTTTCTCTGTTTCTTCAAGAATGTTGCCAAGAGATTCAAGTCTGGTCACTGCTTCACGAATTTTTCCATTGTTATTCAAAATTGAATCAACATTATTCTGAACTTCAGAAATTTCTTCAGGCAGAGAAGAAGCCTGCCTTGAACAACTTGAAAGCCGCTGTTCAAGTTCTCGCAGACTTTCAAAAGTTCTGTCAACATTTGCAGCAACCTGTTCGATAATGTCATTTTTCTTTTCAAGGCGGTCATAGCGGTCAGAAATTCCTGAAAGCGTATTCTGGAAATTGCGTACAGAAAGCTGAAGTTCTTGCAAATCGTCGCTGGTAGACTGCAAATCCTTGATTTTTTCATCCATAGAACCTGACAAGTTCAATAATTTTTCAAATTTTGCCTCAATACCTTCAATTTGAGTCTTACCTGAATTAAAACGTGTCAGTTTCTCATTCATTTCATTGTCCATTTTTATAATCGAAGAATACTCTTCGGAAAGTTTTTGGGCATCTGAATGATACAGTTCCAGTTTATTAAAACTATTCGTCAAATCGGCAATTTTCTGGTCAAGATTTTTCTTCATCTGCTCAGCTTTTTCATAAACCTGCATCTGCGATTCTATATTTTTCAATTCCTTGTCAAGCTCGCTTATTCTTGTCTGAAAATCATTTTCATCGGCTTGAATTTTTAGGACAAGCTTTGACTGACGCATCTGGCTGTCTTCTCCTGCAGAACGGATTTCTGCCCTGAGCATCCTGATTTTTTCTTCTGCCTCAGAATTCTGGAGCTTCACCTTATCTTCTGTGGTTTTCAGCATCTGTTCATACATTTTCTGCATTTCCAGACGGCTGGTCTGTGAATGTTCGTCAAATTCCTTAATCAAATTAGCGGACTTAAGCTTTAAAGATTCTATCTGGGCTGAAATTCCGTCAAGCTTTTCCTGATTTTCGGTAGAATAAGCAGCCAGATTTCTGTCCATCATGGATCTAGCCTCTGACAGCTTTTCCGCAGCTGAATCATGCATTCCTTTCAACTGCTCGGCAAACATTGAGCGGGATTCATCCATTTGATGGCGAATCTGCTCTTTCCAGGAATTAAATTCTGCAAGTGCAGAGTCAATTGCAGCTGTACTCGTTGACTGGCGGCTCGCAACACCATTTTCAAAACTTTGCAAATCTTCAAGAATTTCCTTTTCTTTCTTTTCAAGCTGCAGAGAAATCTGTTCGTTGTAAGCTGCAGAAGCTTCTTTCAAAGCTCTTTCAGAATCTGAAGAGGCCTTTTTCAAATTATCACGATACTGTTCCATAAATGCATTCAAATCAAGCCGGACTTTATCAATATCATTTTGAACTGAGGTCTGAGTCTGTGCTATATCAGAAGAAATCCTTGCAAGCTGCTCCCTGTTCTTTTCCTGCAGCCCTGCAATTTTATTTTTAAAATCTTCCGCAAAGTTTGTTTCTGCAAGATGGCGCTCGTCTTCGCAACGATTTGCCAAAGCTGTAAGGCGGCTGTCAAAATCTGATTTCCAAGAAGTCAACTCTTCTGAAAGCTTTGTACTGCTCAACTGAAGATCAGAATCAAATTTTTCTTCCAGTCCCTGAAGTTTTTCGCTGACACTTGAAATGGCAGAAGTTTTCAGATTATCCAAAGCTTTTTCCAAAGCTGCAAGTTCAGAAGCAAGTTTGGACTGATTTTCACTTATCGAATACTCAAAATCAGTCTGCTGTTTTTTCTGCTTTTCCGTGAAGCCTGCAAAATCTGAAAGAACTTTATCCTGTGTTTTTTCCATTGCCTGCCGCATCGTAAAATCAATCGCTTCAATGTCCTTTCCTGACAGCTCCATTGCAGACAGCCTGTATTCCATGTCTTTCTGGAAATCGCTCATGCGGCTGTCAAAAGAAGCCAGCGAAGCTATGACCTTATTCAGTTTTTCATCTGATTTTTTTTCAGCATCTGCAATTTTTTCTTTTACAGACAGAAGCTTTTCGTCAACGACAGCATTCGCATTACTTACCTTTCCATCAAAATCTTTTTCAATGGACAGATATTTTTCATTTATAGACTGAAATTTTAAATCAGCATCAGAATTAACCTTTATTGTCTTTTCTTCAACAGCCTTTTCAATAAGTGCAATTTTTTCGTTTACAGAATCAAGTTTTGAGTCAAGGGATGAATTTGTCTGCTCAACTTTATCGTCAGCAGCCTGCTGAATTTGCGAAATTTTTTCATTTATAGAATTTATTTTTGCTTCAATTACAGCATCAATAAACTCTGTTTTTTCATTTACGAAATTTTCGACAGATAAAAGTTTTTCATCTGCAAGTTTCTGTGTATTATTTACAGAATTATTGAAAGAAAAGATTTTCTCAGAAATGGAAGTATGAACTGCACCAATTTTTTCTTCTGCGGATTTCTTATAGTTTTCAAGATTTTGTCTTGTCAGCTCAATATATTTTTCATAAGCAGATTTTTCCTTTCTGGCAGCATCAGTAATTGCATTTTCGAAAAAGAGTTCATATTTTTTTTGAAATTCAATAGACTTTGCCCCAAAATCTGCATTAAGAGTTTCCATAAGTTTTTCATTGCCGGCATTTTTCAGCGCAATAGAATCAGCAAGAGTTTTTATGGAAGCAGAAGTTTCAGCAAGCTGCTTTTTAAAGCTTTCTGCAGATGCATTAAGTTCATTCTGCATTTCAGCTGACATGGTTTCCAATGCTTTTTTATACGATTCACACCTCAAATTCGATTTTTCTTCAAGGGACTTGAAAGCAGTATCTTCAAGTTGCTGTGCTTTTAACGTTGCATTTTTGTAGGCCTGAGTAATGTCAGAATTCAGTTTTTGAAGAATTGCATCAACTTTTTTTTCAGACTCAGAAACATAGCTGCTAAGTTTTTGTGCAGATGCCTGATACTGATTCAAAAGTTCTGTTCCTATGGCCTTAAGCCGTTCCTCATTTTTTTTGGTAAACTCTGCAACAACAGAATTGACTTTTTTTTCAACAGAATCTGCAAGATGATTCTGTGTTTCAAAACGTGAAGTTACCTTATCTATTATAGAAGATGCCTTTTGAATTCTGGAAAGATTTTCTTCTACAGCAGCAGACATTTCCGTAAGATTTTTTATAGACCTTTCATATTCCGAAGCTTTATTTTTTAAATTATCAAGCAAAGCTGTTTCTGCAGAAAGATTTCCGATTTTCTGTTGAAATTCGGACAGCTGCTTTTCAAAGCGATTGATGGCAGCGGTTGCCATTGTCTGCTTGGCATCAAGTTCAGCACCTGTTGCATTCAATTCGTGGGATTTTTCCTTAAAATATTCGTCAAACTGCTGAATACGGGAATTTGAATAATTACGGACTTTTGCCAGAGGATTATCTTCTTTTTTGTTCTTGAAAAATAAAGATATTCCGGCAGAAACTGCAGCTGACAGCAAAATTATAAAAATTTCCACTTTTCCCTACCCAACAGGAAATTCCTGTTTATAAAATTCATTAATCTTAAACTTTTCAAAATAAAGGCACTTAAAAAACTATTTATCAATAATTTTTTACAGCTTCCCATATTTTTCACAAACTTTAAACTTTTTACGAAAACTGGCTAGCCGTGAAAGATTAGCCGATGTTTTTCAATAAATTTTCTATTTTTTTTTCCAGAATGATTTTTTCAAGCTCCCTGTAAGAGCCGAAATTTATATCAGCTTCCTTGAATTTCAGTCCGAAAAGCCTTCTGAAAAACGGCAAAATTATGGCAGTTTTCATGCCCGCATTTTTTGCACCTTTTACATCATACCTTAAACTGTTGCCTACATAAAGTATTTTTTCAGGTTTTACCTTCAGCTTCATGGCAAGAACTCCAAAAGAATACTTGGACGGCTTTAGCGCACCAAGCGATTCTGTTCCAAAGGCAACCTCGCAATAATCCCGCAGATTCCATATATTTCCTTTCTGCTCAGGAGGAAAATCAGAAAGAAGAGCCAGACGGTATCCTGCATTTTTTAAATTTTTAAAAGCTTCCTGAACATACTTAAACGAAGGAATTTTTTCAAAAAAAGGTTTCAGTCCCTGATAAACATATTTTTCTATCAGATTTTTTGCATCGTCTACAGTAATTTTCATTTCTTCGGACAGAAGCCGCGCCTGATATTCAAAAAAATCAGGAAGAGGAGCCGTTCGATGTAAAATCTGGCGCACTTTCCGATAATGCCTGAAAAAAGACAGATGGGAGATAACATAGGGAATAATAATTAAATTAAGGCGCCAGGATGGATACAGAGTTCCGTCAATATCAAAAGCGATTACTTCAAAATCTCTCATTCTTTTATTATATAATATTTTACATCTATATGTCGAGAATATAAGAAGTAACTGTCAACACTAAAGCCTTTGTTAAGCCACTTTATTTTCTGACAATTGAAAAATCAAAAACTGCTGTTCCCTCCGATGTATCCTGCTCAAATCTCCATTTTGAAATCTGTTCCTTTATTTCTGCCTGAACTGGCGCTGGAAGTCCTGTAGCAGAAAATACAATTCCTGAAAGAAGAACATTTCCTCCGGGCAAAACTTTAAATTTTATCTGCAGATTATAAGAATTTTGTATAAGATGAGCATTTTCTTCTGAAATAACAATTACAGGTTTTGAAGGTTCAAGAAGCCGCCGCATTTTGCCATTCTGCATCAGCATTGAAACTCCTGAAGTTCCATTGGCTGACTGTACATGGGAAGCAGTTGCAATTCCATTTGCAGAGCCTGAATAGGAAACTGGCTTTGTCTGACCAATTGTTTCCAGCGAATTTTTTACACTGTCAGAAGAAGAATCGCTACCAGTACGTGCAGTCGAAGATTCTGCCATAACCTGAGAAGATTCTTCAGCTGCGCTTGCGGCTTCTCCTCTGAAAGATTCTTCTGATGTAAGTTTTTTTACATTATCAGAAGAAACGGATGCTGTTTTAGAGGTTACGGTATTCTCTCCAGCTGAAAAAGCCTCATCATTCCATTGTTTTTCAGATTTTGCAGATGCAAGCTGTTCTGAAAGCAACTGCTCTATACTTTTTGCATAAGTGCGAGGCTTTGAAATGGTATACTTTCTGGCGGGCTCTGCTGGTTTTTCTGTTTTTTGAACAGCCGAAGGTGCAGGCTTTGAAGGTTTCTGTGCAGTCTGCATGATTTTTTCTTGAAGTACGTTTTCTTTTTCAGGAGAAATTTTTGCAGGTTCTTTAGCAGAAGACTGCAAAGGTACTTTTTCAGAAGCTGTTTGAGATTTTTCTGCAAAAGAAGAAGGCTTTTCAAATTCCTGCAGCTTTTTTTCTTCAGGCGCAAGGGTAATTCTTATTTCTTCAAAATCCTTTTTTTCTGTTTTTTCAGGAAGAAAAATCATTCCTGCGCACAGACAAATCCAGACGGCAAAAGTAATGTAAAAGGCAACTTTCCGGCCTTTTTCTTCAATAGAGTCATCTTTATATATTACAAAAAAGAAGTCAGCAGCTTTCCGTATGGGATTCATTTTTTTGAAGTCCTTAAATTTACAGCAGAAAAACCGTTTTTACGCAAAACATCGAAAACTGTTACAATTGTACCGTTCGTAACTTCACTGTCAGCTTCAAGCGTAACAGGATATTCTGAACGAGGCTTTTCTTCTGTATCAAATTTTTCAAGACATTCGTCCAGCGTTTCAAAAGTTACCTGTCTGTCATTAAAGTACATGATTCCGCTGGCTTTTGCCGTTATAGTTATACCGGCTTTTGCCTCACCTTTTGCAGTAGAACTTTCAGGCAGATTTACTTTGATACCTGGCAAAATGGCAAAAGTTGTCGAAACCAGAAAAAAAAGAATCAACTGAAAAACAATGTCAATCATAGGAATGAGGTCAACATTTGCTTTTAAATGTGAACGTCGTTTCAAACGCATTTAGAAAATCCTTCCGCTCAGGCGGAGCAATGCAGATGTTACCATTGATTCCATTTCTGCAATTCTGCGGTTAACTCGTGAAACAAAATAATTGTGAAAAATAAATGCAGGAATGGAAACACAAAGTCCTGCTGCAGTTGTCAAAAGAGCTTCGGCAATTGCACCTGCAAGGGCAGCAGGATCTCCCATGGAAGCCCCTGAACTTAGAACTCCAAATGCCTTTATGTTACCTGTTACAGTTCCTAAAAGTCCAAGCAATGTTGAAATATTTGCAATTGTTCCAAGTGGCGTTAAAAAATGCTCCAGCTGAGGAATTACGCTGTCCATTTCTGCATATACAGCTTCTTTTATGTCATTTTCCTGCCAGTTTCTACATTCAACAGCCTTTTTTATAACCTGAGCAGCAGGAGTTCCTGCAGAAATGCAGTCAGTTTCCGCAGCCTGAAAATCTTTTTTTTGAAAATCATTTTCAAGCAGTCGGGCAAGTTCCAAATCTCTTTTTTTAATGGAAATAAAATAATAAAATCTTTCAACTATTATGAAAGTTCCTGTAATTCCGCAGATAAAAATGGCAATCATTAAAGGACCGCCGGATTTAATCAAATCAATCATAAATTCTCCGATAAAGTGGATTATCTGCAAATTCCTGAGAAATTTGCAATGCGACAGGGATTGTAGGGGCTTGGCCACTTAGGGAGCTATGCCTGCAGGCAACTTGCTGCGCGGCTCCTGAGCAGAGCGAAGGAAGTGGCTGGAGGCGAAAGCCGAAACCCCGAAAAGCCCGGTTTTGTGCCGAAAGGCACAAAAGTCGCCCTAAAAAAAACAATTTTTCTAGAAAAAGAATTTTACAAGGACAGCCGCTGTACCTCCCCTTGAATAAAATTTTCCTGCATATTCGCGTTTTTCTCTTGCGGCAAGTTTTACGACATCCTGAACTTCCAGCGCAATGCGCAGTGATTTTGTGGCATAAGCATAACCGCTCAAATCAAGAACAGGATCTGTGTCAGATTCGTCGCCACATTCAAAGGCGGCACTTAAATCTGCTCCATATTTTGAATCTTCGCTTTGAACGGCAAGTGTAAATGCAAAGGCATTTTCTGCTTCAAGCACAGGAATGTCTTTCCAGTTTTTTGTCCAAGAAGCTGCAGCTGTAAAGATTCCTGAATGATATGTAAGTTCTGCCTTTGACTTGAGCATTTCCCGCTCATAGCCTGCAAAGCTGTACAAGGATGAGGCAAGCGGTGTTTTATAGTTTGCTGCCCACCAGCAGTTGTCCAAAGCTGTTTTTCTGTATTCCAGATTTCCGGCAATACCAATTTTTTCATGAACTGGCAGTGAAAGATTTGAAACAACATACCAGTCCGTTGTTTCTTCTGGGAAAAATCCAAGAACTGCAAAATGATATTTTTTTTCAAGTTCCCGGTAAGTCTGCTGATATGAGTCAAGTCCGCCTTTTATTGAAAAAACAAAAGGTCCTGAAAGGAATGATGGTGATGCCTGAACATCTGCACCGACTGTAAAAGGAATGATAATGTTTCGGTCATCGCCAAGCTGATTGCCAAAAACAGCCTTTACAGATTCGTAAATGGTGAAAGGCTGGTATGACCAGCGGAAACTTGCACCGACTGATGAGCGGAATGTAGCCTGACTGTCCAGAATTGTTGCAGAAAGGTACTCGTCGTCGCCAATATTATTCTGCTGAAAGTAGTCTGCACAAAGGCTGATTTCCATTTTGTCGAAAGACCAGACAGCAGAAACAGATGGTGTAAAATCCAGAATGTAGGCATCTTTTTCAAATTTTTCTATAGAAGCTGAATTTTTCAGGCCGCCATAACGGTTGTAATAGCCTCCGCCGGCTTCCAGTAGAAACATGAGATTATCTGAAAAATAAAATGCAACTGAAGCCTTTCCGTTTACGGACTGTTTTGTTACATCATAAAAATTAGAAGACTGTTCCTGCGTTCCATCAGATCTTCGGTTATATGCTCCAGAAAAATTCCATGAAATATCATCTAATGTAAAGTTTTTTTCGCCGTAAACTTCTGTTTCATTGTCAAAATATCCGTCAGAAGCCGACTCATCAGAATAGCCGGCTACACTTTCATGCGAAAATCTGAGCAAAAAAGGATTTTCTTTTTTCTGCTGATAAACTGAAAAATTGCCTGTAAAAAATCCAGGATAGCCGCCGCCAATTTTGCCTTCTACAAATAAATCCTTTTCAGATAAAGATGGGGCTACTGGCTGAATTTTTGGTTCTTCCTGCACATTTTCTGTAAATTCTGGCATTTGTATCAGCGGTGAAGAAGCTGTATTTTCATTGCTGACAATATCAGAAAAATCTGGCAAGGCATCTTTTCCAACCTGAACTTCGTTGCCTGAAATTACAGTTGTAACGTCTGGCAGAGAGATTTCTTCTTCAGATGAAAGATTTGAAAAAATTGCAGCCAAAATCGAAAAAAAAGCAATGCAAGTTTTATTTAATTTTTTCATATTATATTCTCCTCCAACAAATTGTGAAAAAGTATAGATTTCAGTTTTTCCTTAACTCACTTACCTTATTCAGTTCCATAAAGGAAGCCTCTTATCAGTTTCTGTCAATTATCCGTCTGGCACCTTCATTCTGCGGACTGTTTGGATAAAGGCTGTTTAACAGAGCTGCAGTTTCCTTTGCATTTGCAAATTTTCCGCAGGCATCAAAGGCTTCTACAGCACCGTACAAAGAAGCGGCCGCAAAATTTTCATTGCTACCCATGCGGAAATATTGTGCAGCTTCAAGGTAAAGTTCGGCGCTTTCAATATTTTTTGAAATGCCACGGTTATATGATGCCAGAAAAAAAGCATTTTTTGCAGCAAATGCATGTTCCTGTTCTAGATTTTTTTTCTGCAGAGGCAAAATCCTTTGGGCCAGAGAAACTGCCTGTTGTTTTGTTGTTTCATCTTGCGCAAAAAGTTCTGCAAGTTCCGTACCAGCTTTGCGGCCTTCAAAAGTCGTAAGAGCGCCTGCATTTTCATATTCAGTCTGCTTTTCAACGATTCTTACATCTTCTCCGCCTGCAAGTTTTTGAAGTTCCTTTTCCTGAATATCGATTTTATCGTCAATTGCCTGAGTTCCATATTCAGCAAGAATTTTGCGGGCATAGGACAAAGCTGCAGGATAATCTTGAGACTGCCTGTACAACATGCAAAGTTTTTTCAATGCAGGATAGCGGTAAGAACTTGCTGGAAAATTGCGAACCAAAAGTTCATATTTCAGCAAAGCCTTTTCCGTCTGCTGCAGTTCAGACTGACATTCAGCTTCATAGAATAAAGCCGAATCATAAAAGCGCCCATAAGGGAACTGCATGGTATATTCGCTGAAGCGGGTGGAAGCAGTTTTAAAATCATTTACAGAATAGAAAAGTTCACCACGGCGATAGACCGCTTCTTCTGAAATATTTCTGTCTGATTTTTTGTTTTTCAAGGAAGAGTAAACAGAATCTGCTTCTTTTATTTTGTTTTGCAATGCATAAATCTGAGCCAGAGAAAAGCTGCACTGCAAGGCAAATGCATCACTTTGTTTTAAATATGGTGAAAGCAAAGCTTCGGCTTTTGCATAGTTTTTTGAGTCAGAATAAATCGAAGCACATAAAGTTACGGATTCCTGTTTTTTTACCTCATCTGAAGCACGACCAAGGGCAGATTCTGCAGCAAACTGGGCTTTTTCAAAGTCAGAATTTTGCGAAGCTGCATGAGCGGCTGTAATCAATGCATTCCAGACAAGTTCATGATTAGAATAGCGGCTGGCAAAATCAAGCAGAACATCACAGGACTGCGAAAAATTAAGGTTTCTGAACAAAGCATACCCTTGATAGAACAATGCAAAAGTTTTCTGCTTTGTGTCAGATTTTTCTCCAGCCAAATATTTTTCAAACAAGAGTGCACTTTCAGACCATTCATTTAAATTGAATTTTGCGAGTGCCTGAAAATAAACAGCCTGAGTGGAATCAATTTTTTCAGCAAGAGCGAAAGCCTGCTCATTTTTTGACGATTCAATCAAAATGCGGACATAATTAAGGCGCATTTCATCAGACAGAGCCTTATTTTCTTCAAGACCTGCAAAAACATTGCAGGCATCCTGCATACGATTATTTTTGGCCAGAACAAGGGCATATAAAATCCTGCTTTCTGTAGAATTTTTCCAGACTGGCTCATTTTCAACAATTTTTTCCAGAGAAGACAATGCCTGCGGATATTTTTCTAAGTTATAAAGCGAAAATGCCTGCCAGTAATTACAGGAAGCATCCATGCTGTCAGGGATTTTTGAAAGATATTCCAGGCATCCACTCCATTTTTCCTGAAGGCCTTCAAATCTAGCCAGTTGTTTATACCAGGAAATTCTCAAATCTTTTTCTTTAACTGAAGAAAACCTTGAAAGCAGAAGTTTTTCAGCTTCTTCTGCACGGACGGAAACTGGGCCAAATCCGTTCAAGACCATAATCTGAGCGGTGTAAAGCGCCTTGACATTAAGAATGTAAATATCTGCATTCTTTGAAATGCCTCCAAGATATGTAAGCGCTTTTGAATAATCCTTTACATTAAAAAAATCAATTCCAAGCCTGAGGTAAAATTCATCAAGAACTTCAGGCTTTTCACTGAATTTATTTTCAACTGCCAGTAAAATTTCTCCAGGATCTTTTTTTACCTGCTGTGGAAAATTTGATGACAAAAAATATGCTTTTTGCAATGATGCAAGACTCAACGAAGAATCTGCCTCTGATAAAACCTTTTCATACAAAGAATAAGCTTTTTCATAATTTTCTAAAGCGCATTCTGCATCACCTGCATAGAGCCTGATTCTGTTTTTCGTAAAATCTGAAAAAGATTCAAATGCAGCACTGCCATCGCCATAATTACTATAAAATTCAGAAATTTTCTTATTATTTCCAAGTTTTTCCCATGAAGATAGAAGGGTTATAAGAAGCTCCTGAAATTCCTGCATTGTGTAATTTCTACCATTTGCAGCAGCATTTTCAAGTAGCATTGCAGAGCGTAAAAAATCCTTTTCAAAATAACAGGCTTTTCCGGCAAAATAAACAGAATAACTGTAAATGGTTTCAGATTCCTGACTGTCTTTTGCATCATTTTTCGAATGAGAAGCCGAAAGATACAGATATTTTTGAGCAGATGAAAAATCTTTCAGTTCAAAAAAAGTACGTCCAAGCCAATAATCGATTTTTACAGCCATTTCGTTGCTGGCAGAAGCAAGTGGCTGCGCTTTTTGCAACACTTTCAAAGCCTCGTCAAACTGTGAAAGCCTGAAATGACTTTCCCCCTGAAGCACAAGAACCTGACATTTATTTGCAGAATTAGGATAAGATTTCTGAAATTTTTCTGCATATTTTATGACGCCTGGATAAAATCCGCTTTGATAGGCAGACAAAATTTCTGCATAGGAAGAATTTTCTGTTTTTGCAGCAAAACCTGAAAAGGCGTATAATGCGAAAATAGCAAAAATAAATAAATTTTTTCTTAAATTATTTTTCATAATAAAACTCCGTTGCATTATTAAAAGTTCATAATATACAAAAAGTTACGGAAAGAAGAACATCAGAAAAAATCATTTTATAGAAGAAACAGACATAAGTTCGGGTTTTTGCGGGAAGAATCGATCCTCAGTCTGAACTCGTGTCAAATGAACAAAATCATCTTTATAAAGCTGAATAAATTTTGAAAGCGAAAGTTCCCTGCCATTTTGAAAAACTACGCAGCAGAATCTTCCTGTTGAATCAAAATACGGAAAAATCACAGCACAGTGATTAAATGGCCTGACTTCAGGACTTGTGTCCGATTTACTGCGGATAGCAGCAAGATAACAGAATGCAGGATTTTCTGCAGCAAGAACATAAAGGATTGCCTGAAGCCTGTTGATTTTATATCCGGTGTTCTTTATGTAGCAGGAAGTATTTTCAATTTTTCCATTCACAAGTTCTGCACAAAAAGGCTCAGCTTTAACATCAACACCAGAAGCATCATATAAATAATTTTTATTTGCATAAACAGAAAGGGAAGCTGCCGCAAGATTTCTTGTCCAATTCAATGCAAAAGACAAATCATAAATGCTGTCAATAATTCCCTGGAAGCCTATTGATTTATATTCAACTGTGGGAACAAGAAGTGGATCACGGAACGTATAACTGCCTGTCAATGGAAAAATCAAACCGTCTACAACCCATTTTACAAATCCAGCTTCAGAAAGTGTCAATTTTCCAGCTGTTTCAGGTTCAATTTTTCTGCTTTTTCCAGTTGAAAGATAAACAGGACGGCCCGCTTCATCGTAAACAGCATCTTCAGTTGGAACAATCAGCGGTAAAATTTCCCTTATGCTTTCTATCATCTGCAAACTTGAATGATATAATCCTGTATCATGCATTACATATTTCCATGGAAGAACTGATTCCGTCCACTGAAAAAGCTGCTCTATAGAAGCTGTATAAAAACTTTCAAATGGAATTCCCACCTGAAGACCTTGAGCGGCATAACTGTTAAAAATCATCATATCGGTAAGAGTGTAACGTTCTTGCGGCGAAACCTGCACAAAAACGTCACTGTCTGGTGAAAAATAATACCTTAGCCGTATAGGCTTGCCATCAATTTTGTTTCTGACAAGAACCCAGCTTCCGCTTATATCTGCAGGATATTGCCTGCTGGTTATCGTTGTAATCCCTGAATCTGTATAAACATCAACAGGAACCGTTATTTCAGGCGCAATAATAACTGAAAAAAAATCTTCGCTTTCTTCCATTCTTATCTGAAAATTCTGCCCTATTGAATTTGCATGAATTTCAGATTTTTTTGAACGAAGCATTTCCAAAGGTTCTGCAAACCATGAACTTCCAGCAGCCCGCCTGATTTCAGCAGAATCAGGAATACCAAAACGATTATAATCTCCAAAGACAAATACAGAAGACAGCAAAAACAGTGCAAAAATACTAAAAACTCTTTTCATTTTCCCTCCCAACTGTATTTTTCAGATATGGGGCTGTCCCAAAAGTAAAGTTCATGGTGTAAATGCCGAAATAAATTCAGCATGGCATCTTATTAGACAGCCCATTCATTCACTATATATAGCACAGAAACTGAACTAAATTCAGCATGACAATAGTTTTTTCCAGCCCCATAACTTTTCTGCAGGAACTATTTTTTTACAACAACAGGGTTATTAATCTCTGCTGTCATAGGAATCATTGTTGTATCAACAGGATCCGTATCAATAAAACCTACACCGCCTTCAGCATAACAAATTCTTGGTTTTACAAGTCCATTCTTTGTAGCTACCATACCGTCTTCATTTTCATCAGGATGTTTACCAACAGGAGCATTTGAAAGCATAAGTTTCAAACGGTTTAACTGATTAACTTCGCTGGAACCTGGATCGTAATCAATTGCACTGATATTTGAACCTGGGAATCTTCTCTTAAGTTCTTTTATCATACCTTTACCTGTTACATGATTTGGCAGACAGGCAAACGGCTGAACACAGGCTATACTTGGAACACCAGCATGAATAAGTTCAACCATTTCAGCAGTAAGGAACCAGCCTTCCCCTGTAATATTTCCAAGCTGGACAATATCATCAACACCCTTCATTAATTCGTAAATTGAACATGGCGGATCAAAACGATGGCTCTTTCGCAGATAGCGTTTCATATCCTTGCGATAAAGTTCCAGGAACCATACAAAAAATTTTGCAAGAGTTTCTGTTTTCTTTGGGAATGCAAGTTTTTCATGACGGAAAATTCCGTTACTGAATGAATAGAACAAGAAGTCTGCCAAATCTGGCATTACACATTCAGCTCCTTCAGCCTCGATTGTTTCAACCAGTTTATTATTTGCTGTAGGATGAAATTTTACAAGGATTTCACCGACTACACCAACCCTAGGCTTCTTTACAGGAACAAGTTCAAGCCTGTCAAAATCGCGGATAATATGTTTCAGAAGCCTATGGTATTTGATTATTGAACAATGCTTTAAGGTTCTTTCTGCAATAGTATTCCATTTCTCGTAAAGCTTATTGGCAGAGCCTGCAACAGCTTCGTAAGGCCGGGTTCTATACAATACACGCATCAAAACATCACCAATCATTACAGCCATCATAGACTGATGCAAAAGCTTCAGTGTAATTTTGAAACCCGGATTTTTTTCAAATCCCTGCGCGCTAAGCGACAGTACAGGAACATTTGACCAGCCGGCATCATTCAAGGCTCTACGAATAAAACCAATATAATTGGTAGCACGGCAGCCTCCACCTGTCTGCGAAATAATCAGACTTGTATGCTCCAAATCATATTTTCCAGATTCCAAGGCTGCAATCATTTGTCCTGCAACAAGAATCGAAGGATAGCAGGCATCATTATTTACATATTTCAACCCAGCTTCCACAGCCTTTGGATCAACTGCATCCATAAGTACAAAATTATATCCACTATATTGGAATGCCTTTTGAATCAGTCTCATATGAATCGGCGAAAGCTGTGGACACAAAATTGTATGCGTATATTTCATCTCTTTTGTAAAAACTTTACGCTTGTAAGCAGAAGTTCTTATAACTGGATGAGAATTATTTCTTTCACGCTCACGTACAGCTGCAATCAAACTACGGATTCGTATACGCACAGCGCCAAGATTTGAACCTTCATCAATTTTTATAAGTGTATACATGCGGCCTTTTGAACGCATGATTTCATCAACCTGATCTGCAGTTACAGCATCAAGTCCACATCCAAAACTTGTCAACTGAACCAGTTCCATGTTAGGCATTCTTGAAACAAAAGTAGCCGCACGATACAAACGGTTATGGTAAGTCCACTGGTCAACAATGCGAAGAGGCCGCTCAATTGAACCAAGATGAGCAATACTGTCTTCTGTAAATACAGCAAGCCCTAAACTATGAATCATTTCAGGAATTCCATGGTTGATTTCAGGATCAAGATGATATGGGCGTCCTGAAAGTACAATTCCCGCACCGCCAGAACGAATAAGCTGTTCTACTGCGTTTTCTCCCTGAAGTTGAACATCATTACGAAATTT
This sequence comes from Treponema sp., assembly GCA_016296655.1. GTDB lineage: Bacteria > Spirochaetota > Spirochaetia > Treponematales > Treponemataceae > Treponema_D. Next base: position 2,999 of record JAEDIW010000021.1, on the reverse strand, counting down.
TTCCTGTTCTTCCCATGCAACTTCTACAGCTTTCTTTATCTGAGCCTTTGTAAAATTTGAAAAATGCACGTGCAATTCTTCATAAAGGCGTTCGGCAAGACGTTCCCTGTCATAGATCGGCAGGAACGGATTCATAAACAGAACAGTAGAATCCTGACGCAAAGCATCAATATTATTGCGTAAAACTTCAGGATAACTGGTTACAATTGGACAATTATAATGATTTCCAGCTCCGGAATCTTCTTGACGCTCGTAAGGTGCACAAGGATAGAAAATAAATTTTATTCCCTGCTTTAAAAGTGACTCAACATGCCCATGTGAGATTTTTCCAGGGTAGCATACAGATTCTGAAGGAATTGACTCAAGACCTTTTTCATAAACAGCTCTTGAAGACCTTGGAGAAAGACGAACACGGAAACCAAGTTCAGTAAAGAAAGTAAACCACAGTGGATAATTCTCATACATATTAAGAACACGAGGAATGCCGACCTCCCCCATAGGAGCCTTATCAGGCGAAAGAGGTACATAAGTATTGAAAAGTCTTTTATATTTCCAGTCAAACAGATTCGGAAGTTGTTTTGCTTCATTCTGACCATCGGAATCATTCTTTCTATTCGTTGCATCAACAACAGCGCCTCCAAGTTCTGCACCACGTTCACAACGATTACCTGTAACAAATCTTCGGACAGTGCGCTCATCCCCGTCAGAGTTTCCATTGCTGTCAGTTGAAAAAGTGTTTATAGTTAAAAGACAATTATTCTGACATTTTCCACAACGCCGCAATTCAAGATCAACTCTGAAAGAATCCAACTGTTCCAACGTTGCAATGCCAGAATGAATTTCATGTACAGTATCAGGACTTTCACCAGGTTTAGGAGCAATAAGGTCTTTCCACTGATCCAGTGCTATAAGTGCAGAACCATAAGCACCCATCAAACCTGCAACATCAGGTCTGAAAACTTCAACATTTGCAATCTTTTCAAATGCCCGAAGGACAGCCATATTCTTGAATGTTCCGCCTTGAACAACAACCTTCGTACCAATATCGCTGGCGCGACGTAATTTTATTACCTTAAAAAGCGCATTTTTTATTACAGAGTAGGAAAGTCCTGCAGAAATGTCTGCAACAGAAGCCCCTTCCTTTTGAGCCTGCTTTACACGACTGTTCATAAATACAGTACAACGGCTTCCCAAATCAACAGGATGCTCGGCAAGAAGGGCAAGCTTACTGAACTGTTCAATATCCATACCCATAGTATGTGCAAAATTATCAAGAAAGCTTCCACAGCCGGCAGAGCAGGCTTCATTCAATTGAATGGACACAATTGCACCATCTTTCATACGAAGGCACTTCATATCCTGTCCGCCAATATCAAGCAAAAACTCAACACCAGGCACAAAAAAATCTGCAGCACGGTAATGTGTTATGGTTTCAACTTCTCCTGCATCAACATTAAGTGCAGCCTGAAAAAGCGCCTCTCCATAACCTGTAGAAACAGCACGAGCAATATAAACATCTTTCGGCAAACGCTTGTACAAATCTTTAAGCACACGAACAGCCAAATCAACAGGATTGCCTGCATTTACATCGTAAAAATCCCAAAGGATTTCACCTTTTTCATTAATTAAAACAGCCTTTGTAGTTGTAGAGCCTGCATCCAATCCCAAAAAAACAGGCCCCTTTGCACTCTGCAAGTCACCGCGGACAGCCTTTTCCTTAGAATGACGTTCAGAAAACTTATCAAGTTCTTCCTGACTGTTAAAAAGCGGATCAAGACGCTGAACTTCACTCAACTCAGCACCAACAAGATTTTTCAAACTATCCCTAAACTGCCTGATTGTCGGAAACTCTTTTGGTTTTTCACCAGAAACAACAGACGGCATACGTTCAGCTGCATAGGCAGAACCTGCAGCAACAAAAAGCTGAGAATTGTCAGGCACAATTATTGCATCGCCTGTCAGCTTTAAAGTAACTATAAAACGCTCCCTCAACTGATCCATAAAATGCAATGGACCTCCAAGGAAAGCAACATTACCACGAATAGGTTTGCCACAGGCAAGACCAGAAATAGTCTGATTTACTACCGCCTGATAAATAGACGCAGCAATATCTTCACGGCGCGCACCTTCATTAATAAGAGGCTGAACATCAGTTTTAGCAAAAACACCACAACGAGCGGCAATCGGATAAATTGTAGAAGCCCCCCGTGCAAGCTCATTAAGACCGTCAGCATCAGTTTCCAAAAGAGCAGCCATCTGGTCAATAAAAGCACCTGTTCCACCAGCACAGGTACCGTTCATACGCTGTTCAACACCATTATCAAAATAAGTGATTTTAGCGTCTTCTCCACCCAATTCAATTACAACATCAGTCTGTGGAATAAGTTTGCGAACAGCCGTTGTCGCAGCAATAACCTCTTGAATAAATGGAATACTCAGCCATTGAGAAACAGAAAGTCCACCAGAACCTGTAACTTTTGCACTTATCGTCTGATTTTCACCAAGTTTAACCAACGGAGTAATTGTGTCCAAAGCCGTTGAAACAACTGAAATTATCGTATTACGAATATCCGCTCGATGTCTCTCATAAGCGCTATACAAAATTTTGTCATCATCACTTAAAACAACAACCTTTACAGTGGTTGAACCGACATCAATTCCAAGCCTTAATGGTTGAACCAATGGAGAAAAAGCAGATGCAATAACCCCTGATTGTTTACTATTAAAATCCATGAACTTTCCTATTTATTTTTTCAGTTTACTATATCACTTAAATATATATCCCAAAACGATTTTTAGCAAGCGAGCAATTCTACAGTCGCATGAAAAGCTGTCTGGAGAGCTTACAAAAGATGACCAGAGGGTAAACCTCTCATGACAATCCACGGATGGGCAAAATCACAGCATGGATTATCAGACCTACACAGAAACGATAAAAACAGATGGAAGAAACATTTAAGGAGAGAAGTTTAAAATAAAAAAAAGCCCGGCAGCTACCT
>JAEDIW010000150.1 GCA_016296655.1 Treponema sp. | reverse complement strand
AAGCTATATCTTAATTCAGCTGATTGAAAAGTCGGTCTGCTGTATCAGGTCCAATGAGACTGTGAAGTCCTTTCTGTAAATTCAGTAGGCTGCGGTAAAAAGTTTTAATGCAGGTATATCCCGCAAGCAGCTGACAGCTACTGTTTCTTTTCTGAATATAAAATACACTTGATTTTTTATCAAGAGTAAAACACTAAAGACAGTTTCCCTGAAGGAAGCTGCCTTTTTTATGATTAGTCAGGCAGACGGCCTTCGTACATTATGCACATTTCACCGTAAGCCTGGCCCCAGTTATGAATCGGCTGAGTCCATTTTTTTGTAGCCTCAAAAGTAGCTAGATACAATGCCTTCAGCAGAGCCTGGTCGCTTGGAAACACGCTGCGCTGACGGTTGAGTTTGCGGTAGCTTGAGTTCAGACTTTCAATAGCATTTGTGGTGTAGATAATTTTTCTGACATCTTTCGAGAACTTGAAAATCGGAACTACAACATCCCAGTTTTCTATCCAGCGCTTCATGGAGTTAGGATATTTTGATGACCATTTTTCAACCACACGGTCACGGGCTTTCTGGCCTTCGTCCTCTGAAGCCGCATTGTAAATCGTCTTCAAATCGGCAGCAAAAGATTTCATGTCTTTTGAGGCAACGTATTTCAAAGTGTTGCGGACCATGTGAACCATACAGCGCTGATAATCAGTTTTTGGAAAAGCAGCTGAAATTGCCTCTTTGATGCCTGTAAGGCCGTCAGCACAGATAATCATAATGTCCTGTACTCCACGGTTCTTAAGCTCGTTCAGAGCGTTCAGCCAGAACTTAGCGCTCTCATTCTCGCCTATGGCAAGTGACAGTACTTCCTTGCGCCCGTCACAGGTAAGTCCAAGAATAACATAGGCTGCTTTTTTGACGATTACACCATTGTCTCTGACAGAATAATGAATGGCATCGATGTAAATGACCGGATAAATATCATCAAGCGGCCTGTTCTGCCATTCTTCAATTTGCGGAAGGATTTTGTCTGTAACATCTGAGATAAATCCTTCAGAAACATCAAAGCCGTAAATGTCTTCGATGGTGTCGGAAATCTGGCGGGTTGTCATTCCCTTTGCATACATTGATATGATTTTATGGTCGATGTCTGAAATATCTTTCTGGCCTTTCTTTACCACCTGCGGTTCAAAGGTCGATTTCCTATCCTGAGGAACTTCCAGTTCAACTTCACCGATGCTTGATTTTACAGTCTTGGATTTGTATCCGTTACGGTAGTCGTCGTTGTCTGACCGTTCTGATTTTTCATAACCGAGGTGGCCGTCCATTTCGGCTTCCATCATTTCCTTGATGGTGCCGCCGAGCAGGTCTTTCAGAGCATCCTGAATATCATGAGCTGACTGAATGTCGTATTCTGAAAGCAGACTTCTGATAATTTCTCTTTTGCCTTCAGTCATTACAATTTTGTGTGGTTGTTTTTTCTCTTTTGCCATAAGTAGGCTCCTGTGTTTATTTTACCACAGTGCCTACTTTTTAGGAATTTACAGAAAGAGTTTCACAGAGTCGGGACTGCACTTTTCTTGACTATTTCACATCTTAAGCGACTTTAAGTCGCGTTTTTCAACTTTTATTACTCAAAAAAAATATGTCAGCTTGACTGACATATTTTTTTTCCTTTATTTAATCTCTATTACTTTATCATCAACCAACATGTATTTTTTACCATCTATTTCAATAACTCTTACTTGTTCTGTAACGACATGTTCTGAATTATCTTCAACATAAAAATATAATTCTTTATCTCTAATATACAAATCAGTAACAATTACTTTATCATTATTCAAACCAAAATTAAGTTCAAATCTAATTTTATTATTATTTTTTTTATTTAGTTTCCCATCATTACCAAAATAATGTCTCAATTCATCATGCATTTCATCATCTTCAAGACCATCAAAATTATCATCATTACCAGATTTTAATTTTGATATTGGCAGAAGTTGATGTTCTTTTCCATTTATAAATATTTTTAATTGAATGATCTTTAATTCATATGAAGAATTATTTTGAATATTTATTTCATCATAAAATCCTTTTTCAACCAATTCTGAAATAACATATTCAAACACATGATTTCCATCGTCATTTACTTTATCTGCAAACAAATTAAAATTACATAATAATACAGCTAATACAATTAAAAATTTTCTTTTCATTATCAATCCTTTTGCGCACCACTGGTGCGTCCACATAACAATTGCTTAAACGGTGGCGCGGCTTGACCGCGACATCCGCTT
>JAEDIW010000149.1 GCA_016296655.1 Treponema sp. | reverse complement strand
TGATTATCTTGTATGCGATGAAGCACATGCATATAAAAACGGCTTTGTTACGACAAAAATGACTAATGTTGCAGGAGTTACTACAAGACCGTCCGGCAGAGCTGAAGATATGCAGATGAAAACCGATTATTTCAATGAAAATTTCGGACAGGGACACATACTTTTTGCGACAGGCACGCCGGTATCAAATTCGATGACGGAGCTTTATGTAATGACAAGATATTTACGTCCGGATTTGCTGAAACAGTCAGGAGTTGAACGATTTGACGACTGGGCATCAACATTCGGAAGTGTTGTTACAAAAAATCAGCAGACCGCATCGGGAACGCTTAAAATGAAAACAAGCTTTGCAAAGTTTGCAAACTTACCTGAACTTATGGCAATGTACAAGGAATTTGCAGATATTCAGAGTGCTGAAAAACTGAATCTGCCACGTCCGAAATTAAAAACAGGTAAACCGCAGATTATATCAGTTCCGGCAACTCCGGAGCAAAAGGAATATGTTCGTCAGCTTGCTGAAAGAGCAAAGAGAATTGATAACGGAGAAGTTGAACCGTATGAGGACAATCATCTTAAAATTACAGGTGAAGCACGTCTCATCGGACTGAGTAACAAGGCAGTAAAAGCACTTTACGAAAAGCGTGGAGAAGAAATTCCCTATGATTTTACTGACAGTAAGGACAGCAAGGTTGACAAATGCGTTGAAAAGGTTGCTGAAATCTACAATCAGACAAATGATACAAAAGGAGTCCAGATTATTTTTTCAGATATTGCAGTCAATTCAGATAACGGAAATTTCTCCGTATATGAATACATAAAAGATGAATTAATTGCAAAAGGAATACCGGAAAATGAAATAATATTTGCTCCGAAATCTGATTCAAAAGACCGTGAAAACATTTTCAGGGATATAAACAATTCAAAATACCGTGTTGTAATTGCAAGCACAGGAACGCTCGGAACAGGGGCAAATATTCAGCAGAATCTCTATGCACTGCATCACATTGATGTACCGTGGAAGCCGTCAGACTTTGAACAGCGTGAGGGCAGAATACTGCGTCAGGGAAATAAAAATGAGGAAGTCGAAATTTTCAATTATGTAACTGAGGGAACGCTTGACGGTTATCTTTATCAAATTATTGTTGACAAGGCTCGTTTTATAGCACAGTTGCTTGACGGAAAATGTCCTGCAAGAGTTTCAGAAGATTTTGATGAAAGAGTTCTTACATCGGCTGAAATACAGGCTGTTGCAAACGGAGACCCCGATTTAGCAAAGCGTGTTGAACTTTCAAAAGCAATAGTAGAACTTTCCGAAAAAAGAGAAGATTATATTCGTGAAACTGAAAAGGTATAGTCGACCCACTTGACAAAAGGAAGGAAAAATAGTAAAATAAAGATATGAGTAAAAGTATAGATTTAAGGGAAGCAGCAGTAGCATATTATGAAGAAGGACATACCCTGATAGAAACAGGAAAAATCTTTAAAGTAGGAAAAAGCACAGTAAGTGCCTGGGTTAAAAAGAAAAAAGAAACAGGTGATTTAAGTAATAAGCCTCTTAATAGAAGCTTCAAAAAAATAGACCCTGAAAAACTGAAATCTTACGTCAAAGAACATCCTGATGAAACACAAAAAGAAATGGCAGAAGCATTCGGATGCTGTAATCAGGCAATCAGTAAAGCTTTAAAACGCTGCGGAATTACACGAAAAAAAAGACAGCACGCTACAAAGAACAGAATCCTGAAAAAGTAGAAAAGTACCTGAATGAAATAAAAGATATTCTTCCACAAAAGATTGCTTATGCAGATGAATCAGGTATAGATACTTGTCTTTATCGTGAATATGCGTATGCTCCCCGTGGAGAAAAAGTGACAGAGAGAATTTCAGGAAAGAAATTTCAGAGAACAAATATTGTTGCCGCAAAACTCGGTAACAAGATAATTGCACCAATGCAATACAAAGGAACGACAGATGCACCACTGTTTGAACACTGGTTTGAACAGTGGCTTTTGCCATGCCTTCCGGAAGATACGGTCATTGTTATGGATAATGCTTCTTTTCACAAAAAAGAGAAGCTTTTTAAAATAGCTGACAAACATCATAGAAAATTGATTTTTCTTCCTCCTTACTCTCCTGAACTTAATCCTATTGAAAATTTCTGGTCTGTTTTAAAACATTGGCTGAAAATGCATATTCGTGAATTTAATTCCCTCGACGACGCTATTTCAGCCGCATTTCATATTTTTTAGACTTATGTTTGTTTTCCACTTTTTAAGTAGGATTACTATA
>JAEDIW010000063.1 GCA_016296655.1 Treponema sp. | reverse complement strand
GGGCACCGTAGGCGCGTAAGACGCCGAAGCCACGGATAGCCTGGTTTTTGCATCTTGATGCAAAAAGCCGCCCCACAAAATAAAATTTAATGAAAAGAAAAAGATATTTTTTCAAAGTGTAAAATATGGCGGAAATAAGTTTTCAGCAGACTCAGCGCACTTCTCAAATTCAATCCCAGAAAATGAGCCAGAGGCAGATTTATTCGCTGTCTTTGCTGTCGATGAACAGTCAGGAGCTTCGCAGTGAAGTTTTTTCGGCAGTGGATAAAAATCCTGCGCTTGAAATTGACAAAGATCCGCTGAATGGAGTTTCTTCGGTAAGCAAGATTTCAAAAAATTTTTCTGATAACCTGCATTATGGTTCATCCTCTGCCAGAGGTCAGGAAAAAGCCGACGCTTTTCAGGAAATTCTTGAAAGCCGCCCTGACAACAGGGAAACTTTGCAGCAGCATCTGCTTTCTCAGCTGAATTCTTCAAGGGTTTCGGAATCCCAGTACTCGCTGTGCCGCCGGCTGATTGAAAATCTTGATTCGTCAGGTTTTCATATTTTATCCCCGTATTCAATGCTTGACAAATCTGATTCAAATCAAACTGCCGCTCTTTTGGAATTCTGCCTTGATTTTGTGCAGAATCTGGAGCCTTTAGGCACTTGCTGCACAAATATTGAAGAAAGTCTTTTCGTTCAGGCAAAAGCCCGGCCAGATGCTCCTCCAGCTGCGCTTTTTCTTTTGGACGGCCATTTTGATTTTCTGTCGCCTCCAAGACCTGCCCTTGTTTTGAAAAAAATTCAGGATTTTGCTGCGGGACAGAAAAAGAAAGTTTTTGCAGCTTCCTCTTCTGAATTGGAAAAATCTGGCTTTCTTTCTGAAAATTTTACTGTTCAGGATATTGAAAATGCCATCAGCTTTATAAAAACTCTTGAGCCCAGACCTGCAAGACAGTTTGCATCTGCTGCAAGCCCTTTTGTAGTTCCTGATGTTTATGTAACAAAGATTCCAGATTCTGGTGCAGGAACTTTTCAGGAAAAAGATGTTGTTTCAGGAAACGGCCGTTCGTCATTCAAAATTTCAGTAGCAGACAATGTAATTCCGTCTGTTTGTCTGGCTTCTGATTACCTTCAGTTCGAAAAATCTGCATCGGACAGAAAAGGTGAGCATTCAGTTTCTTCTGAAGAGAAAAAATTTATAGAAAGTTCTGTGAAAAATGCCCGGATTTTCATTGAAAATTTGGAATTCCGCAGTCAGACGATTGTTCGTGCCTGTTCTGCAATTGTCCGCTTTCAGCTTGCGTTTTTTGAAAAAGGGCCTAAATATCTTGTGCCGCTTAGGCAGAAAGATGTTGCAGACGCTATTGAAGTTCACGAAGCTACTGTTTCACGCATGGCAAACAGCAAATACATTCAATGTGAGTGGGGACTTTTTCCAATCAAGTTTTTCTTTTCAAATGCAGTTCAGCAAAAGGATAGCATTCAACAAATTTCCAGCGCTCCGGAAAGCATTTCAAGGCAGTCTGTAAAATTTGAAATTTCCAGCATCATAAAATCCCAGCCGCCACAGGCCAAACGTCTTTCCGACCAGAAAATTGTCGAATTGCTTGAGGCAAAAGGTATAAAAATTGCCAGAAGAACAGTGGCAAAGTACCGTGCCCAGCTGAATATTGAATCTTCTTATTCCCGATGATTTTTTTTATTTTCAGGAGCAAGGAGCTGGAAGACCGCCGTTCCGGCACTCGCTCACGCTCGGCGGCTTCAGTCACTCCGTTCCTTCCAGTCGCGGCTTCGCCTGCCTCCATGGCGGGCTAAAAATTTTTTTTGAGCCCGACAAACGGTTTAGTCAAGGCTTTAAGCGCCAGCGTGCCTTGACAAAACCGTATGGCTAAGAATTTTTTTTAAGCCCGACAAACGGTTTAGTCAAGGCTTTAAGCGTCAGCGTGCCTTGACAAAACCGTATGGCTAAAAATTTTTTTTAAGCCCGACAAACGGTTTGGTCAAGGCTTTAAGCGCCAGCGTGCCTTGACAAAACCGTATGGCTAAAAATTTTTTTAAGCCCGACAAACGGTTTGGTCAAGGCTTTAAGCTCATGCTTCGGCCTTCCATTTTACCAGTTTCCGGAAATATGAATGTTTTTAAATTTTGTCTTTTTTGCATTTCAGGGTTATACTTTAAATCGTAAGGTCTGAGGTGAAAGTTTACCTTTCAGGTTGCATTCATCTTGCCATGCTGTATGCAAAACTTCGTTGCAAGAAAGCATACACGCTTAAAAAAAAATACCGGGCTGTCTGAAAATTTAAAATGCAGCGGAAAGCGTTATGAAATTTCTGGAAAATCCATTTTCAGAAATCTTATTTCTGTACCTGCATTCAGTTTGACTGTATTTTTTGACTTTTCGGGTAAGGAGCTAATATGACAAAAAACATTTCTGCAGTTGGATTTGAATTGGAGCAAAAACAGTCGGAAATGATTGAAAAAAAATTGAAGAGAATTGATTATGCTGAAGATTTAATTGTCGATTTGACTTTAAAAGTAAAGCATGACAAAGAATATTCTTTTGATACAACTGTTCATTTTAAGTGGGGTCCACAGGCTCATGTAACTGGCAGTGATTTTGACTTTAATGCCGGATTAAACAAAATGATGGATGTTCTTGACAATAAAATCAAAAAGGAAAAGGACAAGGTTCAGGAAAAAAAGTAGCCTGATTCCTTCATAAAAAGCTGTCTTGAAAGTTTTTGAGGCAGCTTTTTTTTTCAAGGTTTAATGCAAAGATAAAAAATGTCTGGTAAAACTTCGTTGTTTTTTTCTGCCCTTAATATTGGAAAACATTAATTTTTGGGGAAAACCTAAGGAAAACTGAATAAAATCTATTGAAGATTTTTTAGTTTTAATTTTGAAAGCAGCTGATAATCCGTAAGTCAATGATTTACGGCAATTTGCCGGAATGTGCTGAATAATGGCTTTGAGTGTTAATCAGCATTCTCTAAATGTTCAATAAAAATTTTCGTTGCATAAATGGTTATCTAAGTGTATAGTATACATATATGGCTGAGAAAAAATTTACAGTCCTTGATCTTCTTGAACTGGAGCTTCAAGGGCATGATTCCTTAAATTTAAAATGCATTGCTGGAAGGCGCGGTCTGACACGTCCGTTGATTGTTCCTGATGTGAACAGGCCTGGGCTTGCATTGTCAGGTTTTTATGAAGCTTTTGCGTATCAGCGCGTTCAGGTTTTTGGACGTGGAGAAACAGCTTATCTTGCGAAGCTTAAGAATGAAGGCAATTCGGAAAATATAAAAAAGCTTTTTACTTATCAGGTTCCATGCTGTGTTTTTACCCATAGACTTGAACCTAACAAAGAATTTCTTGCCATTGCAGAAGAAGCGAACTGTCCTGTTTTGCAGACAGATTTGGAATCATCGGATTTTTCATCAAGATTGCTGCGTGTAGTTTCGACGGTTTTTGCACCTCACAAGACTATGCATGGAGTTCTTGTTGAAGTTTATGGTATCGGCATTTTCCTTTCTGGTCATTCAGGAGTTGGAAAGAGTGAAGCTGCGCTTGAACTTGTTGAACGCGGGCATCGGCTTGTTGCAGATGATATTGTTGAAATGCGCTGTGTTAACGGAAATACGATAATTGGTCAGGGAGCAAACAATCAGATAAGCCACCACATGGAAATCCGAGGACTTGGAATTATAAATGTTACGCAGATGTACGGTGTTGGTGCCATTCGTAATCAAAAGGAAATTCAGCTTGTTGTAAATCTTGAAGAATGGGATTCCCAAAAAGTTTACGACAGAATCGGAACTGATCAAAAGACTGTAGAACTGTTTGGAGTAAAAGTTCCTATGCTTGAAATTCCTGTAAAACCGGGAAGAAATTTGCCGATTATTTTGGAAGCAGCTGCTAAAAATGAACGGTTAAAAAGAATGGGTTATTTTTCCGCCAGAGATTTTAACCAGAATATTATTAAATGGATTGAAACTGGAGAAGCCCAGGCTGTTTACTATAGTGGCGATGATTTTTATTGATTTTGCAAATTAAGGGCAAGGATTATGCATTGACCCATAGCTATAAAAATAGGGGAAACTTTTATGGTCGAAAAATTATTAACAGTTAAGAATCGTGCAGGAATTCATGCACGGCCTGCCGCGATTATTTCGCAGACTGCCAATAGGTTTGAAAGCGAGATTCTTCTTATTCGTGATGACATTTCTGCAAATGCAAAATCTATTATGGGTGTTATTACTATGGCGGCAGGCTATAATTCGGTTATAAAACTTCAGGCAGAAGGCAGTGATGAAAAAGAAGCTGCAAAAACCATCGAAGCTTTATTTGAGTCAAAGTTTGAAGAAGAATAAGTTATGAGAGAAGTTACAAATCGTCAAAAAGAAGTATTATCCTTTATTTCAGATTTTACAGAAGATAATTCTTTTCCTCCTACAGTCAGGGAAATTGGGGAGCATTTCGGCATTTCCCTTCGGGCTGTTCAGGATCACATAGCTGCATTGCAGAAAAAAGGATATTTATCTCAAAGTCAGAAGCGTTCCCGCTCTATCAAAGTTCTGCGCAATGACTTAAAACGTGAGACATCACCGTATGTAAGTAAGGTCCCTTTACTTGGAACTGTTGCTGCTGGAAAACCATTGCTTTGTGAAGAAAATCTTGACGGTTATGTAGCCTTGACGGAACCTTTTGTGCGTCCTGACAAAAATTATTTTGCACTGCGTGTAAGAGGTTCCAGCATGATAAATGCAGGAATTCTTGAAGGTGATTTGGCTGTTGTAGAGCAGGCTTCTACAGCTGCTGACGGACAGATTGTAGTTGCTGTGCTTGATGATGCAATAACATTAAAACGTTATTACAAGGAATCTAGCAGAATCCGGCTTCAGCCAGAAAATCCTGCTTTCCAGGCAATTTATAGCCAGAATGTTCGGATTGTCGGTATTCTTTCAAATATCGTTCGTACTTACTGAAAATGCCAGCTCCCATTTATCTTTTTACAGGCCCTGAAATCGGTGAGCGTAATGAAGCTGTTGCGGCTGTAAAGTCTGCAATGAAGAAAAAGTTCGGTGAAATAGACGAATATCTTTATTACGCTTCTGAAACAAGTTTTTCAGAAGTAATGACAACTTTGCAAAGTGAATCGCTTTTTGTACCAGCATCCTGTGTTGTATTGCGGGGAGCTGAATTGCTGAAAGGCAAGGAAGATGTAGCTTTGCTTACCAGATGGGCAGAATCTGTAACAGGCGACTCTAACGTACTTATTCTGGTTTCTGATGAAATTTCAATTGATGCAAAAGTTGCAAAGCTTGTGCCTCCCAAAAATAAACAGGTTTTTTGGGAAATGTTTGAAAATCGAAAGTCTGAATGGCTCAAAAAATTTTTTAAGAAAGAGGGCTATATTCTAGGTTCAGATGCAGCCGAGACAATTCTTGAGCTGGTTGAAAACAATACGGAAGCTTTGAGAACAGAATGTTCAAAACTTTTTCTGTTTTTTCCTGAAGGCTACGAAATTACAGTTGCTGATATTGAAAAGTTTCTTGCTCACAACAGGGAAGAGTCAGCTTTTACACTTTTTGATACAATGTCTGATTTTCAAAAGTCTGCACAGGAACGCCTTGAGTCAGCTTTGTCCGTCTTGCAGAAACTTCAGCTTTCAAAAAATTTTTCTTCTGTTCTGCTGTTGGGAGGACTTTCTTATTGTTTCAGAAATTTGATTTTGTGGCATACTTTGCATGCCGGTGGGGCAACCCCCGATGATTTTACTCTAAAAACAAAAGGCTTTGCCAGCGCAAAGGCTCGTACTCAGTATAAAAATGCAGCCCGTGTGTGGACTGCCGGTCAAACGACAGCATGCCTTGCCTTGATTGCTTCTACAGATGTTTCCATCCGTTCTTTAGGGCTTCAACTTGAAAACATACAGCTACAGACGATGTTGTTTTCAATCATTATGAAAAACGGAGCTTTCTGTAGCGAGTATGAAATTGACTTTTGAAACAGTCTTGAAGTCTTTTGTTCTTAAAAATTCAATCTTTTGTAAGGGCTGGTTACAAATCTATAGAATCGAGAAGCTGTTTCAATGCAGTTAATTCTTCTTTTGTGAAAGTTATGCCTTTTCCCATTTTGTCATGATTTGGAGACCAACTGCGGATGTCATATTTTGCAGGACGTTCACCCCATGCTACAAGGTTCAATTCCATTTTCCAGCCACCTTTTCCCTCTGAAAGAGTTCCTAAATTCTTTTCAATATTAAATGAAAAATCATCAGCCATAAAAACCTCCCATAATAATGAAGTTCGCAACGCGAACTTATGAATAAAAACTCTGACACCATTTTAGGCAGAGTTTATAAATTTAAACAATCAGATTTGTTCAGACCTAACTGTATTCACTATTTTTCTTGTGAGCATCGTTAGACGCGAAGAAATTCGATTGTTCGGATAAGCTTCTTCCAGCCTCCATTTCTCCTAATCTCTATTTTATCATAAAATTTGTAAAAACAATAATTTTAAAATTAGAAAAACTCGCTGTCAGAACATTGCCGTTTTTAGAAATGTATAGTATTCTGAATATTATGAAATGATGTTTGCTTTTTGAGACGGCTTGAGAAAACATTTAAATAAATTCGATGCTCGTTTCGAAAATATTAATGGGAGTTTCTAAAAATTACTGAAAGTGAGTTTTAGTGTGCCCTTAATTCATTTGGAGGATTAATATAGTGAAGAAAGTAATTATCCTTTTTGCAATGGCTTTTTTACTTGTTTTTGCTTCCTGTAAATCAACCCCAGAAGCAGAACCTGTTTTGGAACAGAATATTGTTGAAACTCCACAGGAGCCGGAAAAACCTGCAGAAGAAGCTGTTAAGGAAGCTTTGCCAGAAGAATCAAAACCGGTTCCCGATTTTTCTGCAGAAAATCAGCAGGGACTTGAAAAACTAGAAAAGGCTAGAAAAGCAGCTGCTGATGCAAAGGCTGCAGAAATTTTGCCTGAACAGTATGGTGCTGCTGAAAAAAAATATTTTGACAGAAAAGATTATGTTGCAGAACATTTTTCAACAGAATCTTTTTCATCTGAAATGCAGGAACTTACAGCCATGTATGAGGCTATAGCAGAAGCTTCGCTTGCATTAGGAAAAAAACAGCAGATAGAAGAACTCGGTCTTTCTCAATATAATAAAAATGACTGGACTAAGGCTGAAACAGCACTTTCTAAACTTCAGAAAGAATATGAAGCCGGTGCAAATTCAAGCCAGCTGCTTGCAACTGCAAAGACTGTAAATGAGTCTTATTCGAAAGTTCTTTTTGCAGGTCTTAACGGCAGGGCAAAAAAAGCCCGTGTATCTGCAATTACTGCAAAAAAGAAGGCAGACAGCGTTTATGCAGGTGTTTCACAAAAGGCAGTTTATAAATCTTATGCCGACAAAATCGTAAAGGCAGACTCAGCTCTTGTAACCCGCAATCCAGAAGAAGCTTATAAAGGTTACAAAGATGCAGAAGAATCTTTTACTAAACTGTATGAAAGCGTTTCAAAAAAACGTGCAGAAGCTCAGGCTAAAATTGAAAAAGCTCGTGCTGCAGTTGAAAAATCTGAATCCTATGCAACAGAAGCTGACACAATAGCTCCACTGAAGAGTGCTGTTGCAGGAATTGAAGATGAAAATTCAACTCTGCTGGAGCAGGATGAATACAAAGATCCTGAATCTGCTGTAATCGATGTTGATTCAACGGAAATGGGAAAAGCCGCTGCTGAAATTGAAGCAGAAGAAATTCAGGAGGGTGAAAAATGAAAAAAGCACTGTCTGTTTTTGCTGTTATTTTGACAGGCGCAGCATTGTTTGCGGTCAGTTATGTTAATAACACATATCAAAAGCTTGCAAATGAATACGCCCGTAAAGCTCAGTCTGCATTAAATGCCGGTGAATATGAACTTTCAGAACAGTATGCCTTAAAAGCAGAAGAAAATGCTGCTCTTTCAAAGGCTTACATTGATATGATGCTCGTAAAAACTGATGCAGATAAAAACATGAGCCTGGCACAAAAGAAAATTGAATGGGCAAAGTCAATTTATGTAGACAAAAATTTCCCAATGGCTTATTCATCTGCAGAAACTGCAATGGAAAATGCCAGACGGGAATACAAAAACGAAGACTTTAAATCTGCTTCAACGTATGCGCAGCAGGTTTTGGACGTTCTGGCAGATGTATATGAAATTACTCCGCTGCCACAATATTATGTTGTTCGCCCATGGGAGCAGACAAAAGACTGTTATTGGAACATTTCTGGTCGCCCTTACGTTTACAACGACCCTCGTCTTTGGGAAAATTTATACCAGAAAAACAAGAATTCCATGCCCAAGCCAGATGATCCTAACTTGATTCTTCCAGGAATGAAAATGGAAATCCCAAGCCTTTCAGGCGAATTTAGGGAAGGTGTTTATAGCCCTTCAAAAAGCTATGATGCCTATAATATGAAACGCTAGAAAAATTTTTTAAATGGGGCTGTCTAATAAGTTCTTTATGCTGAATTTATTTTAGCATTTACACTATAAACTTTACGTTTGGTCAGCTCCTGCTGAAAAAAAAGCCTGACTGGTAAACAGTTGCTGTAGAAACTTCAAAACTCTTGTTTTCAATGTTTTCTGCACTGATTTCCAAAAAGTCAGGCTTTTTTTTGTTAAAACTGCTGCTCTTTGAGCTTATACCTCAAGTACATGGCCATTGCACAGCCCATAAGGGCATGCTGGAATTCTTTTGTTCCAAGTTTTGCAAGGACTTCATTTTCAGGCATTTTCAGAACATTTACGTATTCATCTTTGTCAAGTTCCTGACTCCCGCAATTTTCAAGCTCCAGTGCTGCAAATATATGCACATGATTTGTCATTAATGCCGGATTTGGATTGAAAGTTCCCAAATGAACCATTTTTTTTGCTTCGAACCCGGTTTCTTCCCTTAACTCCCTTTTTGCACCATCTTCCGCATCTTCGCCTTTTTCAAGAACTCCACCAGGAAATTCTATGCTTATCTGCTTTTCGCCATGCCGCCACTGTTTTACCATCAGAAAATCTTTCCCCATTACAGGAATTGTGATAACCCAGTCATTCGCATCCATAACATAATAATTTCCAGTTTCGCCTTCCGGTGAAATGCTGGTGGTTTCCATAACACTGAAAACCGGAATGCTCAGAATTTCCTTTTTTGAACATTCTTTCCAGATTAAATCGTCATCATCGCAAGTCTTTTCTTTTACAAAATCTTTATCCATATTTTTCCCAGAATTTAACATTTGTAATATCCAGTTTTTATTATATAATATAAATTGACAGTAAAAAAGAGATTCCGTCAGCATATTTTAGCTAGTAATTCTTATACTAATAGGAGGTCTTATGGCAATCATTACTATTTCCCGACAGGTTGCAGCTTTAGGAGATGAAATTGCAGAAGCAACTGCAAAAAAACTGCATTATTCTTTTATTAATCGCAAGGAAATTGAACGCCGTATTATTGCATTGGGATTTGACAAAGAAACTCTGAAAAAATACGATGAACGCAAACCCGGTTTTTTTGCATCCTTAGCAAAAGAACGCGATGAATATCTACATTATCTTCAGATGGTAATTCTTGAAGCAGCATCTGAAGGCGACTGCATCTTAATCGGACGTGGCGCATTTGCAATTCTGAATGATTTGCAGAATGTTCTGACAGTTCGTTTTGTTGCAAAAGATTCTGTGCGTCGGGCACGTCTGATGGCAGAGTTTAATTGGGACGAAAAACAGGCAAACCAGCGCATTAACGAAAGTGATACAAACCGCTTTGGCTTTCACAAAAGTTTTTTCAACATTGAATGCACAGATGCAAGTCTGTTTCATCTTGTCCTTAATACAGGCCTTTTTGGAGTTGAAGAAGCTTCCGATATAATTGTAGATTTGATTAAGCGCGATATTACTTCGGAAAAGGAACTTGCCGGTAAAAAACGCATTCAGGAACGCATCTGCGCCCAAAGCCTTGTAAATTCCTTGATTTTTGAATACAAGCTCAATATTAACTTCCTGCATGCAGAAAACGAAAATGGAGTAATTGTTCTGCAGGGCGTTGCAGATTCCTCTGCTGTAGTTGAAAAAGCTCTTTCAGTTTCAAGGAAAATTCTCCCTGATTATAAAATTGAATCGGCAATCAGTATCGTTCAGGATTTTAAGACCTATCCGTAAGATTCTGCTGCAGGCTTTTTACACATTCAAAAAACTGTGAAAAAGCCTGCAAACAGAAAAAAAATCAGGCTCTTGGGCAACTGTGATAAAATGCAGTCTTATAGTTCATCTTGGTCAGAAATTTTATTCAAAGCTTCTGTTCTTTGTTCTGAATTTTGTTACTTGACTTTTATACCTGTTCGTTACATATTTTTTTTATGAAATTATCAAACAAATTTACTATGTGCCGCATCCTTGGTGCGCCGTTATTTTTTCTTCTTTATTTTGTTCCCCTTTGGACAGGAAAATTTTCTGCTTTGTCTGTATTCATTATGATTCCTATGCTGGGCTTTCTTGAGTTTACAGACTTTCTTGACGGCTTTTTTGCACGCAGACAAAATCAGGTAAGCGATTTCGGAAAACTTTTTGACCCTTTTGCAGACGTTATGCTGCACATTACAACCTTTTCTTGTCTTATGTTTAATGGAGCTGCTGGAACAGCTTTTATGCCGCTGTTCATTTTTATTCTTATAATCTACCGCGAATTTTCCATGCTTTTTGTCCGCATGATTGCAACAAAAAAAGGAATTGCTATTGCAGCACGTAAAGGCGGAAAGTTAAAAACCGTTGTATATATTGCATCAGGCTTTTTTGCCCTCGCCGTTGAATGTGCCGCACGACTCGGCTTTGATGTTTCATCGTTACTCCCATTGCTGAAAAACATTTCAATTGCACTTTTTGCCCTTTGTCTTGCGTTAAGCTACATTTCTTTTGCCGATTATCTTTCCCATTTTGGAAAAGTTTTCCGCGATGAAGTAAATGATACTGGTTCTGGTAACTAATTTGAAACCCTGCCTTTTCACTAAGTGCAGGGCTTTTTTTTTCTTCTTTTGGGGGCAGCATGGATTGCCAGACGGGCTTTCCACCCTTCGCTGTCCGCTCATCCCCTGCTCAGCAGGGGACTGCGGGGTTCCAGGCCCGGGCCCAGCGTTTTTGAAATCAGTTTTCCGCTTACCAGGCC
>JAEDIW010000062.1 GCA_016296655.1 Treponema sp. | reverse complement strand
GGCCTGGTAAGCGGAAAACTGATTTCAAAAACGCTGGGCCCGGGCCTGGAACCCCAAAGTCCCATGCTGCGCAGGGGATGAGCGGACAGCGAAGGGTGGAAAGCCCGTCTGGCAATCCAGTCTGCCCCCAAAAGAAGAAAAAAGAAAAGAGTAATTTTACGAATCTTTGGGTTTGAATGGCGAAAATGCGTTCTATTTAAAAATAATGCGTAAAAAGGTATTATAAAACGGTAAAAAAGGAGAAAAAATGAAATTTGAATATACAGACGGTTGTAACATGGATTTTGTGGAGTTGTGTCATGAGCTTGATGATTTTTTGAATAAGGCTGCTGGCGGAGAGGAAATCAGGGCAGAATATATTCCATATAATAAGCTTGATGATATTCACGATGTAGTTGTTGCATACGTAGAGTCTGGTGATGGAGAGGCAATTCCTGCGGGTTGTGCAAGTTTTAAAAAATATGACGAAAAATGTGCAGAGCTGAAAAGAGTTTTTGTTCGGGAAGAATTTCGCGGAAGGGGAATTTCAAAAAAATTGCTGAATATAATGGAAGATTCTGCGAAGAAAAAGGGTTTTGAATATTTAATTCTGGAAACTGGGGAAGTATTGACAAATGCGATGGCTTTATACAGGAAAACGGGGTTTGAAGTTTTTCCGAATTATGGACCGTATAAATGCATGGCTGATTCTGTCTGCATGAAAAAGAAGCTGTAGCTTTTCTGGAAGCATGATTTTTTACACGGGAGTGTTCGGGTGCGTTAATATGCGGATTAGCGGGCGGATTAATGTGTAAATTGCTGTGTGGATTTCTCTAAAAAAAGTAAGGGCAACTGGCTTAAGGTGATGCAATGATTGATGAAAAAAGTTTAAAATTTGCGTAAAATTTTAAACTTTTTCCGTATTTTTTCTAACTTTTTTAGTTTTTGAAGATTTATTTTTTTATAAAAAAGCAAAAAAACTGAAAAATTTTAAATAAAAAACAAAAAAAAGTTAATTCAAAAATAAGAAATTCAGGCTTAGAATACATTCATAAAAAGATGACTGATTCTGCTGCAGTTCAGTCATATTCACTTAAAAATCAGGACTAACATACAAAAAGTCTTGTTGTATCTGGAACATCTAAAATAACAGGAGGCATTTAGATGAAAAAAATTTTAACTACAGTTTTTGCACTTTTGTGCGTAGCAAGTCTGTTCGCTGGTGGTAAAGCTGACAAAGGAGCAGCTGCTTCAAGTGAAATTAAAGTTGGTATTATCAACAACCCACCTTCAGAATCTGGTTATCGTGCTGCAAACGTAAAAGATATGGAAACTGTATTCTCTGCTGCAAAAGGATACAAAGTTTCAACATTCTACAGCTTGAAAAATGATGAACAGTTAAATGCTGCTTCTCAGATGATTACAGACGGTGTTGATTACATTCTTCTTTCAGCTGCTGCTACAGACGGATGGGATGCTGTTCTGAAAAATGCAAAACGTGCAGGAATCAAAGTTTTCCTTTTTGACCGTATGATTAACACAAGCGAAGATCTTTATGAATCTGCTGTAGTTTCAAACATGGCTAACCAGGGTAATACAGCTGTTGCATGGCTTAAATCACAGAAACTGCCTGTTTACAATGTAATTCATATTCAGGGTGCTATGGGTTCTGATGCTCAGATTGGTCGTACAGCTGCTTTGGATAAAGAATTTGCTGCAGGAACAATGAAAAAAGTTGTTCAGCAGACAGCTACATGGGACGAAGCTGAAGCAAAGAAAATTGTTGAAGCAGTTATCAACTCTGGTGAAAAATTCAATGTAATCTATGCTGAAAATGACGGTATGGCAAAGGGTGCTGTTGCAGCTCTCGACGAAGCTGGAATTACACATGGTGTAAAAGGTGACGTTATTGTAATGGGCTTTGACTGCAACAAATGGGCTCTGCGCGAACTGCTTGCTGGAAACTGGAACTATGATGGACAGTGTTCTCCATTCCAGGCTGGTGTAATTGAACAGATGATTAAATCTGGCAAAGTACCTTCAAAGAAAGTTATTTCTGAAGAAAAAGGTTTCGATGCAAAGACAATTACACAGGCTGACATCGACAAATATGGTCTTGGCGACTAATTTCTAGTTTTTCGACGACGTAAAGCATGATGCCTGAACGCGTATGCTTTACGTCTTTTTTTTCTAAAATTAAATAAAACAGGCGGTTATCTAATGGACGAAAATGTTGTTTTAACCATGCGTGGAATTTCAAAGGAATTTCCGGGAGTAAAAGCTCTGCAAAATGTAGACTTTACTCTTTGCAAAGGTGAAATTCATGCTTTAATGGGAGAAAACGGAGCAGGTAAATCAACTCTAGTCAAATGTTTAACAGGAGTATACATAAAAGATGCTGGAGAAATCAGAATTTCAGGGCATGAAGAACCTGTAAACATACGTTCTCCTCAGGATGCTCAAAATTTAGGAATCAGTACAGTTTATCAGGAAATTACTCTCTGTCCAAACTTAACAGTTGCAGAAAACATGTTCATTGGACGCGGAAAATATTATTTTGTAAACGCCAGTGCTCAAGTAAAAAAGGCTGATGAAATTTTAAAAAAGCTAAACATCCCTGCGAAAGGTGCACAGCAGCTTGGAACCTGCTCTCTTGCAGTTCAGCAGATGGTTGCAATTGCCAGGGCTGTAGACATGGACTGCAAAGTTCTTATTCTCGATGAACCTACTTCATCGCTGGATGAAAGGGAAGTTGAACTTCTTTTTACATTAATGAGGGATTTAAAATCTCGTGGCGTAGGAATCATCTTTATTACGCACTTTCTTGATCAGGTATACGAAGTTTGCGACAAAATCACGGTTTTAAGGAACGGTGAACTTGTTGGTGAATATACAATAAAAGAAATGCCTCGTGTAGACCTTATTTCTGCAATGCTTGGTAAAGACCTTGAAGACATTTCAAAACTTAAGGAACAGAAAGGAGCTTATTCAGGTTCTGTAGAAAATGTTTATCAGGCAGAAGACCTTTCAAGTGCGGAAGGCGTAAAACCTTTCGACTTTGTAATAAACAAGGGTGAAGTTAACGGTTTTACAGGTTTGCTGGGTTCTGGTCGAAGCGAAAGCGTAAGGGCAATTTTTGCGGCTGACAGAGTAACAGGCGGAAAAGTAAAAATCAACGGCAAAGACGTAAAAATTTCAAAGCCGAAAGATGCTATGAAAAATGGAATCGGTTATCTGCCGGAAGACCGCAAAGGTGATGGAATCATTCAGGATTTGTCTGTACGCGAAAATCTGATTCTTGCAGCCCAGGTTCTTAAAGGATTTAACAAACCGATTTCACGTGCTGAATCAGAAAAAATTGCAGACGAATACATCAAACTGCTGCAGATAAAAACTGCTTCAAAGGAAACTCCTATAAAAGCTCTTTCCGGCGGAAACCAGCAGAAAGTTATTCTTGGAAGATGGCTGTTGACTCATCCACAGTATCTGATTCTTGATGAACCGACACGCGGTATCGATGTAGGAACAAAACTTGAAATTCAAAAGCAGGTTTTAAAACTTGCAGAAGAAGGGGTTGCTGTTACATTTATTTCATCGGAAATTCAGGAAATGCTTTCTGTATGCCAGCGACTGATTGTAATGCGCGACCGCAACATTGTAGGTGAATTAACAGGTGATGATTTGACTCAGGACATAATCATGAAAACAATTGCCGGAGGTAAAGCTCAAAATGATAAATAAAATAAAAGACAGCCTGAAAAAATTGCTGCAGTCCCAGCTTGCAATTCCAATTATTGCACTGACTGTTCTTGTTCTTTTTAATCTTATTCGCGACCCAGCTTTTTTCTCTATTGCAATTAAAAAGAACAATTTTGGCAATACAGTTTTATCAGGAAACTTAATCAGTATTCTTAACGGGGCGTCAGAACTTGCGATTCTTGCAGTTGGCATGACATTGATTACCTCTGCAACAAAAGGGCAGGATATTTCCATTGGTGCTGCAGCTGCAATTGCTGGTTCGGTTTTTGTAAAAATTCTGCGGGCAAACACAATAAATGTGCCGGTTATTCTGGCAGCAATTATTTTTGCATGCTTTGTTGCAACGCTGTTCTGTCTGTTCAACGGGCTTCTTATTGCAAAATTCAACATTCAGCCGATGATTGCTTCATTGATTCTATACACAGCTGGGCGTCCTATTGCATACTGGATAAACGGAGGTGCAACGCCTAATGTAGAAAGTCCGCTGCTTAAATATATCGGTGGATTCATTCCCCATATTGCAGTGCCGACACCGATTTTAATCGTAATCACCTTTATTATCCTGATAAACCTGCTGCTCAAAAAGACAACTCTTGGCCTTTATATTCAGGCTGTAGGAATCAACGAAAGGGCTGCAAAATTAAACGGCATAAATCCTGTATTTATGAAAATGATTGTTTTTGTAATTTTGGGAATTTGTGTAACGCTTGCAGGTTCTATGAATGTATGTAGAATCGGACTTATCAATCATGAAACCATCTTGCTTGACATTGAAATGGATGCAATTCTTGCAGTTGCAATCGGTGGAAACTCACTGGGTGGAGGAAAATTCAAACTTTCAGGTTCAATCCTTGGTGCATACATCATTCAGGCTTTGACAACAACACTCTATGCAATGAAAGTTCCTTCAACTTCTGTAAGAGCTTATAAGGCAGTTGTAATCATTACTATCGTAATTCTTGGTTCCCCTGTCGTAAAAAGCTGGTTCAAGCAGATTAAAAACAAACTTTCCCAGAATGCAAATTCTGCTGTAAAAGCGGAGGCAAAATAATATGGCTAATATTTTTTCAAACTTATTATCTACAAAAAAGGACAGGCAGCCTCTTTCAAACACAACATTGCTTCTTACAATTACGATAATCACTTTCTTTGCAATGTATATTTTTGCTATGACTGTTTGGGGCGAAGGATTTTTGAATCCTCAGCAGTTCATTGACCTGTTCAATAATAATGCATACCTGATTGTAATTTCATGCGGTCTGACGATTGTCATGATTACAGGTGGAATTGATATTTCTGTAGGAGGTTCTGTTGCCTTAATTACCATGACCTGTGTTGTCTTTATGGAAAACCATGGAAACGGAATCTTAAGTTCAGTGCTGATTTCACTTGGAATAGGTCTTGCAATGGGCATTGTTCAGGGATTTTTTATCTCATACCTGAAAATTCAGCCGTTCATTGTAACGCTTGCAGGTATGTTCTTTACAAGAGGAATGACAACAATTGTCAGCAAAGTTCCTCGTACTGCAACACAGAAAGCATTCATTGCACTGAAAGAACATTGGATTGATTTGCCGTTAATCGGGCGTTATGCAAAAAACGGAAACTGGATTCCATGCTACATTGAAGTCGGTGTTATAATTGCCGTTATAGTTGTAATTTTGCTTTGGGCAACACTGAAATGGACACGTTTTGGCCGTAATCTTTATGCAGTTGGCGGAAACTCAGAAAGTGCCCTGATGCTTGGAATTAATGTTCAGAGAACTCAGTTTTTTGCCTACATTTTGTGCGGACTTCTGGCAGGAATTGCAGGATTCTGCTACCTGCTGCATACAGGTGCCGGCAATGCATCAAATGCATCTGGTGCAGAAATGCAGGCAATTGCCTCGTCTATCATTGGCGGAACATTGCTTTCAGGTGGTGTAGGAAGCGTAATCGGAACCTTATTCGGTGTAATGTCCTTAAAGACAATCAACAACATCGTAGTTGCTTCTGGATTAAGGGAACCTTACTGGCAGAGCATTACAACAGGCCTTATGCTTTGTTTCTTTATCCTGCTGCAGAGTGTAATTCTTTCAATCAGAAAAAAGAAACTTGGAACAATGGCTGCATAGAAAATATGTTCAGTCCGCTATAGATGCTTTATATTCACGGGGTGTAAGCCCCGTGTTTTTTTTAAAAATATAGCTGAAATAATGAGGGTCACTGAACCCACATTCATAGGCAATGTCATAGCCTTTCATGTCTGTGTTTTTTATCAGCTGGCGGGCTTTTTCAATTCTGACATTTGTCAAATACTCTATAAAAGTAGTGTTACATTCCTGTGAAAAAATCGTGCTGAAATGATTAGGGCTTAAGCATACGTAGTCGGCAACGGAAGTCAAAGTTGTATTTTGATTAGCATAATTTTTGTCGATATATTCCTTTGCCTTTAAAATAATGCTTCCGTAACGGCTTGTCATCTTTGAGTCACGATAATCAAGTGCAAAATTCAATATATCTTGAATTTTTGTAACAAACGACTCTTCGTCATTTACGGCGCTGTCTATAAAACTGCGCTGAATCATCTGCGGTTTTTCTTCCTTTAGATTTCCGCCAAAACTTTCTACAAGCTGGGAAACTGCAAAAATCAAGTCAACCAGAAGATAAGATGAAAAAACCTTGCTTTGGCTTGGATTGCTGCGGATTAAGGAAAGAGATTCTTCAATTATTGCCGAAATATCAGATTTCCCGGCATACTTTAACCGCTCCACTAAAGGATTATTTTCTTTCAAATTCAGCAGTTCAATATTGTCAACATCAATATCTTCAGAGCTGATAATCACGCTTTTGCTGCCAAAATTTGTAACTTCCAGAATTTTTTTTGCATCGGAATAAGACAGACTGAGTTCAGAAAGTTTTTCAACTGTCCTGCCAATCGTTGTATAGACGACACATTTCTGATCTTTTGTAACAATATGTTCAATGGTTTCTGCTATATGAAAAGTATTTTCTTCAAGTTCAGAAACATCATTGCCTTTTACAATACAAACAAGGCGATTGTTTCCATGGAAAAAACTCAAGGCATGCGTCCATGCAGATGAATAAGAGTTTACGAGGGAACATGCCTGCTCCTGAAGCTGAACGTCCTGAGAAGAACTTACAATCCTGCTGATGATGATTCTGTAAAAACTGGAATCAAGTTCCAGTGAAATTTTCCGTCCGTCTTCAACTGCTTCATCAAAGTTTAAAGAACCATGTACAAGATTGTTCAAAAATTCCTTCTGAATCAGTTTATTGCGTGATTTTAATTCTTCTTTCATCCTTGAAATGCTTGACAGCTGGGCACGTTCAAGGTCTATATGTTCAGTAACTTTTTTGACACTTTCTATTACTTCGCTGGCGGTAAAAGGCTTTAAAAGATAATCTTCAACTCCAATTGAAATTGCTTTTTTGGCATAGTCAAATTCATCATGTCCTGACAAAATGATTATTTTTATCCACGGCTGAATTTTTTTTATGGCTGCAGCAAGTTCAAGTCCGTCCATAAACGGCATTTTTACATCGGTTATAAGAATGTCAGGCTTGAGTTCCTGCAACATTGAAAGTGCAATTTCACCATCAGTAGCTTCACCTACAAAATTTATGCCGATAGACTCCCAGTCAATCTTTGAGCGGATACCTTCGAGCAAAATCGGTTCATCATCAACTAAAAAAACGCTATACATATCAATCTGCTGTTTATTCTTCCATTACACAGGGAATTACAAAAGAAATCAAAGCACCTTCATTCTGCAGGGATTTTATTTCTATGCCTTTTGTCTTTTCACCATAATACAATTTCAACTTTTTGTGAACATTGAAAAGTCCATAAACTGAATTCAATTTTTCAGTATTTTCAGAACCTTCCATAAGTTCCTTTTTGACCTGCTCCAGACGTTCTTTTGAAAATCCTGCTCCATCGTCCTGAACTGTAAAGCGGATAAACTGCTTTGATTCATCAGAAAAATCAACAGAAACAAGAAGATTTCCCCTGCCCCGCTTATTTTTTATGCCATGATAAATTGCATTTTCAACAAGAGGCTGAAGGACGAGCTTTAATGTTTTGAAATTATTTACTTCCTCGTTTATGAGAATTTTGTAATTAAGAATGTCTGCGTAGCGGATTTTTTGAATTGTAAGATAATTTTTTATATGTTCAATTTCCTGTGCAACTGTAATCCATTCATGACCACGGCTCAATGAGATGCGCAGAAAATCAGAAAAAGCCTTGGTTATTTTTACAACAGCATCCGTCTGCTCTTCTTCTGCAAGCCATAAAATAGTATCGAACGTATTGTACAGAAAATGCGGTGTAATCTGGGCTTGAAGGGCTTTCATTTCTGCTTTCTGGAAATTTTTTTCTTCTTCGATGTTCTGCTTTATGAGCAAATCAATCTGCCCTGCCATTATGTTCATGTTTCTGGCAAGCGGCTTTAACTCTTCAAAATCAGGTTCTGTCGTGCGTGCAGAAAGGTCGCCTTCTGCAATTTTTGTAGAAAAATTTTTCATATCCAGCAAGGATGTGTTTATATTCTGCGAAACCGAAAGAAATGTATTTGCAGAAATTATTACTGAAAAAATCAAAATTATTATCTGCAGGACAGAAAGAACGATGGAAGATTTTTTTATGGAAATGTTCGTTTCGCTGGCAATTTTTATTTCCGTCATGATAAAGTCCTGCATGATTTCTGAAAACAAAACCGTTATAGTCCGTATATCATCCAGAAAAATTTCGTTTTCTTTTACGGAACTGCCGTTTTTCATCTGCTCTTCAAGTTTTTTTATATTTTTGGAAAGAGTTTTACAAGTTCTTAGGGCAAGTTCAAGTTTTTCCTGATTTATGGAATCAGGCAGATTTCTTTTCATTTCCTGAATGCCAGAAACAATTTCCGCAATCATAAAATATTGGCGTCCGCGTACAAAATCATTACGGCCGCAAACAATGTCCCACAACTCATCAGGGATTTCTTCTTTTGCTATCAAATTTATGTTGTTTGCTGAACTTACGTTTGAAATAATTTTGTCATAACGTCGTGTATGAATATTCAGGACGATAATCGAGTAAATGGTCGGAATAAACATCAGAAAAATAACAAAACCATATGAGTTGCGCAGTATTTTTTTCAGGCTTTTGCCAGATTTTAGTAAAATTTCAGGCAAGTCAGTAACCTCGCGGTTTATACAATGAAAAATCATCATCTTCTGTAAAAACAGATTCCTGCATATACGTCGCACGAGGAATCTGGCGGCCTTCCGCAACGTATTGTACAAGGTTCATCAGCACAGGCCCAAGATTTGGATTACATTCCACAACGCAGTTAAGTTTGCCATTTTTAAGGGCATCAATTGATTCCTGCTCTCCGTCAATTGAAATAATTATTGGCTTATATTCAAGCTGATTTTTTCCAAGGGACTCAAGCAGACCGAGCGTCATCGGGTCATTATGCGAAAAAATTACATCAATTGGGCAGCCGTCTATATTCAGACCGCCATTGTGTTCAATAATTCTGTCCACAATTTCTCTGCCACGGGAACGCAAAAAATCACCGTCTTCTGAATGAATGATTGAAAAGCGTCTGTCAGTTTTTATGACATCCCTAAAACCATTTGCCCTGGAAATAGCAATGGAAGAATTTGCAGTTCCTGCCAGTTCCAGAATATTAATGCGCTCCGTATCCATGGAAGAACATTTTTTCAGCAGAAAATTTGCAGCGGCTTTGCCTTCTTCATATCCGTTTTCGCCCAAAAAGCCGGCATAAAGCGAGTCGTCCACATCTATCTGACGGTCAATGATTATTACAGGGATTCCGGCCTCTTTGGCTTCCTGAAGAACATTTTCCCAGCCGTCAGTTACAATCGGAACAAAAACAATAACGTCAACCTGATAAACAATAAATGAACGGATAGCCTTCAGCTGATTGCTCTGCTTCTGCTTTGCATCATCAAAAAGAATTTTTATGTTTCTTGCTTTTGCAGCTGCAAAAATTGACTCTGTATTGCGGATTCGCCAGGAACTTTCCGAACCAATCTGTGAAAACCCGATAATAAGGCTTTCTTTTTCACTGGAAACAGGTTTTTCTTGAGAAGAATAATTTTTCATGCAGCAGAAAATTACGGCAGCTGCTGCCAAAACCATGCAAATTCCGCCGACAATCCAGATTTTCAGACTTTTCTCCATTCGTAACTCACAAAAATTTATAAAATTTCCGAAGGACACTACTTTTCAGGCAGCCCTTTTTCAGATTTATCATAAAAGCATCTGACAGAGCGGAACCTGGCTGTTACCATCTAGCAAATTTCCGCAATTTTTGCGAATCCGTTCTTGAGTCATTGCTCCCTTCCTTTAGTTTTCTTAAGCAAAAACATTCTGGCGGTTTCAATGACTTTTTTCAATTACCCAAATTGCGAACTTTATTGTACACTATCCAGGAAAGCTTTTTAACGTTCCTGAGTACTTCGTCTAAAGCTAAGTTTAATTCTGTCTTTTTCGTTGTAGAGCGTTAAGAATTCGCCGTCTGTACCTTCAAGAACGATTTTTTCTGCCCCTATGAGACAGGTAATAAAGTCATTTTCAAATTCCATTTCTGCTGGCGAACCTGCCATTTTTGTGCCTGCAAGGTTGCTGCCAGTTGAAAATTTTTCACCGTCAATCGTTACGTCGCCAAAAAATCTGTTGATGCCGGAATTGCCAGTTACAGAATATAAATTACCATCTTTTTTGGCAAAGGAAATTTCAGAAAGGACTAGCTGCTGGGCAATTCCGTCTTTTTCCATTGAATCAATTAACCATGAGCCGGAAAAGTCAGCAGAAGATGCAACACTGTTTTTTGAAGTTGTTGCGCAGCCTGCAAGTAAAAGAACAGCAGAAAACAGAGCGAAAAAAGTAATTTTGTTTTTCATAATTTTCTCCAGAAAAAAGAATTTTTACAGATGTTTTTAGCTCACTTCCGAAATTCTAAAATTTCAGAAAAGTCTTTTGAGATTACACATTAAAAGATAAGCCTTTTTATTTTCTAAGTCAAATTTTTAGGGAAAACAGGCTTACAGCTGGTACAGAAAGCACTTTATCTTGAAGGGAAAATGAAGTAGACTGGGAAAAGCACTTAAAAACATTGGTTTTGAAATTCAAAAAGTTTGAATACGGAGGTTTTTATGAAAAAAGAAGAAATGTTTGATTTGATGAACAGCACAATGGTCATGCATCTTGCTACAGTTGAAGGCGACCAGCCTCATGTAAGGGGAATGCTGCTTTTTAGGGCTAATGAATCAGGAATTGTTTTTCATACTGGAGACTTTAAGGATGTTTTTAGCCAGATTGAAGCAAATCCTAAGGCCGAAGTTTGTTTTTCAAAAAATGGAGTACAGCTGCGGGTAAAGGGAACTCTTGTTCGGGATGAAGATCCTGAACTTAGAAAAGAAATTTTTGCCCATCCAAGCCGCAAATTCCTTAAAGAATGGGAAAAATCAGGAACTCAGTTCAATCTAATTGTATACAGAATGGTTCACTGCGAAGCAAAAGTCTGGACAATGGACAAAAATTTTGAAAAGTCTGAATGGGTAAAAATTACTGAATAAATTTTACCTGCTGAAAAAATGTTTT
>JAEDIW010000061.1 GCA_016296655.1 Treponema sp. | reverse complement strand
AACGCACGAGTTTTTTTAATCTCCCTAGGCTATGCCTGCCTTCCACCGGCTCTCCGAGTCCGTCAACTCAGAGTACAACTTTTTCTCGGATTATTTAATCATAACAACTAGCGCAGGCTGAATGTAGTATTTTACGCTTCAAGCAGGATATTAGGCTAAGCGCATAATAATTACTTAGTCTGAATTTCTTATTTAGTTGGGAATTTACAAAAAAAGCGTAAATGAAATAGTCACCTTGCCGGGTTTTAAAAACTGTTATGTGATTATCCAATATTCCAATCAGATTCTTTTACTAAATCTAAATCAATATATTCTTTGTAATAATCAAAATCGTTATCTAAAGTAAAAATAGAAAAATTATGATGTGCTGCAACAGAACAGATTAAAAAGTCAGTCATAGAACCTTGTATTCCGTGACTTCGGCATTTATTATAATACTTTGCAGCCGTTATATAATCTTCTTCCATAAGTTCAAAATCTGAAAACGCTTCTAAAGCACTCCGTAATTTTTCAAAACGATTTTCATCTGAAATGCCACACAGAATTTCCTGACGAATGACGCCTATCATTATTACTCGTCCGTCACGGATAGTTTTTTTCAAGATAATTAATCATTTTCTTTTCATTTTCCGAAAAACTTTTCTTTCTTAGAGCCTTTGACCAGACGGAAGTATCGACTATGATAAACTTCATTTTTTATTTCTTGCCCTAAGTTTTTTATAGTCATAATCGGCATCATATTCTACAGTACCAAAAAGATTTATAAGTTCTTCGGACTTTCTTCTTTGGATAAATTCCTGTAATGCAGTATTTACAGTTTCTTTTTTTGAACTGTAACCGCCAATCATAAAGGCATTGTTTAAAAGCTCATCGTTTATCGCCAGATTTGAAGCCATAATCACACCCCTTATACAATTAAATTACACATACTTATGTGTAAAAGTCAATCCAATCTTTTATAAAAAAAATGAACTGCTACAAGGCGTTTTCATGCTTCGGCATAAAATAGTGAAGATTATATTGATACAATTCGTCCATTAAATCAGTTTTTCTATAGAGGGGGCATTTTGCTTCCGTTTCACTCCAGCAAAACCGGGGTGTTCCGCAGTTCAGTAACCTTCAGCCGCTTCCCTCCTCCACTTCGAACGCATTCAACCGAGCCCCACTCAAAACGCTGCACTTCTCACGTTTTGCCGGGATTGCCGTCGTTTCCAGTCGGTCCAGTGGCCGCTTCGCGCTGCTCCATACCCCTTGCCCAAAAACCTCTTGCAACGGAGCGACCTGACATTTTCAATCAGCCGCCCGCTCCCCTAATTTTTTTTGGATTTTTTGAGAATTTTTTTTAAAAAATTTCCTTTTTTTCTGCATCTGCACAACTATATCAGTATGGAAGAAAAAGTGAAATGCCGGGATGAAGATGCCGTTACAGACAATCCGGCTCTAATTGCTGCCAGACAATATTTTAATATTGACTACCTGTATCCGTGGCAGCAGCTTGTTATTGCAAACATCCTCGAAGCCGCAAAACTCCTGGACGCTCAAGGCTTAAATGACAGCGACAACAAAACGCTTGGCCGCCAGATTGTGCTTTTGCCCACAGGAGCCGGCAAATCGCTGTGTTTTTTGATTCCTTCCCTGCTCCTGCCAGGTGCAACCCTTGTCATGTATCCGCTTCTAGCCCTGATGTCTGACCAGAAAAGGCGCATGGACGAAGGAGGCATTTCAAATGTTGTTTTTTGCGGCGGACAGACAAAAGAAGAGCGGCAGGCAAATTTTGAAAAAATAAAGGCAGGCGCAAAAATCATTCTTGCAAATCCAGAAGTTCTCCAGAATGAAGAACTTGTCGCCCTGTTAAGCCAATGCAAAATTGCACATGCCGCAATTGACGAAGCACATTGCGTTTCCGAATGGGGAGACAGTTTCCGCCCTGCATACCTGACGCTCGGCAAAATCCTCAAAAAGCTGAACATTCCTCTCGTTACAGCCTTTACGGCAACAGCTTCTCCCGTAGTTCTTAACCGGGTTGCAGAAATCCTTTTTGATGGAGAGGCCCATATTGTCCGAAGTGAAAGCGACCGCCCAAACATTCATTACAACGTCATTTACGCTTATGCAAAAGAAAAGGAACTTTTTCGGCTTGTCCAAACACAGCAAAGACCCATCATTGTTTTCTGCGGAACCAGGAAATCAGCCGAAGATACAGCCCACAGCCTGCGCATGTTTTTTTCAACAGTTCCCGGAAAAAATCCAGACTTTCCAAATTCAGCGGAAATCGTACGATTTTATCATGCAGGTCTGTCAAGGGAAGAAAAAACAGAAACAGAAAAATGGTTTTTCCCAAAAGACAATGCGGTTTTGTGCTGTACCTGCGCTTTCGGAATGGGAGTAGACAAAAAAAACGTACGGACAGTAATTCATCGGGATGTTCCGCTGACAGCAGAAAGTTTTATCCAGGAAAGCGGCCGTGGTGCGCGTGACGGAGGAATAGCAGATTCATTTTTATTATGGAACTACAGCGACTACCAGAAATTTTCATCTTTTCCATTTAAAAGCCGCGAACGGGTTCTGCTTGATTTTGCCCAAAGTAAAACCTGCCGCCGGCAAATTCTGCTGGATGCATTAGGCGCAGAACAGGCAGCCTGCTCTGGATGCGACATCTGCAAGGCACAAGGCAAACTTTCTGGCGAAACTAACAAAAATGAAATGCCGGCTTTACTTAACGGATATACAGATGCATGGGACAGAAATTTTGCCTTAAAGCATTTATCGTACTACAGCAAATCATGGGACAAAGAATATGCCGCATCCTTTCTAAAAGAAAAACTGAATGAAATTTCTGTCAGAAATTTCGGGATAAAAATTTGGCAAATATCAGACGTAATAGAAATTTTTGACCAGCTGCTTTCAGAGCAGAAAATTTTCATTTGCCGCTGGCCATTTAAAAATAAAATTGC
The DNA here is from genome assembly GCA_016296655.1 of Treponema sp. Taxonomy (GTDB): domain Bacteria; phylum Spirochaetota; class Spirochaetia; order Treponematales; family Treponemataceae; genus Treponema_D. The sequence continues at coordinate 8,464 of JAEDIW010000061.1, read as the reverse complement.
CACTGCAAAAAACAGAAACTTCAACTCAGAAACAGGCTGAAATAAAATCGGAACAGTTTCTGTCATTTTTCTGAAGTTTCAGCAGATTTTTCAGCATTTTCAGAAGTTCCTGAATTTTCGCCAGAATTTTCAGTTGCGGCTGCAGCCACCTGCTTTTTTACAGCTTTGCGCACTGGCGGCGGACGTTTATGATAATGCTGCACATAAGAGACAAAATTCAAATAAAGGAGTACCACTATAAAAGCCCCCCACACATGAGGTGAGGCAAGAACCTTCATAACTACTGAAATCATCTGTTCAACAGGCATAATTTTTTTATCGGCTGTTTGCATGCTTTTATTGAAAAAAAAATTAAAGCTGAATTCTGCAAACAGAACTGCAATCCTAAAAAAACAAGTTTTTTTCATCTGTTGACCTAAATATTTAGATTCAGTACCATTTTCATATTATGACAGGAATTGTTGATTATAATGCAGGTAACATCCGCAGTGTTGAAAGGGCGCTGGAATACATCAAAGTTCCATACATCCTTTCAAAAAGACCTCAGGATTTAAAAGAATGTGACAGGCTGATTTTTCCGGGAGTCGGCGACTGTGCCTATGCCATGCAGCAACTGGCTGCTACAGGTTTTGACATTTTTTTGAAAGACTGGTATGCAAGTGGCAAACCTCTGATTGGTATTTGCCTTGGCTCTCAAATTGTTCTGGAAGACTCTGAAGAAGGCAATGTAAAATGTCTGGGACTTTTAAAAGGACATGTGCGACATCTTGCAAATGCATGGAAGGAACTCGGTATAAATAAAGACAACAGCCTTAAAATTCCACACATGGGATTCAACAACCTGAATTATTTGAATGGTTCGTCAAAACTTCTGGAAAATGTTCCTGAAGACAGCAATTTTTACTTTGTACATTCATATTTTCTAGAACCAGAAGACAAGTCTACAGTAAAAGCAACTGCCAGCTACGGTTTTCCAGTTCCTGTAGTTCTCGAAAAAGACAACCTTACAGTTTTCCAGTTTCACCCTGAAAAATCAGGTCCGGCAGGGCTTCAAATTTTGAAGAACTTTGTAAAAGAAGATTTATAGACGACTTAAAAGGAAATTCCGACTGTTATGCTGAAAAAAAGAATTATCGTCTGCCTAGACGTAAAAGACGGCCGCACTACAAAGGGCGTAAAATTTAAGAACAACATAGACATTGGCGACCCTGTGGAAATGGCCGCAAAATATTATAAAGAAGGCGTAGATGAACTGGTATTCTACGACATCATGGCATCTGCAAGGGGCAGAGGTCCAATTCTTGAACTCATTGAAAAAGTTGCAGGCCAGGTATTCATTCCGTTCTGCGTAGGCGGAGGAATTGGCACACTTGACGACATTCGTTCCACCATACTTGCAGGTGCTGAAAAAATCAGTCTGAACAGTCAGGCTGTAAAAAATCCGTCACTTATTACAGAAGGTGCCAGAGTTTTTGGCAATCAGTGCATTGTTTTGGGAATGGATGCCGCAAAAGATGAGCAGATGCCTTCAGGTTACAGGGTATACATCAACGGCGGACGCATTGCAACAGAACTTGACGCACTGGAATGGGCAAAAAAAGCTGTTTCGCTGGGTGCCGGAGAAATCGTTTTGAACTCAATTGATGCCGACGGAACAAAAGCCGGCTATGAACTGACGCTTACAAAAATGATTGCAGAAAATGTAGATGTTCCAGTAATTGCGTCCGGTGGAGGCGGAACTGTTCAGCACATGGCTGACGTTCTGACAAAAGGCAAGGCAGATGCAGCCCTGATAGCAACAATGGTTCATTCAGGACAGTTTTCTATTCCGGGCATAAAAGCAGAACTTGCAAAAGACGGCATCCCCATTCGTCTTTAGTTTTACAGGAGAAAATGCTTTTATACGAAGCAGAAAGAGGAAAAGCAAACAGCAGGATTTGTTCGCGTCTAACGACGCTCCTGAACAAATAGTGAAGACCGGTAGTCTGAACAAATCAGATTGTTTAAACTTATAAATCTGCCTGAAATAGCGCCAGAGTTTTTATTCATATCGGAAATTGAAAATTTCCTTATTGCATTTTTATAGGAGAAGACATTCATTATTATGGAAAGAAAAGAACTTGAAGTTTTCAAAGAATGGTTTGATTACATAAAAGATGAAAACGGAAACGACTTGCCAGTTTTCAACAGACAGGCAAAAGTTTATTTCTGCCAGTGCAGTGAAAACGGATTCATGAATTTATATGAGCTTTTGAAATTCTGCTCAGATACTGCAACTGAAGATTATACACAGCGGGGACTTTCATGGAAGGTTCTGGATGAACACGACTATGCAATTTTAACTTCCAGGCAGTCTTTCAATATTACAAGACTTCCCGAAGTTGACGAACGCATTCTGATGACTTCATGGGAAGAAACACCTGAACCTTTGCAGCTCGTGCGCCGCTATAAAATCACTGATGAATCTGGTAAAGAACTAGTTTCCGGCCACAGTACATGGATTCTGGTAAACCCACGAACTCACCGCATTCTGCGTACTGCAGATTTTTCATTGCGTTCGCCAGCGCCTGTTTACAAAGTTCCATTTAAAGGCATTCCAAATGGAAAAATTTCCATACCAGAAGAACTTACTGCCTTAAACCAGCGTCCAATCTGCTATTCGGACACAGACAATAACGGTCATACAAACAATGCCCGCTACGGAGCTTTTACTTATGACTGTCTGCCAGAAGAATATCAGAAAAAAACATTCACTAATTTCCGCATAAACTATGCAAAAGAAGCAAAAAAAGGCCAGATGCTCCAAATGTTTGCAAATTTTGATGATTCAGTCAAAAAGATAACAATTGTCGGAAAAAACGGTGATACAGTGTGCTTTGAAAGCGAACTGTATTATGCATGACAGAAACCTTTACAGACTTCAGACCTATTCAATGCAATAGCGCGCACGGTTTCTGTCTGTTTCAAAAACGTCAACGGCATAAAGCCATGCATCTTCTTTACCCTCAAAAAAAGCAAGATTTATGCCGTTTTCCTGCATAATTTTTATAATCGAATCAAAAATAAACATGGCAATGCGCTCAGCACTTGGATTCTGCTCAAAAATTTCCATGTCATTCAGGTTTGTATGATCAAGTTTTTTGCAAACCTGTTTCAAGGCTGATTTCAGCTGGGTAAAATCAAGCAACATTCCGCCTTCATTCAGTTTGCGGCCCCGCACATGTGCAAAAACCTTGTAATTATGTCCGTGCAAATTTTCACATTTTCCATGATAATCCCGCAAAAAATGCGCAGCCGCAAAATCAGCTTCAACTCTAACTTCAAACATCTGCAAACTCTCTTTTCCTGATTATTTATGAGGAAACACTTCAATGTTAATCAGCACTTCCCCAAAATTCAGGCACAGCAAAACAGCTATTTTTTCCAAAACGCTTTACTTATGCCTTAATTTCATATTCTACAGATTTTTCATCGGCTTGTATATCAGGCTTTTTCACGGTAAAATCGCCACATGGATAAAAAATTATGCCAGCTCATTCCGGCCTTCAATCCGCAACTTACGCAGGCCGACGGCTTTTCTTTAATTTCACAGGCAGAAGCAAAAACTGTTCAAGACATTTCTGTTTCAGACCTTGCATTTGATTCCAGACAGGTAACACCTGGTTCTTTATTTTTTGCTTTACCGGGTACACACATACACGGTAATGAATTCATTCCCGCTGCAATTGAAAAAGGCGCAAATGTAATAGTCTTTCAGGATAAATTTTCAAAAGACCTGCAGATAAAAATTGCAAAAGCAGTTGCAAAACGCTCTCTTGAGCAGGCCTTTTCAGCAGAACTTACACAGCAAAAAAAATCTTCAGAATTTCCTGTTTTCTGTAAAGTTCCTGACACAAGAATCTGCATGGCACCAGTTTCAGCCAGCTTCTATGACAATCCTTCCCAAAAACTTGCAGTAATTGCAGTTACAGGGACAGAAGGCAAAAGTTCTACAGTTTCGTTCATCTGGCAGCTGCTCAAGCTTTGCGGCAAAAAGGCAGGCTTTATTTCAACCGTGCAATATTCACTTGGAGATGAAGCGGTCAACAATCCCCAGCATCAGACAACTCCAGAAGCACCTGTGATTCAGCGCAATCTTTTTGAAATGCTCAAAAATGGCTGCGAATACGCTGTAATAGAAACTTCATCACATGGACTTTCTGAAAAGCTGAACAGAACCGGCTGCATCTTGTTTGACTGCGCAGTTTTTATGAACGTAACGCTGGAACATCTTGAATTTCACAAAACTTTTGAGCAGTACAGAAATGACAAGGCAAACCTTTTCCGAAAACTCGACACACATAATCATGAAAAAATCATAAATGGCAAAAAAGTCAGAATTTTTTCATCAGGCATCGTAAATCTTGAAGATGCTTCTGCCAGATATTTTATAAATTCAACAAGGCAGCAGGTTTTCGGCTTTACGACAAACGGTCAGGCTGGCAAAACTTCTGCCCAGCTTCCAGAACTTCCAGCCAACCTGCCTTTTCTCAAGGCACAAAACATAGTTTCAACACAGGCATCCCTGGAATTCGACATAAATTCCAGTTGTTTGCAGGACAGCAGCACACAGGAAAAGCTGACCGGCATCACAAAGCCTGTACATATCAGTGCAAAGCTTCCGGGAGCTTTCAATGCCTACAATCTTATGGCTGCAATGCTTGCGGTCAGCAACACAGCAGGCATTCAGTTTGAAGAACTTGCCCAAAAAACTGCCGAACTCTTACCTGTTACAGGCAGGATGACAGTCATTGACCAGGGACAGCCATTTGAAGTAATTGTTGACTATGCCCACACTCCTTCTTCTTTTGAAACGATTTTTCCGCCAGTCAGGAAACGCTGCACCGGAAAAATCCTGGCCGTTTTTGGCTCAGGCGGTGACAGAGATTTGACAAAGCGTCCGCTACAAGGCAAAATTGCCGCAGAATTCTGTGATATAATCATTCTTGCAGATGAAGATCCCCGCGGAGAAGATCCAGTGGCACTTTTGCAAATGATTGCTGACGGTGCAGTCCAGAACGGCAAAACACCTGGCAAAAACCTTTTCATCACGCACGAACGAGGCAAGGCAATCAGGCAGGCCTTTGCAATGGCTCAAAAAGGGGACATCGTTCTGCTGCTCGGAAAATCGCATGAAAATTCAATAATCTACAGAGATTTTTCCATGCCATACGATGAAATCAGCGAAGCAAAAACAGCCCTGAACGAAATGGGTTTTGAAAAAAAAGCATGACTCTAGATTAACACTGAATGGGAAAGTGCTGAATAATTACTTCAAGTCTAATCATCACTTTCCCAGGAAACTAAAGTTTCTGAATTTACAAACCGCTTATATAGCGAACATTGAATCTTTTTAAGTTGCATTGCAAACTTACTTATTATAGGAGAAGCATAATATTATGAATATTGCAGTAATTTACGGAGGACGCTCCGGTGAACATGAAGTTTCGCTTGTTTCAGGAGCAGCTGTTGCAAGAAATATAAAAGGTCATCAGGTAACTCTGATTGGCATAAACCATGCAGGCCAGTGGTTTGTGCAGGAAGAAAGCGAATACAAAAAAATCTGTGCAGATTCCAGTGCAGCACTTTCAATTACCGAAAAACCAGAAAACCGCGTAAGCATCATTCCAGGCGGCAAAAAAGCAGCTTTTTCTGTCAACGGAAAAGAACTTGCCGTCGACCTTGTTTTTCCTGTAGTCCACGGTTCTTTTGGCGAAGACGGAACACTTCAGGGACTGCTTGAAATGGCAGACCTCCCATACGTAGGCTGTTCAGTTGCTGGCAGCGCAATCACAATGGACAAAGAAAAAACAAAAATCGTCCTTGAACAGACAGGCATCAAAACAGTTCCTTTCTATTGTATGAAACGCTCTGACCTCATGGACTCAGACCGCTACGACGCAATTATCGAGGAACTCATAAAACAGATGGGCTTTCCGCTCTTTGTAAAACCATGCAATGCCGGTTCCTCAAACGGAGCCTCAAAAGCAGAAAATAAAAAAGAACTTTCCATTGCATTAATGAGCGCTTTCAGCTGGGACAACAAAGTTTTAATTGAAAAAGCCATAAATGCCCGCGAAATTGAATGTAGCGTAACAGGCAACGCAGTAACAGCCGCCGCATACGACGATGAAGAAGGAGTTACAGCCTACGTTCCAGGCGAAATAATTCCAACACACGACTTTTACGACTATGATGCAAAATACAATGACCCGAATGGTGCAAATCTTCTGATTCCTGCAAATCTCAAGGAAGAAAATCTGGAAAAAATCCGCAAAGTTGCCGTAGCCGCATACAAAGCCCTGGATCTTTCCGGCCTCAGCCGCATCGATTTTTTAATTGACAGGGAATCAGGGCAGCTTTATCTGAACGAAATCAACACCATGCCGGGCTTTACACAAATCAGCATGTTCCCCAAAATGTGCGAAGCAGCCGGCCTTTCTTTCGAGGAACTTACCGAACTGCTCATTCAGCAGGCACTGAAAATGTACAAGGCAAAGTCAATTCTTCAGACTCAGCGTTAATTTTTTCTGGCCGCACAAAGTTCTGCAAAACGCCCGTTCCGCTGTTCGCTATCCGCTCATCCTCCTCGGAGCTCCGCTCCTGCGGTGGACGCAAGCGCAGCTACAGGGCGTGGCGGCATGCATTTGAACTTTGTACATTTATCGCAAAAAAAACAGGTGCAAAGGGAGGTTTTTATGGAAAATTCAACATTAAATCAACATATTTTTCCAGAAGGCTGCATTTTTTCTGATTTGGAAAGCATAAAAGGCAAACACGTAACTGTAATGGGGCTTGGACTGAACGGCGGAGGCGAAGCTTCCGTAAGATTTTTTCTGAAACATGGAGCAAATGTTCTTGCCACCGACATGAAGACAGCAGAACAGCTCAAACCGACCATTGAGCGTCTTGAACAGGACAAAAGCCTTGACCTCTCGCACCTAAGCTACAGACTTGGAGAACACCGTCTGGAAGATTTTTCCACTGCTGACTGTGTAATCAAAAATCCAGGCGTAAAAATTGCAGGCAACAAATTTCTGGCAGCTGCAAAAGCCATAGAAACCGACATAAGCATTTTCCTGCATTTTTCAAAAGCTCCGCTAATTGCCGTTACTGGCAGCAAAGGAAAGTCCACTACTGTCAGTGCAATTCACTATGGACTTTGTAAGGCAGGCTTCAAGGCTTTTCTAGGAGGCAACATAACAGTAAGTCCACTGACTTTCCTTGAAGAAACAAATGAAAAAACTCCTGTCATTCTGGAACTTTCAAGCTGGCAGCTTGCAGATTTACGCGGACGCAAAGCTCTTAAACCAAAAATCAGCATCATTACAAAAATCGTACCTGACCATCAGAACTGGTACGGCAATATGGAAAGTTACGTTGCTGACAAACGCCTGATTTATGCAGACCAGACAGAACAGGACTATTCAATTTTTGACGCAGACGGTGATGAACCGGGAACAGGGCCAGAATGTGGCGGAACATGGGGAGATTTGTTTGCCAGAGAAACAAAGGCAAAAGTCCTGCGCTACAGCAAAACCCAGCTGCCAGAAAAGACGTTTGGCTGCTTTCAGGAAAATACAGAATCAGGCTTTGCCGGAAAAATCAAGCTGCCTGCTGATTTTGCAGCCATCTTTCAGGACTCGGCAACCACACAGAAAAGCCAGCAAACTACAATGCAAACCGTTCTGCAAAAACTTTCCATTCCAGGAGAACACATTCAGACAAATGTGCTAAATGCAGCACTTGTCATGACACTCATGGGCGTAAGCATTGAAAAAACAAAGGCTGCGCTTGAAAGTTGGACAGGCATTGCCCACAGGCTGCAGTTTTTCCATCAATGGCAGAACAAAAGCTCCTGCGGCATTTTCAAATTTTATAATGACTCCTGCGCAACAGTTCCAGAAGCTGCAGCTGCTGCAAGCCAGGCATTCGGCAAACCTGTAATCTTCATAACAGGCGGCACAGACAAAGGCCTTGAGTTCAACATTCTGGCAGACACGCTTGCCTGCGTCAACAAAAATACCGTTCCCGTAAAAAAACTTTACATGCTTGCAGGAACAGGTACAGACAAACTTCTGCAGCTTCTTGCAGAAAAAGAGCAGGATGCCAGCCAAAAATTTGGACAGGCAGAACCTTATAATTCACTTGAAACCCTGCTTTCTGCCCTAAAAGCTGATTTGGAAAAAATTCAGCTGGCAGACGGAGAAGAACAGCCTGTCGTTTTTTCGCCAGGAGCAACATCTTTTGGAATGTTTGCAAATGAATTTGACAGAGGCTGCAAATTTATGGACGAAGTAAAAAAGCTGTTTTAAGGAAGTGCTGATTAACACTTTGAAGCGATTAATCAGCACTTCCCGTCAAATTGCCGTAAGTCATTGACTTACAGACAATTAGCTACATTCAAGGTTAACACTGAAAAATC
>JAEDIW010000148.1 GCA_016296655.1 Treponema sp. | reverse complement strand
CAATTGCTTGTATGGCACCCTGCCTGCGGTTTCCAAGAATCAGAGTTTCTACTCCAAGGTTTTTCAGCCTAGTACCACATCTAACATCATCATTATAGAAAAACCAATCATAAACATAATCGTTCCAAGATTTGAGTGAACGTTTTCTTCTTCGGCTGCCATTTCTGGAACCAGTTCTTCTACAACTACATAAATCATAGTATTGCATTTTACTTTTTTTTTACTTTCAATAAACAAAGAATTTACATGCGGGCAATATATTGTCGCATATGAATATACAACAAATTTTAGAGGAAAAAGAGATTGTTCCAGTCTTTCAACCAATTGTTTCTTTGGAAAATGGTGATATTTTAGGATATGAAATATGTTCACATTTAAACGACAAACCAATCACAAAATATTTTGAGCGCGCTGAAGAATTTGAAAAAATCTGGAAACTTGAAAAACTGTGCAGAAAATCAATCATAAAAAAAGTCAAACAAATTGGTTTGAAAAAAAAGGTTTTTATAAACATAAATCCAGATATTATTTTTGATGAAGATTTCTATCAGGGGTATACGTTAAAACTTCTTGAAAAGTTTTCGCTTGAACCAAATCAGATTATTTATGAAATTACAGAAAATTGTTCCCAAAAAAATGAAGAAACTCTTTCCAGACTAATTGAGCACTACAAAAGCCAGGGATTTAGAATTGCACTTGATAATGTTGGTACAGCTTATTCTGGCCTGGAAAGAATTTGTATTTTGAATCCTGATTTTATAAAGATTGACATGCAAATCATCAGAAATATCGAAAAGGATTCATTAAAACAATCTATGGTAAAAAGTCTAACTCATTTTTCAAATGAAACAGGCATAAATTTAGTAGCTGTGGGAGTTGAATCTGCCAATGAACTTGATTTTCTTTTGTCTCTTGGAGTTCAATATGCACAAGGATATTACATTGGCTATCCAGCAGAATTTCCTGGAAAAGTTACCGCTGAATCTTATGCAAGGATTATTATAAATCAAAAGAATAATGAACAGGTGAATAAGAAAAATGAAAAAAAATTGATAAAATCAGCTGAAACAGAAAAAAAAGAAAAAACAAAAGACGCTGCTTCAAACTTTAATTTTCTTGAACAAAAAAATGAAACAAATTCCCGAAAAATTGAAGAACTTGCATTTGAAGGAGTTACAATTTTTCCAGATATGGGAGTTCCTGAATTAATGAATTTCTTTACTGCAAACAAAGAATGTAATTTTGTTTCTGTGATTGATTTGAATTTTAATATATTGGGAGTAATGACACATTCAGTTTTATCTGAATTGCTTGGTGGCAGATTTGGTTTTGGTCTTAATTATCGAAAAACTGTAAAAGATATAATGATTACAGATTTCTTTTCAGTGGATAGCAAAGAATCAGTAGAAGATGTTGCTTCAAAAGCCATGAAAAGGGACGAAAAAAATCTTTATGAACCAATTGTTGTGTTAAAAAATAATCATTATTTTGGAATTGTTACCATAAAAAACCTGCTTGATACAATTGTTTCTGTTGAAGTTCAGGAAAAAACACTCGAAATCACGCGAAAAAATAAATTGCTTCAAAATCAGCAGAGAATCCAGGAAAGGGATATGAAAATGGCGGAACTTGTCCAAAAAAGTTTTTACACTTCAAAAGCGCCCTGTCAGAATAACTGGAAATCATCTTTTGTTTTTAAGCCTATGGCGTCTGTGTCCGGCGATTTATATGATTTTTATTTTGATGCAGATAAAAATTTTGTGGGAGCAGGTCTTTTTGATGTTTCAGGACATGGAGTTGCATCCGGCTTGATAGGAATTCTCTCGAAATATTTGGCAGAAAAAATTTTCACTCAAAATATTACAAAACCTCTGAATAAAGTGATTCAGCTTTTTAGTGAAACATTGGCAAAAGAAAAGGGCAGTGTTGAAAATTATCTGACAGGAGTTTTCTTGAGATTTAAAGAAGATTTCATAGAATATGTAAATGCAGGTCATACTGATGTTCTTTATAAAAATATAAAATCTGGGAAAACAGAAGTCCTTGGAGATAAAGACGGAAAATTCCGTGGAATGTTTTTGGGAATGGAAGGTCTTCCTTCTGATGGCTGCAGTACAGTCAGTTTAAAAGTTCAATCAGGTGATTTTATCGTTTTATACACAGACTGTCTTTTAGAAAGCAGAAATATAAATGGTGATGATTTTAGATTGGAACGCTTGAAAAATGTACTCGATAATAGCAATGCAAAAAATCCAAAAGAAATGATTGCAGAAATATTAACGCAATTTAATCAGTTTACAAAAGGAGTTCCGCTTCGTGATGATTTAACAATCATTGTATTGCAATATTCTGATTCTAAGTAAAAAA
>JAEDIW010000147.1 GCA_016296655.1 Treponema sp. | reverse complement strand
GGTGATTTTGGTTCCAAAATCGCCAAGTTTGGGTGAATTGGAGCGAAGCTCCAAGAGGGTAAAACCCTCTTTTTCGTGTTTTTGAAGTAGGGGGGGATTACTACGACATCCCCCCTACTTGGGCGTTGGGCGTGGGCGTAAAAATCCCAAAAATATATTGATGCAAGACATATCTTAGACGTATAATTTACACAAATAGCATTATATTTTTTTTTGGGAGGTTTTTATGAATTGCCCTAAAATTCAGATTACTTTTACGCCTGATATGATTGAAACTTTGAAAAAAATTGCAGAATCATCAGGAAATTCAGTTGCGTCGATTGTTCGTCAAGCTGTTGCGGATTACTTAAAAAAGGTGGGAAAAGATGGCACTGATTAAAAAAAATAAACCGTCTTCTGCGCCAACAGAAAAGACGGTTTCAAACATCAATACAAATAATCTTGATAAATCCAATATAGCACAACCAGAAACAAAAGACAAACGTTGCCGTTGGTGGGCTTTGGAAGTTTATCCAGAATCTGCGGCTGAAAATTGGCAACAACTTTTGAATGGCTATAAATGGGCAATGTCTCCTTTACATGATAAAGATGTGAATGATGACGGAACTCCTAAAAAACCTCATTGGCATATTGCCGTATATTTTCCAAACAAAGCATATTATCAAGAGGTTGTAGAACTTGCATTTGCTTTGAGCAAAATGAAGTACGTACAACCTATTAAAAATCTGCAAGGCATGATTAGGTATTTTGCACACCTTGACCATGCAGAAAAACATCCGTATGACCCGAAAGAGATTAAAGGCTTCGGTGGTTTTGATGTAGCAAAATACCTGCAGACGTCCACGGACATTGATGAACTTATGCGAGAAATTGAAACATATATTCGTCAAAATTATGTGATAGAGTATGCCGACCTTGTAGACCTTGCAAGCGATTTACATGATGAACATCCCGAATGGCATAAGTGCATAACAACACACACAATTCACTTTAAGGCATACGTTTCATCAAAGCGACATGCACCGCCTAAGACTTCTGCAGAAATTCCGGATAAATCTGACCTTGCAAGCCAGGCATTGAACCAGGAGAGTGAAAAATGACATACGAGGAATTTTCAAAAAAGCAAAAACAGATTTTAAATGAGTGCAAGCCGCTTGTAAGAGATTTGCAGCTCGAAGAGTTCAATCAAAAAATGAATGAGCTTATTAAGCTGCAAGACGAATATCTTGAAGAACGGAGGCGGCAGATTAAAGCCTCTTTGCCTACTTTCTAGCGAGCTTGCGAGCGGTGCGAGAAAGTAGGGTCAGGAAGTTTCGAGGGGCTGACAAGCTCCTGAAATCTAGGAGAAAATCAAACGGAGAAAAAAAGGGTCTGACTTGTCAGATCCTTTTTTTTGTAGTGCAAATTTTCGGGGCGATAGCCGACAGGTTGCCGAGCTTACAAGCGAGCGAACGGAACCAAATTTTTTATTTTGCAAAAAATATAAAATTTGGTGTAGTAAGTACACCCTTTTTGACATCATTACGAAAAGGGTGCTAAAATTGGGTCTAAGGACTTTAGATCCAATTTTAGGAGCGGACAATGGCAGACAATTTTTGCATTTTGCGAATGGAAAAAATTGGCAAAATTGGGAGCGTGGCGAGTGCGATTGAACATGAATTACGCACTCGGGAAACGGATAACGCAGATGAAAAACTGATTTCAAAAAATCGGTATTCGGATGAAGTCGGCAGAGTTTACAAAACAGAATTTTCGACAAAACTTGAAGACAGAAAAAAAATTCAAAATCGAGTTATCGGAAAATACAAAAAATTGTTGCCCGAAAAAATGAAAGAGGACAACGTAACTTGTATTCAAGTTATGGTTACATATTCGCCCAAAGCCAAAGTAGACCCGATTAAATATTTCAAGGATGCAGAAGATTGGGTTGCGAAAAAGTTCGGGGCAGAAAATGTTTTTTTCACTTCCAGACATTTTGACGAAACTACACCACACGCAAATTTTTTCGTTGTTCCTGGTTATGATTTTAAGTATAAAGACGGACACACTGAGCGAAGACTATCGGCTAAAAAATGGCTCGGGGGTCGGAAAAAACTTTCCGAACTCCAGGACAATTTTTATGAAAATGTCGGTAAAGTTCATCACCTGGAACGAGGTGAAAAAGGTTCAAAAGCCAAACATCAAGACATAAAAAAATGGTATCAGAAATTCAATGAGTTCTGCGAAGAACTTCACATTGAGCCACAAAAAGAAAACGAAACTGTAGACCAATATTTCAAAAGGGTTGCAGCGAATTGGAATTTTTTTACAGACAATTTTAATAAGTTTCAAAGTCAAATAGGGACTTTGAAACATGAACACGAATTTTATCAACAGTATCATGACAATTTACC
>JAEDIW010000020.1 GCA_016296655.1 Treponema sp. | reverse complement strand
CGGATGCATTGGATTGAACCTGGTGTACAGGAATCCAAATGCTGTAAACCTTGAAAAAAATGCACTTTATCCTGTATATTTTTTCGGATGAATTTAATTCCCATAATATATGAAAATGAAGAAATTATTGTAGTAAATAAGGCTGCCGGAATGCCTGTGCAGGGTGGCGAAAAAATTGTTCATTCGTTGGACAGGGAACTTTCTGTGCAGATGGGATATAAAATTTACCTTGTGCACCGGCTTGATAAGGACACTAGCGGTCTTATGATTGTTGCAAAGTCCAGTGCAGCTGCAAATAAATGGATAAAACTGATTTCCAGTCATCAGGTAAAAAAAGAATATAAAGCTGTTTGCATTGGAAAACCGAAATCTTCTTCTGGAAAAATTAAAGAAAACATTGAAGAATTCGGTGTGAAAAAATTTGCAGTTACAGAATACCGCCTTGAAAAATCTTTTTTTGTTTCCCCGAAAAAGAAACCTGCTGATTCTTCTGATTCTGTTGAGAATGTTTCTGGTAAACCTCTGGAAAAAAATCAGAAAATTGCGGCGCAGCCTGAAAAATCTGGTGGTTTGCAGAACGGTGAAAAAATAGAACTTTCTCTTGTGCATCTCAAGCTGGAAACAGGGCGCATGCATCAGATTCGTATTCATCTTGCAAAATCTGGTTGTCCGATTGCAGGTGATGACAAGCATGGGAATTTCAGGCTGAACAAGGTACTGAGGAAAATTGCAGGCGTAAAGTCTCTTTTATTATGTTCATTCAGGCTTGTTCTTCCGCTTGATGAAGGTAAAAGGGAATTTGAAATTGATTTGCCTTCCCATATAAAAAAGGTTCTGGATTGTTCTGAAAATTGATTTTTTTTTCTTTGTAGTGTCTTTGTAATACTTGACTTTAATGAACGAATCAAATACAATCCCCTTTGTACATTTTAATAACCTTTAAAGTGGACTCGTGCAAACGGGTCTTTTTTTATATTCAGGTGGTAATTTGGAATACAAAGCATTAGATTCATTTCCTTACTATAAGGATTGTGCTCCGCTGGTCAACGGGCTTGGTTATGAGCTTGTAGAGCTTCATGTTTTTCCACAGAAAGGAACTGTCAGAATTACAGCTGTAATTGCTTCTAAAAATCCGGAGGTTGATATTGGCGTAAATGACTGTTCAAAGGTTCATCATGCTCTTCTGCCTCGCCTTGAAGCTCTGCTTGGAACGGAAGATACCTATATGGAACTTACTTCGCCTGGTATGGAACGCAACTTAAAAAATGCTGCTGAATTTTCAATTTTTAAAGGCAGGGAAGTAAGGGTTTGGGACAAAACTGTGTCAGATTGGGTTGGCGGAAAAATTGTTTCAGCTGACCAGAATTCTGTTACTTTGGAAACAGGTGCTGAAGAAAAGATTTTGAAAACTGTTTTGTTTGAAAATATCGCGAAAGCAAAATTTATACACTTATAAAAAAGATAAAGGGGGCTTTATATGGCATCCGAAATGGCAGAGGCAATCCGCCAGTTGACTCAAGAAAAGGGGATTTCTGAAGAGTCTGTCAAAATGACTATTGAAAACATGCTGAAGGCAGCTTATAAGCGTACTTATGGTACTGCAGAGAATGCAATCGTAAAGTTTGCTGATGATTTGTCTGATGTTTCAATTTATTCCAGAAAGACTATTGTAGACGGGGTTTATGATCCTGTTACGGAAATGGAACTTGAAGAAGCTCTGAAACTTAGTCCTGACTGTGAAGTTGGGGATGAGATTGATATATTGGAAGATCCTAAAAAATTTGACCGTTCTGCTGTTTCTACAGGAAAGCAGACTGCTCATCAGGCTTTGAGCGAAAGTTTTAAAGATAACCTGTACAATGAATATAAGTCAAAAGTTGGCGAAATTATCATTGGCTATTATCAGCGTGAACATAACGAAAATATTTATGTTGATTTGGGAAAGGTTGAAGGCGTTCTTCCAAGAAAGTATCAGTCTCCACGTGAAAAATATGAAAAGAATGACCGTATCAAAGCTCTTATTGTTGATTTGAAAAGAACATCAACAGGGCTTCAGCTGGTTCTTTCAAGAAGTGATCCTGAATTTGTTCGCTCTATTGTAGAACTTGAAGTTCCTGAGGTTTTTGACAAGACAGTTGAAATTTATAAGGTTGTTCGTGATGCCGGCTACCGCACAAAGCTTGCTGTATATTCAAATCGTGAGGATGTTGACCCTGTAGGTGCTTGTGTAGGATTAAAAGGTGTGCGTATTCAGAATGTCATTCGTGAACTTGAGGGCGAAAAAATCGATATTCTAAAATATGATGCCGACCCTACAATTTTTATAAAGAATGCGCTTTCTCCTGCTGAAGTAGAAAAGGTTATAATTCTTGATGCTGAAAAACGTCAGGCTCTTGCAGTTGTTCAGGAAGCTCAGTTTTCTTTGGCAATTGGTAAACAGGGACAGAATGTCCGTCTTGCAAACAGACTTTGCGACTGGAGCATAGATGTAAAGACTGTAGACCAGGTTGCTGAAATGGATTTGTCTGAGTTTGAAACTCGTAAAGCTGCCGAAAATCTGTTTAACGATTCTGATGATGCAAGTCAGAATGAATATCCTTCAATTTCAGATGTTCCTGGAATTGACGGACGTGTGTCTGATTTGCTTCAGACTGCAGGAATTGACGATGTTGAAAAATTCCTTTCGGCAGTGGAAGATGGTTCTATAAAATCTGTTGAGGGGCTTACTGCAGAAAATATTGAAACTGTTTCAAAGCTTATTAATGAAAACTTTGATTTTCTTGATCCAGAGTCAGAAAAAAAATCTGAAGATGCTGAAGCCTCAGATGAAGATGGCGAAGAAGCTTATTATTGCCCGGAGTGTGGTGCAAAAATTGATCTTTCAATGACAAAATGTCTTTCCTGCGGATGTGAATTTGAATTCCAGGAAGAAACAAATGAGTCAAAAGAATAGAAAATATTCAGAAAAACTTGAAAAATAGTTTTTCTGAATTATTCTGAATAAAGGGGTAACCCTTATGAAATACTGGGAAAAGGCTTTAAAATCAGTCAGTATTTCTGAAAAGCTGCGTTGCAGTTGGTTTTAGCAAGTTTAACGAGGATTAGAGGATAGAAGATTATATGACAGATGAATCTGTTAAAAAACCAGGATTTGTATTGAATAAAAAAAAGAATGATGCGGTTTCCGAAAAACCAGCATCTTCCGGAACTGCAACTGAAAGAAAGCGTGTGGTAATAGTAAAGAAAACTCAATCAGGAAATGCTCCTGCCGGCTCAGTACCGCAGCACCCGGTTGCAAAAAAAACAGTATCTGCTGTAAATTCCGTTCCTCAGAAAAAAGAAGTTAAACCTGCTGTTGAAACTGCAACTTTGGCAGCTTCTTCTTCAGAACGTCAGCCTGTTTCAGAAGCAAAGTCTGTTCCTGCTGAAGAAAAAAAAGCTCCTGTAACTTTTGAACTTAATTCAAAGCGCCCGAATGTTAAGGCTGGAAATCTGTCTGATCATCCTCGTTCTGGAAATAACGGATCTAGAAACAATGGTTTCCGCAATCAGCGTGGTTATGGAAATAATCAGGGATATCAGCGCAGGGAAGGCGGCTTTACAGGAGCTCAGGCTCGTGAAGGCTATCAGAACCGTGAAAGAGGTGATGGACAGAACGGATATTCTCGCAATGGCAGTTTCCAGAATCGTGGTTTTGGTGGCGGTCAGGGTGGAAACGGCTTCCGTTCAGGCAATTTCCAAAATCGTCAGGGAAACGGCGGATTTAATAGAAATGGCGCTTCTAGCGGAAAACCTGGTTTTTCAGGTCAGCGCAATGGCGGTCAGGGTGGAGGATTCAGACCTGGTATGGGTGGTCCTCGTTCTGCAGCTCATGCGCCAGCAGCTCCTCTTCCAGAAGTTCGAAGTGCCGGTAAAAAAGCATATAAAGGCAAAAAACAGCAGGTTTACAGCCGCAAAGACAAGGAAGATTTTTTTGATGAGTCAACCTTGTATGAAAATAAAAAGAAAAATGAAACTCCAGCAAGCGTAGTTCCAAAGCAGATTGATATTATGGAAACTGTTTCCGTTTCTGATCTTGCAAAAAAAATGAACCTTAAGGCTTCTGATATCATTGCGAAGCTTATGGGAATGGGCGAAATGGTTACGATTACTCAGTCAATTGACCATGAAACAGCTTCCCTGCTTGCTGCAGAATACGGATGTGAAGTGCATCTTGTAAGTCTTTATGATGAAACTGTAATTGAAAGTGAAACGGCTTCTGACGATGATTCTTTGCCTAGACCTCCAATTGTTACCGTAATGGGACATGTTGACCATGGTAAAACAAAAACTTTGGATGCAATTCGTCATTCAAATGTTGTTGCCGGCGAATTTGGTGGAATTACTCAGCATATTGGTGCTTATTCGGTTACTACTCCAAAGGGTAACATTACATTCCTTGATACTCCAGGACATGAAGCATTTACTATGATGCGTGCCCGTGGTGCACAGGTTACGGATATTGTTGTTTTGGTTGTCGCAGCTGATGATGGTGTGATGCCACAGACTTTGGAAGCTATCCATCATGCAAAGGATGCAAAAGTTCCGATTATTGTAGCTGTTAATAAAATCGATAAACCTGAAGCAAATCCTGATTTGGTAAAAACTCAGCTTTCAGAACAGGGACTTACTCCTGAAGAATGGGGCGGTGATACTCAATATGTATATATCAGTGCTTTGAAAGGTCAGGGAATTGACGAACTTCTTGAAGCAATTCTGCTTCAGGCTGAAATCCTTGAACTGAAATCGCCTGTAAAAACTCGTGCTGAAGGTAAAATCATAGAGTCGCGTGTTGACCAGGGACGCGGTGTTGTTTCTACGGTAATCGTACAGAAAGGTACTTTGCATCAAGGAGATCCTTTTGTCGCAGGAATTTATGCAGGACGAGTCCGTGCCATGTTCAATGATTATGGCAAGCGTATAAAGGAAGCAGGTCCTAGTACTCCTGTTGAAGTTCTTGGCATGGAAGAAATGCCGAATGCCGGAGATCCGTTCCAGGTTACAGAAAATGAAAAAGATGCACGTTCAATTTCTACAAAGCGTCAGGAATTGAAACGTTTTGAGGCTGCAAAAGCCGTTAAGAAAACAACCCTTGATTCACTTTATACTGATATTGCAAACAATGAAGTCAAGGAACTTAAGGTTGTTATTAAGGCAGATGTTCAGGGTTCTGCAGAAGCCCTCAAAGCTTCCCTTGAAAAGCTGTCTACAAAAGATATTCGCCTTGTTGTCATTCATTCTTCTGCAGGTGCCATCAACGAAAGTGATGTTCTTCTTGCTGCAGCTGACTCCAATGCCTTTATCATCGGTTTCAATGTTCGTCCTACGCCAAAAGCCAAGCTTCTTGCCGATCAGGAAAAGGTTGATATTCGTAAGTACAACATCATCTATAAGTGTGTGGAAGAAGTTACCCTTGCAATGGAAGGTATGCTGAAACCTGACACAAGGGAAGAAACTGTAGGAACAATCGAAGTTCGCGATACTTTCAAGGTTCCAAAGGTTGGCGTAATTGCCGGATGTTATGTAACTGACGGTTATGTAAAACGTTCAAGCATTGTAAATCTTATTCGTGAAGGCATCGTTCTTTTTACAGGCAAGATTACTTCCCTGAAACGTTACAAGGATGATGCAAAAGAAGTAAAGGCAGGTTTTGAATGTGGTATCGGTCTTGAAAACTGGCAGGATATCAAGGTTGGAGACCAGCTTGAAGTTCTTGAGTATGTAGAAATTGCCCGCAAGCTTGGAGATACTCTTGTAGACGAAAAGGCCGAAGCTGAAAGAAAGGCTTCAGAGCGTGCTGCAACTGCAAAAGCTGAAGCTGAGGCTGCTGCTGAGGCAGAAAGAGAACAGCTGGCTGCAGAAAAAGCTGCCGGAAAGGCAAAAAAAGCTGCAATGGCAAAAAAAACACTTGAAGGAAATCTCTAGAAGATTACATTTTTAGGGATTATTCAAAGGGGTAATGATTAAAAGAAACACTGCTGTCAGATTTTTCTGTGGTCGTGTTTCTTTTTTAACTTTCAGGCATTTTTAATTGCTGAAACTGATTAAAAATGTCTTTTATAAGGATTTTTATGGGAGAATATAGATTAATAAGGCTTGGAGAGCAGCTGCGTGAGGAAATTTCTCAGTTGATTCTCCGCCAGCAGATAAAAGATCCTAGAGTTTCAACTTTTTTGACGATAAATCATGTTGAAATTGTAAGGGATTTAAGCTATGCAAAGGTAAATGTTTCAAGTTTTCTTCCTGACGAGCAGGTTGAACGCGGTGTTGCTGGATTGCAAAGTGCTGCAGGTTTTATTCAGTCAACTATTGCAAAAAAGCTCAGAATCAGGCAGTTCCCAAAGTTGACTTTTGTTGCTGATAAGTCAATAAAACAGGGGTTTGAAATGGTAAAGAAGCTTGAAAAGCTGGAATCGGAGGAAGCTTCTGCAAAACTTGAAAACCAGTAATTCTGGCATTGTCCTGCTTGCAAAAAGACCTGGCAGGACAAGTTTTTCTTCTCTTTTTACAATAAAAAAAGCTCTGCATACCAAAAAAGTTGGGCATACAGGAACTTTAGACAGTTTTGCTTCCGGGCTGCTTGTTGTCTGTACAGGTTCTTTGACCAGGCTTTCTTCAAGAATTACGGCTTTTGACAAAAGCTATGAAGCTGTAATTTGTTTTGGAAAGGAAACAGATACTTTGGATCCATGCGGCGAGGTCGTAAGAACTGCTGAGCTTCCCACCTTTTCTCAGTTTAAGAAATCTCTTGAAAAGTTTTCGGGTAAAATAATGCAGGCTCCCCCTGCTTTTTCTGCTATTCATGTAAATGGTCATAGAGCCAGCGAGCTTGCTAGAAGTGGAAATGTGGTTCAGTTACCCAAGCGGCCAGTATTTGTTTATAAAACGGAGTTGAAGGAAATTCAGTTTGATGACGGTACTGCATTTTCTTCTGAGGTTTTTGCATATTCTGCTGATTGCCCAGATTTCGCTGGCAGAAAAGTTTTATATGCAAGAGTTATGTTTGAAGTTTCCTCTGGTACATACATAAGAAGCCTTGCTCGTGATATTGGCATAGACTGTTCAAGTGCTGCATTTCTAGCAGGTCTTTTGAGGACAACGGTCGGAAAATTTCAGCTGCAAGATGCTGCCGGCTATTCGTTTCTGCCAGATTTTTCAATAAAAAATGTTGTGGAGTCGCTGGAAATTCAGAAATCTGAAAATTCTGGAAATGATGAATCTGACAGGATTTTGCTTGAAGAAATTCCTGCCAAGTTGAATTTTATGACACCTGAACTTGCCGAGGATTGCGGCTTTTTTTCTGTGGTGCTCCTGAAAAAGTATGAATTTCAATTTTTCAACGGCAGACCTCTTAATTTCAAGTTTTTTAAGAATTTTACTGAAAATCCTGATTTTTCAGTTTCAGGCGGTGAAAAAGAAGTTCAGTTTGCTGTTTTTTCAGAGGAAAATGTTTTTTGCGGAATAATCAATATGAATAAGGGACGGCTTTATTATGGATATGTTGTTCCAAAAGCTGTAGAGGTGTAATGTAGCACAAATGAAAGTTTTTGCATGGAATGATATTTTGCAGATTATCAGCGGAAAAATTCCCGTGCCTGACCTTTTTGCAAAAGGTACAGCTATTTCTGTAGGAAGCTTTGACGGTCCTCATATTGGGCATGAAAAACTTTTACAGGCTCTGTTGAAAGAACAAGCTGAAAGAAATTTTGTACCTGGTGTAATTACATTTCGCCGTCCTCTTACCGGATATAAATGTCCTTCGGAATATAAAGGCGATGTTTCAACATTGGAGCAGAGACTTGCTTTTTTTAAAAACTATGGCATTGCTTTTGCTGTGGTCATTGACTTTTCCGATGATTTTGGTAGAATAGAGGGACGTGTATTTCTTGAATACTTAGTGAAATATCTTAATATGAAATTCATTGCAGAAGGCAGGGACTTTCATTGCGGGTATCACGGAGCTACAGGAATTGACCAGATTTGTGAATATTCGAAGGAACTTGGTTTTGAAACCTGTATTGTTCCTCCTGTGTTGTATGAAGCTGAGAGAGTCAGTTCTTCAAGAATTCGTCAGGCTGTTTTGGATGCAGCTATGGATTCTGTAAACTGTATGCTGGCTCGGCCCTATGCCCTTGATTGTTCAAATCTAGTCTGGAAGCGTGAAATTAAAGAAAATATGTTTTATCTTATTGCAGAAAAAAAATTGTTTCAGGTTTTTCCTGCTGAAGGTAAATATAAAGTAATGGCAATAATGTCCGGTAATTCTGAAAAGAATGGCTGTAGAACTGAAATGATTGTGGAATCTCAATTCCTTCGCCTGCAGATTCCTGAATCAGTAAGTTTTTCTACGGTTAGGGCAATTGAATTTATATAAGGCAAACAAATATAGAGAGGAATAGAATGGCACTTACAAAAGAAACTTCTGCTGCTATTGTCAGCAAATTTGGTGCAAATGAAAACGACACTGGAAACACAAAAGTACAGGTTGCTTTACTTACAGAACGTATTAAACAGCTTACAGCTCATGTACAGCGTTTCCCAAAAGATTCAGGTGCAAAACGCAGCATGATGAAGCTTGTTGGACAGCGCAGAAGTATGCTCAAGTATCTTGAACGCCGTAGTTTGGAAACTTATCGCGCACTTATCAAAGAATTGGGTCTGCGCAAGTAGTTTAGTTGATACAATGCCTGTAGGTGTTGCAGCCGCACGCACCCGCAGGCATTTTTTTTATTTTGTGGCAGCCTGTTTGCTCCGCATTCAGGTTTATAAAGAACTATAAAGAAGTAGAAGGAAAGAATGGTACAAAGAGTTACGTACAAGCTTGGCGACGGCGAGCTTATCCTTGAAACAGGAAAAATTGGAAAACAGGCTAATGGCTGTGTTTATGCTCAATATGCAGGAACAGCCATTATTGCAACAGTATGTGCGTCAAGTGATGTTACGGAAGGAATGGATTTCGTTCCTGTAACCGTTGATTACAACGAAAAATTTTATGCTGCAGGAAAAATTCCTGGTGGTTTTGTAAAAAGGGAAGGTCGTCCGAAGGATAAAGAAATCCTCGTTTCACGTCTTATCGACCGTCCGATGCGTCCGCTTTTTGAAGTATCTTTTGGACGCGAAATTCAGATTGTTCCAACATGTGTTTCAACTGATGGTGTTCATACACCTGATATTCTGGCAGTTATTGCAGCATCTGCTGCAGTTACAATTTCAGATATTCCATTTCATGGACCTGTAGCTGCCTGCCGTGTTGCTTTTATAAATGGTGAATATGTAATTAACCCGACTTTCCAGCAGATTGAAAAGGCAGAACTTGAAATTGTTGTTGCTGGTACAGCTGAAGGTTTTACAATGGTAGAAGGTGGAGCTCATGAGGCTTCTGAAGAAGTGATGCTTGGTGCTCTTGAAAAGGCTCAGGGTTTTATTACTGAAATGTGTCATCTTCAGGAAGAGCTTCAGAAGCTTGCAGGAAAAGAAAAACTTCCTCTTGCTCCACTTAATGTTGTTCTTGAAAATGCAGATGCAATTGAAGCTGAAGCAACACCTCTTTTGAAAGAAGCCTGCTTCCGTGATGGAAAACAGAATCGTGGTCTTGCAGTAAAGGCTGTAAAGAAGCAGATTGCAGAAAAATATGCAGAACAGCTTGAAGATGCAGTTCAGAAAAAACTTTTTGACGCTTTGTTTGATGACATTCAGTATAAGCTTTTGCGTAAATCAATTTTGGATGAAGGTGTACGCATTGACGGTCGTAAATGCGATGAAATTCGTCCTATTGACTGTGAAATAAATGTTCTGCCTCGTCCTCACGGTTCGGCACTGTTTACACGCGGTGAAACTCAGTCTTTAGCTGTTACAACATTGGGTACAGCTCTTGACGAACAAGTTTATGATGACATCGATGGAGACAGAAGTGAAAATTTCATTCTTCATTACAACTTTCCACCTTATTCTGTTGGTGAAGTTGGACGTCTTTCTACAGGCCGCCGCGAAATTGGTCATGGAAACCTTGCTCGCCGCTCGCTTGCTCCAATGGTTCCAACTCGCGAAGAATTCCCTTATACAATTCGTGTAGTTTCTGAAATCATGGAATCAAACGGTTCCTCTTCACAGGCTTCTACTTGTGGCGGCTGTTTGTCTATGCTGGCGGCTGGTGTTCCAATGAAAAAAATGGTAGCTGGAATTGCCATGGGACTTATTACAGAAGGTGATGCAGAAAATCCGTATAAGAGGTATCAGGTTCTTTCTGATATTCTTGGAGAAGAAGATCATCTTGGTGATATGGACTTTAAAGTTGCCGGAACAAAAGACGGTATTACAGGTTTCCAAATGGACATTAAGATTGCCGGTGTAACAACTGAAATCATGAAAAAGGCTTTGGAACAGGCTCGTCAGGGACGTCTGCACATTCTTTCAATTATGGAAAAATGTATTGATAAACCTGCTGCAATCAGTCAGTTTGCTCCGAAAATTCTTTCAATGAAGATTCCTGTTGACAAAATTGGCGCATTGATTGGACCTGGCGGAAAGAACATCAAGGCTTTGTGCGCAGATTATGGCGTTACAATCAATACTGAAGATGACGGAACTGTAACAATCTATGGAAAAACAGGAGATGCTGCTGAAAAGGCTAAGAAAGCTGTAAAGGGTATTACCGAAGATCCTGAAGTTGGAACAATTTACAACGGTACTGTAAAGCGCATTACGGATTTTGGAGCATTTGTAGAAATTCTTCCTGGAAAGGAAGGACTCTGTCACATTTCCAAACTTTCACGTTCCCGCGTAAGCAAGGTTACAGATGTATTGAAAGAAGGTCAGCAGATTCCTGTAAAGCTTCTTGAAGTTGATAAAATGGGACGTTTGAACCTTTCTTATATTGATGCTGTTGAAGCTCAGGAAAAAAAATAAATTTTAATGACAAATTCCCTTTTATTAAGGAATAATGTCATGCTTTTGACAGAACCGGTTGCTGCAGGAAATGCTGTGGCAATCGGTTTTTGGTTTTCTACAGGCAGTCGCCATGAACCTGAAAACCTTTGCGGCATGACACATTTTACCGAGCATATTTTATTTAAGGGAACCCGTTCCCGCTCTTCGTTTGAAATTGCAAGTTCTTTTGACCGTATGGGTGGTTATGTAAATGCCTATACTGAACGTGAACTTGTATGTCTTTATTGTGTCGTTCCATTCAAATATACGGAAAAAGCACTGGAAATTCTTTGTGATATGGTTTCTGATTCAACTTTTGAACAGAAGGAAATTGAAAAGGAACTTCAGGTCATAAAAAGTGAAATTATTTCTGCTGCAGATGATAGTGAGGAAGCTGCCCTTGATGCAGTCAGTCAGGCTGTGTGGCCAAATCAGAAAATCAGCGGAAGTATAAGCGGTACAGTGGAAGATGTAGAAAAAATTACTCGGAAAGATTTGCTTTCATGGTATGAAAAGCGGTTTGTACATGGAAAACTTACTGTAAGCATTACCGGAAACTTTAACGTTGAAAAAGTAAGGCAGATTCTTGAAACGTTGCCTGAACATGATTTGAAAAACGGCTGCAGTTTGCAGGAAAATTGTGAAAATCTGCGTCCTGTATGGAAATCTGGCATAAATTTTGTTGAAGCACCTTTTCAGCAGGAGCAGTTTTTTAAGGTTTATCCTGTTCCTTATCCGGTTGACGAAAAAATGTTTTATACTTTTGCAGTGCTGAATGCTTTGACAGGGGATGCTATGAGTTCCAGACTTTTCCAGCAGTTGAGGGAAAAGGGGGGCTACTGCTATAATGTATACAGTTTTTTCAGCTATTACGAGGATGCAGGCTTGTGGTGCGCCTATGCTTCTTCTGCAAAGCAGGAAAGTAGCAGAATTGTTGCAGACATTCAAAAGGAAATTGAAAAATTAAAAAATAATACGATTACACAGGATGAAGTTACTTCGGCAATTGAGCATTTATGCGGTGAAGAAATGATTGCCTCCGAAGATGCAGAATATCGTATGAAACGTCTTGCCAGAAATTTTCTGGCAGGCTATTCACTTGCTTCTACAGAAGAAATTATTGCAATGCTGAAGAAAATCGAACTGAAAGATTTGAACGATGCAATAAAGCTACTTTTTGATGAGTCAAAAAGTGCTCTTGTTGTTTACGGACCAAAACTTTCATCTTCACGCAAAAAAAAGATAGAAGCGTTGTTGTAATAATGATGATTTTGAAAAATGGCATAAAAACAGAACAGATAAATGTATCTGAAAAATAAAATTGTAATCTGTTCTGCATTGAGGGCTTATCAGGCTTTTGTTGACTTTCTATGGGAGTGTAAGATAAAACCGCTAAAATAGCGCGGCTTTATCTTACCAAAAGTTTGCGTTGCAAACTTATTATTCAGGGGTTAATACAACCCCTGAAAACGAGCGAGTCAAGGCCTTGAGCGAAGCGTGCCTTGACCGGTCGTATTGAACTGCTGTTCCTCATTACATTACGGAACAGCGTAAAAAGTCAATCGATTGTTGAAACAATCTTCTTGACTTTTTATGGGAGGAAAAATGAATCAGAATTCAGTTGAAATTGCATTTACGGTTGCTGACGGAGCAATATTGCCTGAATATAAAACCGATGGAGCTTCTGGCTGTGATGTTCATGCTTTTGTAAAAGAGCCTGTTGAACTTTTGCCGGGGGACATAAAGTTGATTCCTACGGGGCTTGCCTGTGCAATTCCTGAAGGATTTGAAATTCAAGTTCGTCCCAGATCTGGTCTTGCTGCAAAAAATGGCATTACCTGCCTGAATACGCCTGGAACAATTGACAGTGATTATCGTGGAGAAATCAAGGTTATTCTGATAAATTTGGGCAAAGAAGCCTTTATTGTAAAGAATGGCGACAGAATTGCGCAGTTTGTTGTTGCTCCTGTTGTAAGGGGCATTTTCAAGACTGTAAAATCACTTGACGAAACTCGCAGGGGTAGTGGAGGTTTTGGTTCAACAGGTGTTTCCTGCTGAATGTTTTTTTTGAGGATTTGCATGAGAGGACATGAAAATTACAGGACAAAACGCAATACGGCGCTGTTTTTTTTTAGTTTTTTGAAAGAACTTTTAAAGAAAGTCCGTTCCTACTTTTTTCCACATTCGATGGGAATTCTGACTGATAATACGATAATGCGTTACCTTTTGAGCGAACTTTTTGCTTATTTTACAGTGTCTTTTCTGTTTTTTTTCATGGTTTTTTTTGTGAACCAGATTCTGCTGCTTGCAGAAAGTATCCTTCAAAAGCATGTGCCGCTTCCTGATGTTATTCGTCTGATAGCTTATTGTCTGCCGTTTATCATTGCCCAGTCTGCACCTTTTGCAACCCTTGTCGGTTTTTTGATGTGTCTGGGCAGGATGATGAGTGCAAATGAAATTCTGATAATGCGGGCATCAGGTTTTGGCTTTAAAATGATTATAAAGCCTGTTCTTTTTTTAGGGCTTGCAATTTCTCTGGTTTCTTTTTTTGTAAATGACTATCTTTTGCCACTCGGTACGATAAATTATACGAAACTTTATCGAAATATCTTACGCTCAAATCCTTCGATAGAAATTGAACCTTTTTCTGTTAAGCGAACCAATGATTCTACTTTTGTAATTGGTAATGTCGAGGGTGATGAAATTTCTGACATGGTGGTTTTTGATGTTGATAAAGAAGGTCGGCAACGTATAATCATTGCAGAAAAATCGCGGCTGGAAAAAGGCATTCAGAGCAGTGTCATAATGCAGATGAATATGCAGAATGCAAAAATGCTGCTGCCTGAAAAAAATAAGAAAAAGAGTTTTGACTTTTTGAAGGCCGCTTCCCTTACCCTGAATGTTTTTGAGTCATCGTTTTTTGAGCAGGAAAATGGCGTAAGTCCCCGTGAAATGACAAGCTGGGACTTGTATCAGCAGATTGAAGATTTGAAGCAGGCTGAATCAACTCCCCGCCAGAAACTGAATCAGTACCGCCTGGAGTTCAATAAAAAATTTTCAGTGCCGTTTGGTTCCTTATTTTTTGCCTTTCTGGCAATGCCCCTTGCAATATTATTTGGAAAACACAATGGTCAGACGATTGGGCTTATAATTGGAATTTTTATTTCTGTATTATACTGGGCATTTATGATTTTGGGACAGATTTTTGCTTCGCGCAGTGGGCAAGGGGCTGTAATAAGTATGTGGCTGCCAAATCTTGCCGTTGCTTTTTTTGCGCTCATTTTTTATACACTGCTTAGAAGAAGATAGCTGGAGACAAAAATGAAACTTACAGGATATTTGTACAGGCGGTTTCTGCCGGTTTTTATTGGTTCGCTTGCATTTTTTTCATTTGTCTTGATTCTTGTTGATTTGCTTATGAATCTTTGGAAATTCATTCAGAATCAGGCCACTGTTTCTGCAGTTTTGAATTTGATGCTTCTTTATGTTCCAAAAACTTTATGGTATGCAATGCCTGTTGCAATACTTTTTTCTTCATCGTATGTTTTGAGTGAACTTTATGCAAATAATGAACTGGTTGTAATTTTTGCTTCTGGCATTTCCCTGAGGCGTTTTACAATGCCGCTTCTTCTGCTTTCAATTTTTCTGAGCTTTTTTTTGTTCTTTTTTGAAGATAATGTTGTAGTTCCGACTTATGCCAGAAAGGTTCAGCGTCAGAATAAGATTTTAAAGACAGATGTTTCAAAAAATAATGACAAGCTTGTAGTCCTTTCTGAATCTGGAACAATAATTTATAAGGCTGATTTTTATGATGATACGCAGGAGAGGCTTTTTAAATTGTTTGTGGTTGTCCGTGATGAAGAAAAAAAGCCTGAATGTGTTGTTTATGCGAATTCTGCCATCTGGAATCCTGATTTGGGGCATTGGAAGCTCAGCGGTTCATTGCAGTATTCTTTTACCGAAACTGGAGTAAAAACTGAAAATGTGAAAAAATCTGTTCTTTCAAGGCTTAGCGAACCGCCAGAAACGTTCAGAAATAATACTCTTTCTGTTGAAGAGGTCAACACAAGGGAAGCTCGTACTTATCTTGAACATTTGCAGCGTACGGGGCTTCCTTCAGCGGAAGCAAAATCTGTTTACTATAAGAAATTTTCATTTCCGTTTGTTGTTTTTATTGTAGTTTTTCTGTCAGTCGGCCTTTCTGGAAAAACTCGTAGAAATGTTCTGCTGCTTAGCCTTTTTTTGTGCATCGGTTCAGCTGTTTTGTTTTATGTAACGCAAATGATTACCATGCTGCTTGCAAAATTTGGTTATGTGCCGCCACTTCTTGGTGCGTGGTTTCCCATATTTTTATTCATAATAATAAGCTGTATTCTGCTGAAATTTTCAAGAACGTAAAACAGGGGGTGTTCTGTTTTTTGTTTGCTGAGCGTAGTCGAATACCCATATCGTAAAAAAAATAAGGAAGGTTTGTTATGGAGAATTGTTGCATAATATGTTAGGATATGGAAACTTTTTATTTAAAATGCTGTTTTTATAATGGAAGATAATAGAAGATAATGGAAGTGGGAAATATGGATTTTTTTGAAATAACACATTCGTCAGTAACAGGAAAAGAAAGGTGTGGCATTCTGCATCTTGCGCACGGTGATGTTGAAACTCCTGTTTTTATGCCAGTCGGAACAAATGCGACTGTAAAAGCTGTTTCCAAAGATGATCTTGAAGAAATCGGCTTTGACCTGATTCTTGCAAATACTTACCATTTGTTTTTGCGTCCTGGTCCTGATTTGATTCAGGAAGCCGGCGGATTGCATGGTTTTTCTGGATGGAAAAAAAATTTTCTTACGGATTCTGGAGGTTTTCAGGTTTTTTCACTTTCAAAAATCAGGAAAATCACGATGGAAGGGGTAACGTTTGCAAGCCATATTGACGGCAGCCGCAAATTGTTTACGCCGGAAAATGTTGTGGACACTCAGGTAAAATATAATTCAGACATTCAGATGCAGCTTGATGTTTGTACTGGCTGGGATGAAGGCCGCAAGGCTGCGGAAAAAGGTCTGGAAGTTACATGCAGCTGGCTTGAACGTGCGGCAAATCAATGGCGGAAAAAACGTGACGAAGGTTACAAGGGTGCACTTTTTCCAATTGTTCAGGGAAATTTTTTTGAAGATTTAAGAAAGAAAAGTGCAGAATTTGTCTGCAATAATTTTTCAGATTTGCCAGGCATTGCAATTGGTGGTCTTTCTGTAGGAGAGCCTGCCGACCAGTTTGCACACTTTTTGCAGTATACAGTGCAGTATCTGCCGGAAGCAAAGCCGAAATATGTTATGGGAATCGGTACGCCAGATTATATTCTGGAAGCTGTTGCTGACGGAATTGATATGTTTGACTGTGTTTTGCCGACACGTAATGCTAGAAACGGCTCTTACTTTACGCATGACGGCATGCTTTCGATAAAGCAGGAACGTTTTGCCCATGATTTTGAACCGATTGATAGGGAATGTGGCTGTAAGGTTTGCAGGCAATATAGTAGAGCTTATTTAAGGCATTTGTTTAAGGATCAGGAAATTTTGGGTTCCATGCTGGCTTCCTATCATAATCTGTATTTTTTAAACAAAATGATGAAGGAAATCAGGCTTGCAATTCGTGAAAATCGTTTTGCTGAGTATAAAAATAATTTTCTTGCAAGGTTTCATGCAGGAAATATTCATTGATTTTGTATTTTTATGAAAACATTGATTTTTGCTGGAAAAAATACTGTCCGCTTTGAAAATATCAAAAATCTTTTTGGCAGGAAATTCAGTTTTTTGTGCAGGAAAATTGTGATTCTGCCTTTTGTTTTTGCTGTTTGTGCTGGTTTTGCTTTTGCTCAGTATAATGGCACTTCTCAGTCAGCTTTGTCTGAGAATTTTTCTGCTGGAAATTCTGCCGATAATTCAGAAAAACCGATGGAAAATGAGCAGAATATTTTAAAGGAATCTGCTGAAATAACAGAATCTTCTGAAATTTCAGACAGTGGTGAAAAAACAGAAATTTCTGAAAAATCTGAAAATCCTGGAGAAAGTGAAGAATCGGAAAAAGTCGAAGAATCGGAAAGCAAAAAACGAGTTTCGGTTGTGCCTAAGCCAAAACGTCCAAAAAAGCCTGATAGTGAAAAAGTTAAGCAGGCTGAATTAAAGGACACAGACAAGGATTCTGCAGAAGATAAAAGAGATGCCCTGAAATATGGCATTGAAAGTGATATTATTACTCTGCTGAAAAAACTGTCAGACAATGACGATCCTCGTTTTGTTGATGAAATTTACGATTTGTTCCAAACATCAAAAAGTCCCCGCTTTAGGACTGCAATTCTTGATTATTTTGCAAAGCTTGAAGACCCTTGCCTTGAAGATTATGCCGTTACAGTTTTAAATGATCCTTACGATGAACCTTTGGATTTGGTTTCTTCTGTTTTTAGTTATGCTGCAAAGGTAAAATGCCATGAAGCTGTTCCAGCTGTAATGAATCTGCTTGAAAATGACAATGAAAAATATTTTAACAGCGCATTGGATGCAATAGGTGACATTGGGGGCGAAGAAGAGGCTGAAGAAATGGCCGGCTATCTTGACCGTGAGGACTTAACTTCGGCTCAAAGGCAGTCTTTAATGCGGGTTCTTGGAAAATTAAAGGCTGTAAAAACCTGGGATAAGCTGAAAGAAATTGTTGAAAATGAAGATGAAAATATTTTTGTAAGGGCCTATGCCGCTCAAGCCATTGGTGCAATGCAAAAAATCGAATCTGTTGAAATTTTGAAAAATCTGTTCGAGGATTCTGACCCTACGTTAAGAACTTATGCGCTGAAAGGCTTGTCTTATTTTGACAAAGAGCAGGTGCAGGATATTTTTCTAGAAGGTCTTAGGGATTCGTATTATAAGGTTCGCCTTGAAGCCATTGAAGCGGTTGAAAAGCTTGAAATAAAGGATGCTGTTTCTGCTGTGATTTACAGAGCAAAAACAGACCCTGAATCTGCTGTAAAAAAAGCATGTTACCCTGTTCTTGCAAAATTTAATACAAAGGAAACTGATGAATTTCTGTTTGGAATAATAAAAAACAAAAAAAGTGGTGACAATACGAGGGCTTTGGTTGTGGAAGCCTTGATGAAGCACAAAAAAACTGTTCCTTCGGAAATTGTTGAGCTTGCTGAGCAGACTGCAAAAGATGATTTGAGCAAATCTTTGCGCTATGCAATTGGAAAACAGTTTGTAAAATATGCCAACCTTGAATATGGTCGGGCTGAATTTGCTGGAGTATGCAAGCTGTACCTTGAGTCGAAAGATGTTTCAACTCAGGGAATGGGGCTTGACTTGTATGCAGCCGGACGTTACGGAAGCTGTGATGCCATTGTCCATGAGATTGCAGAGTCTTCAAGACCTTCTGTAAACAAGACAAAGGCTCGCAGAATCTTAAAGCTTCCTGTAGAAGATGAGGAGAAAAAATCAGGCAAGCAGAATAAGTAGAAAAATATGCCAGATGCGGAGGTCTGGCTGCATAATTTCATGGAGTTCCCTTTACCTGATTTGTTTTTCATTCAGATTATATTCAGGAAATTGCTTCATTATTTGATCTGCAAGAATTTTTGTATATTGTTTGACTCGTTTGATAAGTTCTCCGCTTTCAATGTTCCTGTATTCTACGATAGTTCCAGGAATGTCGATTATGTTTTCTTTGCTCTGCTTGAGCTGGTTTGCCTGAGACTGTAGAATTTCAAGAAAAAAACTTGGAGATGCATGACAGGCATTTTATGATGTTCTCATTTCTATTTTTTAGGAAATTTGTGCTGATTACAAAATCCTGCGAAACCTTAAAAAAATCGCTTTCTGGCACGAAACTGAATGTCGCACAAAGGTTATTTTTTTGCAAGATTTGCCTTAAGCTGTTCCAGAAAAGCCAGGGTGTCGTTTGCCGACTGTTCTTTGGGAGCTTCGTGATATTCAACCAGAGAAGGCGGAATTTCATCTAGAAATCTTGATGGTTCACATTCTACCGTACTTTGCATTCTGCGTCGTTTAAGGCATGAGGAAATAAAGAGTTTTTGCTGCGCCCTTGTGATTGCAACGTAAAAAAGCCTGCGTTCTTCTTCAACATCTCCACCGTTTTCTTCTACAGAACGCATATGAGGAATGAGCCCTTCTTCAGCTCCTGCAATGAAAACTACAGGAAATTCCAAACCTTTTGAAGCATGGATTGTCATGAGGTTTACCTTACCTTTGTCTTCATCATCGTCCAAATCATCACGGCTTAGAAGCGTAATTCTATTTAAATATGTATAAAGATTTGCATCGTAGTTATCTGGATTGTTTTCCCAGTTTTCCATAGATTGAATCAGGCTTTCTATATTCAGGTATTTGAATCTGGCGGCCTTTTCATTTTTGGAATATTCTGTAATCAGATAATCCCAGTAATTTATTTCTTCAACTAAAGCCCTTGTTTTTTTTGCAAGGTTTTTGCCGCCAATTATGGCTGAATTGTTTTCAATCAATGAAACAAAACTTTCAATGTCTGCCATTGTCTTTTCGCTGAGCGGAGGATTTTCCATTTTCATCATGGTTTCAATGGCTGTCCACAGAGAAGCATCCATTTCCCTGGCTGCACTGTTGATTACTTCAATTGTTGAACGGCCTATTCCCCTTCTGGGCGTAT
Organism: Treponema sp.; assembly: GCA_016296655.1. Lineage (GTDB taxonomy): Bacteria > Spirochaetota > Spirochaetia > Treponematales > Treponemataceae > Treponema_D. The sequence continues at coordinate 25,188 of JAEDIW010000020.1, read as the reverse complement.
TGATTATGCGCAGCAGGTTTACGTCATCGTTGTGGTTTGCAATGACTCGCAGATAGCTGATTACGTCTTTTATCTCTTTGCGCTGAAAAAAACTTGTACCGCCACTCATTGTATACGGAATATTTGAGGCCAGAAATGCTTCTTCAAGGGCACGGCTTTGGGTATTTGCCCTTATGAGAACTCCAAACTGGTCGTACTTCATTTTTTCGCTTGCGGCTATGCCTTGAATTGATTCTGCAATAAAATCAGCTTCTGCAGCTTCGTTGTCGGGCATGAAAATTTCAATCGGTTTGCCTTCGCCTTTTCCGCTCCACAGTTTTTTGTCTTTGCGGTTTGTGTTGTGGGAAATTACTCCATTTGCCGCAGCCAGAATGGTTCCTGTTGAACGGTAATTCTGTTCAAGCCTGATTTCTGTTACGTCCGGGAAATCTTTTTCAAAGTTGATTATGTTCTGGTAGTCTGCACCTCTCCAGCTGTAAATTGACTGATCGTCATCACCTACGACTGCAACGTTTTTGTCTGCCAGAAGATGCATCATTTCGTACTGCTGGTGGCTTGTGTCCTGAAATTCGTCTACCATGATGTATCTGTAGGTTTTCCGATAATTTTCCAAAACATCCGGGCATTCTCGGAACAGGCGCAGCGGCAGCTGAATCAAATCGTCAAAGTCTACGGCATTAAAAAGCTTAAGACCTTTCTGGTATTCTTCGTAAAGAATTTTGTACATGTCGGTGTCACATTCCCAGCGTTTGCGCCCTGTCTTTATATTTGAAAACAGATTTACGATTTTGTAGATGTCCAGTGCATCTGATGTAAATTGAAGTTCCCTGGCTGTTTCCTTTATAAGAGCAACTTTGTCTGTTTCATCGTAAATTGAAAAATTGTCACGCCAGCCGAGCCTGTCTATGTGCTGTCTAAGGATTTTTACGCCGAATGCATGGAAAGTTGAAACTGTAAGATTCTGCAGCTTTCGGCCAGTCAGTTCTTTGATTCGCTCTTCCATTTCCCTTGCTGCCTTGTTTGTAAAGGTCAGTGCAAGAATCTGGCTTTGAGGAATCCCTGAGTCAAGCATGTGGGCTATTCTATAGGTTATTACACGGGTTTTTCCTGAGCCTGCTCCTGCAATAATGAGGATTGGTCCGTCTATTGTTGTAACAGCTTTAAATTGTTCTGGGTTAAGTTCATTTTTTAGGGTTTGCAAATCAAAAGACATGTTGCAGAATTTATCATTGTATTGAATTTTTTGCAACTTATAACGATAATAGACCGACAGACTTGGACGCTTGTGCATATATGGCTTTCTTGCGGAAAACTGTATTTCAGTCTGAAAAAAATGGAGAAAAACAACTTACGGAGGAAAAAATGAGTGTTCATAATGATATTTGTGCATTCTTTTCAAAACACAATTTTGTAAGGCATATTGACGTGGAAAATACAGTCAGTGCATTGCTGTCGGATATGGAGTCAGGACTTGACGGACAAAAGTCAGATCAGCCGATGCTTTTAACCTGGTGTACGCCTCCTGAAAAGCGTGTAAAAAATGAAAAAGTAATTGTAATTGATGCCGGCGGTACGAATTTCCGCTCATCGCTTGTAACTTTTGACGGAAATGGTTGTGTTTCAATTTCTGAACTTGAAAAAACTGTAATGCCTGGAGTTGCAAAAGAACTTAGTAAAAAAGAATTTTTTGAGCAGATGGCAAAAAATCTTGAGCATTTGAAAAATAAGGCTGAAAAAATTGGTTTTTGCTTTTCGTATCCAATGGAAATTACTCCTGACGGAGACGGAATCCTTTTGGGCTTTTCCAAAGAGGTCAAGGCTCCTGAAGTTGTAGGCTGTCATGTCGGTAAAGAACTTTGCGACGCACTTGAAGCGCATGGCTGGAACAGGCCAAAAAGTATAACTCTTTTGAATGACACAGTTGCGGCTTTGCTTTCTGGTGCAGCTTCTCCAAAAACTGGGGTTGAATATTCTTCATATATCGGATTTATTCTGGGAACTGGCTTGAACAGTGCTTATCTTCAGCCTGAAATGACTTCTCCAAGCGGCAGAAAAATTGAAAAACAGATTATTGTCTGCGAAGCTGGTGGTTTTTCTAAAATCTGTCTTTCAGATTTTGACAAGGCCTTTGACAGCAAAACTATGCGCCCTGGAACTTATATAATGGAAAAAAATTGCTCAGGCGCATATCTGGGACCTGTTTCGCTTGAAATTTTAAAAGATGCAGCCCAGGAAAATATTTTTTCTGGAAAATTCGCAGAAAAAATTCTTGAACTCGAAGCTTTGCCTCTTATTGAAGTAAGTGGCTTTTTGGCTGGCCCTTACAGCAGAGAAAATTCTCTGGGGGCTTTGTGTGCTGAATTTGCCAGTGAACAGGATTATGAAGCCATATTTGAAATTCTTGATGCAGTTGTTGAACGTTCTGCCCGATATGCTGCTGCCATGCTTGCTGCTGCTGCCATAAAAACAGGCTGCGGCAAAAATCCTGCAAGACCGGTTTGCATTGTTTGTAATGGAACGACTTTTTACAAAACCCATAAAATTAAGGACAGAACGGCAGCCTTGCTTGAGCAGGCTTTGTTTGAAAGTCGTGGAATTTCGTTTGAAATGGTAGAAGTTGAAAACGACATTACGCTTGGTTCTGCAATTGCAGGCTTGATTGAACGGTAGTTTTTTATGGAGATAATGTGGCAGTGTTTTTAAAGCCGCATTAACTCTGGCAGGAAAGGTTTTCTATGACTATTTTGGATTCTTTTGTTTTTTCCATAAACGCAGTGCTTCCTTTGGTTTTTCTTTCTGCACTTGGTTATATTTTGCGCAGGTCTAATTTTCTTACAGAAGAATTTATAAAGACTGGCAATAAATTTATTTTCAAGTACTGCCTTTCCTGCCTGCTGTTTTTGAATGTTTACAATATTTCTGAATTCAATCCCAGCTATATTAGGGTGATGGTTTTTGCTTTCTGTTCCGTGCTTGTGCTTGTGCTGCTTTCTTTTGTGTGCTGTTCCCTGTTCGTTAAAGATTCCAGACAAAAAGGTGTAATAGCGCAGATTTTTTTCCGCTCGAATTATGCAATAATCGGAATTCCGCTTGCACAAAACCTTTACGGTGACAGAGGCGGTGCAGTTGGTGCTGTAATCCTTTCCTGTACGATTCCTTTGTTCAATATTTTTGCTGTAATTGTCCTTACGGTTTTTCTGAAAGAAAATAATCACAAAATTTCTGTAAAATCAATTTTGTGGAAAATCATTACGAATCCGCTGATAGATGGAATAATTGCAGGAGCTTTGTGTCTTTTGTTGCGGCCGTTTTTGCATGGCTGGACATTGAAAGATGGTCAGCTGCGCTTTGTTTACAAAACTGTTGAAAATCTTTCAAAAATTGCCTCTCCGCTTGCTCTTGTAATTTTAGGCGCACAGTTTCGTTTTTCTGCTGTAAAAAGGCTTTTTTCAAAAATTGCAGTTTCTGTGCTGATTCGTCTGGTTTTTGTTCCTGTTGCCGGCCTGAGCGCAGCTCATTTTTTGTGCCCGGATTTTGCAGGCCCTGAATATGCCGGGCTTTTGGCCTTGTTTGGTACACCTGCTGCAGTTTCAGGAACGATAATGGCTTACCAGATGAACAATGACGGCGAACTTTCCGGCCAGATTCTTGTTTGGACGACAATTCTTTCAGGCTTTACGTTGTTCCTGTTCATCAGTTTTTTCAGGTATACAGGCATTTTTTAAGTAATTTTTTGAAAGATTCAGGCAGTTTGCATGGAGCTCTACCTTTATTTTTTCAGTTGAAATGCAAGCCTTGGTGTGCCGTCTGTGGTAATTATTATTCCTGTATATTTAAAACCGTAATTTTTCAATGCTTTCTGCATGGTTTTGTTGTTTTCATGAGTGTCAATTTTTATGTTGCAGAATTTTGAAAAAACAAAATCCATCATGGCTTTGACAACTCCGTGATGACTGCCATCGGAAGCTACCCGGTGAACTGCTGCATAAGGTTCATCGTTTAGCCATTTCCCGTCAATTTCGGTGTATGTTGGATCTTCGCCTTCAAGAAGTGTAAAACATGCACACGGATTTCCGTTTTTTTCCATTATGTAAAGAGCTTTTTCGGCTATGTCACAGGCTGTTGTTTCTTTTTCAGGGTAAGTTGTGCCCCATTGCACGGCATTTCCTGTATTTTTCATGTAAGCTCGTGCTGTTTCGTAAATTCTTTCCAATTCATCCAGGTCGCTTTTTTCTGCCAGCCTGAAAGTAAACGGGTCTCTTTCCTGTGTTTTGCAGATTGAGTTGTTCATGCTAAAAGGGTAGCGTTTTTCAGCAAAAAAGGAAATCCTTAAAAACAAAAAAATTGCAGGCTTCCTGTTTGTTTTGCTGTTTGTAAAATCCTGCCCAGAAAGCCTTGCAGTTCATTTTATTTGAGACCTAAAATTATGCCTGCTATGATTACTGCTGCACAGAAAAATCTATAGGCAGTGTTCTTTTCTTTGTAGATAAACCTGCCGCCTAGAATGGCTGTGATTGCACTGCTTTGCTTTATTAAAGTCATAATCGTAATGCGACTGTCTGCCATTCCGTTTGCAATGAACAAAGCCTTATCGCCGATGACAAATAAAAATGCAAGCAGCCAGATCCACCAGTTTTTTACGACAGAGAAGTGAATCTTCGTTCTGGAAATAAGCACAAAAAGCAGATAATAGGCAGTCAGAAACAGCATGTACCAGAACTGCAGCTGTGCACTTGAAATGTCTTTCATCAGAACTTTGTCCAGAAAACCAGAAATGGCATTCAGCATGCAGCACAAAAGTGCAAAAATTACATAAAGCGTAGTTTTATTTTTGCCATTTTCAGAAATTTTTTCTTCTTCTTCAATTTTAAAAAGTTTTTTCAGAAAGTCTGGCTTGAATTTCAAAAGCATCAGACCCGTACAGACAATTGCAAGCCCTGCAATCTGATTCAGCTTTAGAATTTCATGTAGAAAAAAAACGCCTGTAAATGTTGAAAACAGAACTCTTGACAAATCAAGTATGCCGAAAAGGCTTACAGGCAGTTTCGTCAGCGAATAAAAACCAAAAATCCATGCCAGAAAAATTGCAAAGGATTTTATGGCAATCCAGAAATAGAACCTGCTTTCCATGCCCATGGCCTGTGGTGCCTGTGGAATTACAAAAATAAAGGAAAGAACAGTGTAGGCGACAATAACTTCCATTACAGAATTTTTCCTCATCGCCTCTTTTTTTACAAATTCTCTGGAACCCTTCAAAATTCCGTAAAATAAAACCAATGCCATCCAAATCATTTTGATTTTCCTGCAGCTCCTTCTGTTTTTCCGATTATTTTCTTCTTTTTTGATTTTTTCAGATTGATTTACTGTGCTTTTCTATTTTGAGAAATCAGCGCAGATTTGTCTGACCTGTTCAAAAAGTTCATCCATTGCCTGTTTTGTCGTGTGGCAGCCAAAGCTGAATCTTACGGCAGTTTCGCTTTCTTCATGGCTTACATGCATTGCCTCAAGAATCGGCCTTGACTGTTTTTTTGCAGAGCATGCACTTCCTGTGGAAATATAAAACCCATTTGAACTTAATGCACGAACCATAACTTGTCCTGGAATGGTTTTGAATGATGCCTGAACAACCCACGGTGAAAATTTCTCTGCATTTGCAGCTTCCTTTCTTGAATGTGGAATCATGGTGCAGTTGCCAAGCGTCATAAGTTTTTCAATAAACCCGGCTGTCCACTGTTTCTGAAGTTCAAACCTTTCCTGCATTTTGGGATTTGAGTCAGAAATGATGTAACGTTCCAGACAGTCGGCCATGGCCTTTGCTCCAAAAAGGTTTTCAGTTCCTGAACGCACGTTTTTTTCCTGTCCACCGCCGCGCAGAAATGGATTTATGTCATAGGAACAGTATAAAATTCCTATTCCTCGCGGTCCGCAAATTTTATGAGCGCTGAAAGCGGCGCTGTCTATGCCCTTATATTTTAGATTAATCGGAATTTTTCCTGCAGCCTGTACGCAGTCCACATGAAATTTTGGTCTGCGCCGCCCCTGTGAAAGTTCTGTTATTTTGTCTGCAATTTCATACACCGGCTGGATGGCTCCTGTTTCATTATTTACCGCCATTATGCAGACTAAAACCGTATCTTTTGTGCAGCAGCTTTCAACTGCCTGCGGAGTAATTATGCCATCGCTGTTTGATGGAATTGAAACAATGTTCCAGCCAAGGTTTTTAAGGGCCTGACACTGTTCCCGCAAAGCAGGGTGTTCAATTGAACTTACAAGGATTGTTCCCTTTACCGGACGAGTGAGCATTGCAAGCAGGGGAATGTGGTCACTTTCCGTTCCGCCTGAAGTAAAGTAAATATTTTCTGCATTAACCCCAAGTGCTTCGCCAGCTTTTTTGCGGGCATCTGCCAGAAATTCTTTTGCTTCTTTGCCAGATTGATGAATGCTTGACGGATTTCCCCAGATTTTCAGGCTTTGCGTAAGTGCATTTTGAAGAATGTCTTCATCTGCTGGTGCTGTTGCTGCCCAGTCAAAATAATGAATTTTATCGTTTTCAGTCATTTTTTTTCCTTTCTTTTTAATTTGGGCGGCTTTTTTGCTGGCTCGCTTGCTTTTCTGGCTTTGATTACAATCAGCAATCGCAGAAACCCAAATCGGCACTGTTTACAGAATTTTTAAAATTTCAGCGTCATCAACTTCCGTAATTATGTTTCGGGCAATTCCTTTCTGGAGGACAAACCTTACTTTTCCCGAAGAATTTTTCTTGTCTTTTCTCATTGCAGCAAGAAGCATAAGTGCAGGGGAATCCATTCCCTTTAAGGCAGAATGAACCGATTCTGTTTCCCATCCAAAAAATCGTAAAATTTCAAGAATTTCGGTTTTGTATTCTGGCGGACAGAGACCAAGGCTTTCGCTCAGGCACACAGCTCTTGCCATGCCCCAGGCAACTGCATCCCCATGAGTTACCTTGCCAAGTCCGGCACAACTTTCAAGGGCGTGACCAAATGTATGTCCAAGATTCAGTTCCATGCGGATATTTTTTTCAGTAAAGTCCTGCTCAACAACACTTGCCTTTGCCTTGACACATTCGGTAATAATTTTATTAAGTACGTTTTTATCCCGCTGTAGAATTTTCTGTTTTTCAGCCTTTATCAGCTCATACATTTGCGGAGAATAAAGAAATGCGGTTTTTATGGCTTCTGCAAAGCCTGAACGGTATTCGTCAGAAGTTAAAGTCTGTACAAACTGAGGAAAAATGTACAGAGTCTGTGCAGGGTAAAATGCACCAATCATGTTTTTATAGCTTTCAAAATCACAGCCGGTTTTTCCACCAACAGCAGCATCTACCATGCCCAAAAGCGTTGTAGAAACAAATTCAACTTTTGCGCCACGCTTGAACATGGAAGAAGCAAATGCCGTCATGTCGGTGATTACGCCACCCCCAATTCCTGTAAAAATGTCACTTCTGTTGAAATTGTTTTCCAATGCTGTCTGTACGATTTTCAGTACGCTGTCTACTGTCTTGTATTTTTCGCCTGCACCCAGAATTAAAAGCAAATCGCCACCGCGCCGGCCGTCCTTAAATTCATTTACAAACGGCTGGACTGCAGGCAGGTCTGCAATAACTGTATCTGTTACAAAAAGTCTGCGTGGTCCTGAAATTCCATCCACGGAATCTGCAGCTGGAAAGAGCGAAATCAAATCAGGTTCGCCTTCAAAAAATTTTATTTCAGTTGATTCTGTTCCCGGATGAACAGACGGATATTTTATTGTAAAAACTTGAGCCATGCTTTACAGTTTAGTAAGTTTTTTCATCCATTGCAAGAAATGTATTCATAACTTCCTGAACCCGGTTAAGTTCCCTGTTTAGCATTTTTTCGTAATTCAGTTCACCCTCATTTATTCTGTAACGTTCATCTTCCCAGTTTTGCAAATCTGTAATGTACAGAAAATTGAATCCTGAAGTGCTTGCCTTTTCAGCCCAAAGTTTTGCTTCTTTCCAGTATGTCAGGCCTGCCGCATAACAGCTTTTTGCCTTCTCTAAATCCCTCAGATATTCTTCTTTCCATGGGGCATCGTAAAAATACGCTGTTTTTTTGTCATAAATCCTTCCAAGCCTTAAATGCTGCTCAATTAATTTTAAATTTAAATGCATCATATAAAGGTAACGATATTTTTCCCATTCTTTTTTGGAAGTGATTTTTGCGTCTGCATACTGTGGATTTGCAAAGTCTGCCTGAACTGCTTTTTCCAGCCAGTAAATGTTTTCAATGCAATCGTCAGGAAACTGCTGGTAATGTATGTGGTAGAGCCTGTAAAAATCTTCCTTATATTTCACCATGTAAGCATTTGCCTGCTGTGCGCAGAAAATTTGTAGAAATATGCTGAACAGAAAAAATGCAAAAAATCCTGTCTTTTCAGATGGAAATTTACGAATAAAAGTAAAAAAGCGGAAATTTTTTATGGCTGTCTTGTTTTTTTCAAAAATTGAATTCACGCTTTCATTATCGGCAGTTTTTCTATGTAACTCCATATCATTCCAGCTGTTTTTTCAATGGAATCACAGGCATTTACGCGTACGATTTTCATTTCAGGATGTTTTTTTTCAAAGAATGAAATGACTTTCAGGTACTGTTCTTCTGTTTTTTTCAGATAATCGAGCTTTTCGTAAATTTCTGTAAAGCCTCTGCCCTGAATTCTTTGCAGCGAAATTTCAGGATCGATTTCAAAAAAGAAAAGAATCTCTGGCAGCGGAAAGTCTTCGTTGAGCTTGTACGGCAAATCCCAGCCGCAGCTTACGCTTTGATATGCAAGACTTGAAAAAATATACCTGTCGCATGCAACGATTTTGTTCTTTTCGGTTTGTTCTTTGATTCCACCTTTACCGAACAGATGTTCGTTTCTGTCTGCCGCAAAAAGAAATGCAGCTGTCTTTGAATCAAGAGGAAAATCGCCTTTCAGCATTTTTCTGAGAAAAATACCTGTTTCAAATTCTGTAGGTTCTGCGGTAATATATATATTCTCTGAATCTTTTTCAGATAAAAGTTTTAGCTGAGTGGAGGTTCCGGCACCGTCAATGCCTTCAAAAACAAGAAAATTTTTTAATATCATAGTCTATCCCCTTTTTTCCGAGAATTTAATAAGATAAGGAAAAGTCCGCTTTTGCTATGAAAGTTCAGAATCTTAAGTCCGGCATCGGAAGTACAATTTTTATCCTTCTCATTTTTGCAGCTTTTGCCGTGGTTCGCCCGGTTTATGAGCGGCTTAGGAATTTTGTACGTTCTTCCCTGGAAAATGCCCGCGTTGAACTTGAAGCAAAAACAGGTCTGACTTTTTCATATTCATCTCTGTCGCCGTCCATTTTATCAGTAATTTCACTAAAAGGTATAGTAGTTGCAGATTCTGACTGCGGTGACAAAATTCTGTCAGTGCGTAAGCTTTCGCTTTCTTACGATTTGAAAAAACTTTTTAAAAAAGACTTTAGCGGAGTTCTCAAAGACATTTCAATTTCTGGTGTAACTGTTGAATTTAATTCTGTTTCAGACTGTGATTTTATGGAAAAACTGAAACTTCTTTCGGCCTCTTCTTCTAATCCAGATGAAAAATCCAGTTCCCGTTCTTCTGAATCTGATTCTGAGAAATTTGAAAATAAAGCCCTGTTCGTAAAAATTCAGGAGCTGCTTCCAGATGTCATAAAAATCCGAGACGTAAAACTTCATTTTCAGGACAAAAACACTGAAGTTTCAAGCCGCATAAAAAAGATTCAGTTTGCAAGTCTTGGCAACGGCAAGTCTTTTTCTGCAGATTTTACAGGTCTTGCAATTGTTAAATTTAATTCTGGCATGTATTATTCTTCAGGTTTCAATTGCCACACGGTTGTTTCAAATAATCTTGAAAATCTTTCGTCGAATATTTTTCTTTCGGATTTGCGCAGCCGTGATATCCGCATAAACTCTTTCAATCTTCTGCTTGAATATTCTGAAAATCTTCTCCATTTGAAGACATTGCGCAATGTTTTTCCATTTGCCATGGACGTTTATTCGGATTTTGCCGAAAAACAGATAAAATTTTCGTTTTCAGGTTCTGACTTCAAACCTTTCCAGACGGTTTACATTGCTTCTTCCAGGCCTCTGCTTCGCAGGCTTTCTGCGCTGGAAACCAGTTTTGAACTTTCCGGCATTTATGAACTTGAATCAAAGAAACTGTCATACAACTCGTCTGGTTCTGTAAGTTTGCCAGAACAGCTTGTTGCAGGCGGCCTGAATGTCCTTTATTCAGTTTCTGGCAACAAAAATTCTGTAAATGTTCCGCATCTGGCATTGAAAGGAAAATTTTATGATGTCGTTTATTCTGGTTCCTGCAATTTTAAGGACATTCAGCTTTATGGAACAGCACAGGTAAATAAAATTCAGCTGCCTGGCGGTGGTATCATTTCATCGGAATTTTATTTTGACCCTCTTTCCAGAGGTTTTATGATTTTTGCGCCGCAGGTTTTTCTTGACAGTAATGCATTGACGGCTATGCAGCTTTCACTGATTCCAAGAACTGATAGTTCTGTTGACTTTAGTTTTGAAGCTTCCGATTATTCTCATCTGGAAGCCGAACGGCCTGGAGTCATCCATCTGGACGGAAGTTTTCTGCCTGCAAATAAATATGTGCAGTCAAGCCTCTCTGTTGAAGACCTTTATTTGGACACAATTGTAAACTTTGCATCTTTTGCCATGCCTTCAAAGAAGAACTCTCTGGAAAAGTTTTCTAAGACGGCTTCCTCCCTTATTTTTTCGGGAGAAACCTATCTTTCTTATGATTTCAGCGACTCCAGCAGTTTTTCTTTTAATGTTCCTTATGCAATCGTTGCAAATACAAAGGCTGACCGGCAGTTTTTCGTCTTTTCGCTTAACGGTAACAGCAATTCTGTGCAGGTTTCGCAGCTTGATTTTATTTATGGCAGCACCAGCATGAATCTGACGGGACTGGCCGAACTTACGGATGATAAAGATGTATTTTTTTCAACTGACATGATGATTAATGGAATTCCATATCATATTGGAGGAACTGCATCTTCAAAATGGATCGACATTTCCGGAGATTATGGTTTCCGCTCGGTTATTTCATTTAATCCGTTGCCTGCAAATGTTTTTGAACCGTCTGTCAGCGGAACTTTTCACTGCGAAAAAATTCCTTTTTCATTTGGAAAATACATTTTTACTTCAACTGTTGACTCTAATTTTTCTCTTAACGAAGCAGAAGGATTTAAATCTGAAATTTCGCATTTTGATTTTCAGGAAGTTTCTGGAAGCATGAGGAATTCGCCAAAGATTACGTTTGCAGGTTCTGTAAATAAGTATGGCTTTATAATCAATTCTTTTCTGCTGGAAGACAGTGTTTCTCTGCTTTCAGGCGATGGAACTTTGCTATGGAACATAAATGACGGCATTTTTGATTCCATGAACATGAAGTTAAATACAGAATCATTTTTGAGTGGCGAAAAATGGGATTTTTCTGCTGATTTTACGAATCCAATGCGCAGACCGCTTTCAGTTGAATGTGTAAAAAAAGACTGGTTCTTCTCTGCTGGCGGAAGCATAACGAATTTTCCGTCTGCAAGATTTATGGCAAACCAGGGAAAAAATGATACCGTTTCCCTGAAATTTTCTTCTACGGGAACTTTTGAAAATCCTTATATGCAGCTGTCCCTGCTTCCATCGTCGGTTTCCCTGCTTGGCTCGTCTGCAATGTTTCACGGAACGGCAGTGCTTGAAGCCGGCACGCTTTCATTGACAGAAGCCGACTTAAAATGGATTCTTTTGAATTTTTCAAAAGTTCAGGCTTCTTATTCTCTTGAAAACAAAAGTGGCAGGATGAACACGGAACTTGATGCAAATCTTATGGGGCGGAACATTCACTCTCCTCTTGAAATAAAAATTGATACTATTTCAAGTAATGAAGGCGATAATTCCTTTATGCTCAATATTGCATCAAAAAAAGTTGAAGGTTCTGTTTTTACAAATCCATTTAATCTGGATTTATCAGTTCTTCATACAGGTGGCCGCTCTGAAATTTATTCTGCCGGAGATGTAAATGTAAATGGCTATATTCTGTCCGATGGCACTGTAAATATAAAAACAGGAGCTGGCTGTCCAATTCAGTCTGTCATTACAGGTTATGTCCACAACGACGGGTTTTATTTTAACTGTGATGAAATTCTTGGAGAACTTTCAGACTTTTCGCCTCTGCTTACTTTTGATTTTATTGCCGTTTCAAATGGAACGGTTACAGGAAACTGTGTCATTTCAGGACTTGCTTCAGATCCTGAATTTAATGGAAAAATTTCAATTGCCAACCCTGATTTTAATCTTCCTATAATTATTCCAGAACATTTTACAGGAAAAAGTCTAGATCTTACCATTGAAAACAGCAGTCTTGTGATGCCTGAAACAATCTTATATGTTGCCGGAGTTCCTGCATATACAAAACTTGAGTTGAATTTTGACAGGTGGAATTTTGATGGGCTTTTGATTGAAGTTCATACAAAACCTGGAGAATATGTCCCTGCCGATGTAAATCTTGGAGATGTTCGCATTACTGGTAAAGGACGTCCTGATTTGCGCATTTATATTACAACGACCAGAACTGATGTAACAGGCTCAATCGATGCAAAAGAAACTACTGTATCCATTAATGGCAAAGTTCTTGCCGATGCTGCAGCCATGGGAGCAGCCCTTGAACGCGGTGAAACCATAGAAAACAATTTGTTTGGAAATTACATACTCAATGTTGACTTTGACATAATGATGGGGCAGGGCGTTCAGGTTTTGATTGACCCCATGGTGCGCGGAGTTGCCCAGCCGGGAACACCTATGCATTTCAGTTTTGACAGCAGTGACAACATGGTTTCAATAGACAGCGACATAACTTTCCGGGGCGGAGAACTTCTTTACCTTAACCGGAATTTTTATATGAGGGAAGGTCGTATTGTATTTTCAGACAGACAGGAACTGCTTATGGATCCTGTAATAACAGTACGTGCAGAAACTCGCGAACGTGATGCCGATGGAAATCAGGTTACGATTACGCTTTCTGCAGTGAATCAGTTGTTGAGCATGTTTTCGCCAAGGTTTACTGCAACCCCTGCAAAGTCTGAGTCGGAGATAATGGAACTGCTCGGCCAGATAGTTTCAGCAGATTCTTCCAATGCTGCAAGTCTTCTTTTGGCTACAGGAGATTTTGCCCTTCAGGTAACAGTTATCCGTCAGCTTGAAACTGCATTGCGTGATTTACTCAATTTTGATATATTCTCTATACGAACCATGGTTCTTCAAAATGCGATGAAACAGGGTCTTAACATGAATTCTTCACATGAAAGAACAACAGCTGGTAACTTTTTTGATAATTCAACTGTTTATATGGGTAAGTATTTTGGCAGGGAATTGTATGCAGATGCCCTGCTTCACTGGAGCTATGACCAGGATCGTGTTAATGATTCTGATACTGTCGGAGGTTTGGTTTTTCAGCCTGAATTTGGTCTGGAAATGTCCAGTCCTTTTGTCAATATACGATGGGGAATTGCTCCAAATATAGATGCTATAAAGGAAAACCGTTGGATTCCGTCTACATCTGTAACATTGTCATGGAAATTTGCTTTTTGATGACTTTTTCAGGCATTTTGAAATATATGCAGAAGGTGTTTTTTCAAGATGCCCTTAATTTTATAAAAAGGGGATATTTTTTATGCGTTGCAAGCGCCATATACTGTCGGCATTTTTTATTTCATTTTTTGTCTGTTTGTTTCTGACTTCTGCGCTTTGGGCACAGGAAGAAAGCGACACCTGGCATTTAAATAAACCGATAACTTCAATAACTTTTAAAGGCCTGAAAAATATAAAAAAATCAGAACTTGACGGAATTACTTCAAGTTTCATAAACAGACCGTTTACGGACGAACTTTTTGGAAACCTTATTGACCGCCTGTATGCACTTGATTTTTTTGATGAAATTGAACCGTCTGCCCAGCATGACCGCAAAAAAAAAGGTTCTGTTGAAATTGTATTCAAGGTAGTTGAAAAACCTGTAGTTTCCAGAATAATTTTTTCAGGTAACAATAAAATCCGCAATGGTGAATTGAAGGATGTTGTTTCCCTGAAAGTTGACGAAATTTTCGTAAATACAAAAATGCTTGTCGATGAACGTGCAATTCGTGACAAATACCTTGAAAAAGGCTATCTGGACGTGAAAGTTTCTTCATCAACTTCTGAAGACGAAGACGGTATTGTCGTTACTTTTGGAATTGAAGAAGGATTTAATACGGTTGTCACAGACATTGCTTTTTCTGGCAACCGTGTAATGACTTCAAAGACTCTTGCAAGCCGCCTGAAACTTAAGAAAAAAGGTCTTTTCAAAAAAGGTGCATTTGAAGAATCTCAGCTGGAACTTGACAAACAGCAGATTGTAAAATATTACAAGGACGCAGGATATATAAATGCCTCTGTAGTTGATGTTATTAGGGAATCCAGCCGTAATGAAAATCAGAAGCGCAATGAATTGTCTCTGACATTTGTAATTCAGGAAGGAGCTCAGTATTCTTTCGGTGGAATTTCTTTTACTGGAAATACGATATTCCCAGATGAAAAACTTGATTCTTTTATAAAGCTTAAACAGGGCGATGTATTCAATTTTACAAAATTCAACGAAAGCCTGATGGGGATTACCGACCTTTACTATGAAAACGGCTACACTTCAAATCAGTTTGACCCTATCATGAATCAGGATTCTGAAGCCCGCGTTGTAACGGTAATCCTTTCAATCAGGGAAAATTCGCGAAGTCATATTGAACATATTCTGGTTCGTGGAAATACAAAGACAAAAGATGAAGTTATCCTGCGGGAAATTCCTGTTGAACCAGGTGATGTTTTTTCAAAGGCAAAACTTACAAACGGTTTGAGAAACCTGTATAACCTGCAGTACTTCTCCGGGGTCATACCTGATGTAGTTCCTGGTTCTGAAGAAAATCTTGTTGATGTTGTAATTTCCGTAGAAGAACAGTCTACTACAAGCATAGAATTCGGCCTTACATTTTCTGGTGTTTCAGACCCTGATGACCTGCCTTTTGCATTGTTCCTGAAATGGCAGGATTCGAATATTAAAGGTACAGGAAAATCGATTTCTGCAAGTACAACTCTTTCTACGGACGAACAGTCTGTTTCTGTCGGATTTGGTGAAAACTGGCTCTTTGGCAAACCTATTTCATTTTCTGAATCCCTCACGGTTTCTCATGCAAATCTGAATGCGCTGCGTACAGTTGTCCTGCCTGACGGTTCTGTAGACGATGACAGTTACTATTTGAGCTATGAACAGTGGAACATTTCTCTCAATACATCGCTTGGTCACCGCTGGACTCCTAACTTTGCAATTATTTCCCTTTCAGGAGGCCTTACAAATCGTCTTTTGAATAATATTTACGATGAAGATTTGTATTCTCCGCTTGATACATCTATAAGCGAATATGCAAATGAATGGGGTTTGAAAAATGCTGTCTGGCTTGCTGTTTCTTTTGATGCCCGTGACATGAACTGGGATCCTTCACGCGGCTGGTTTTTAAGTCAAAGGGTTTCATGGTATGGACTTACTCCTTTTGAAGATGAGTTTTATCTTCAGACGGCAACAAAGTCAGAAATTTATTTTACATTGTGGAATTTACCTGTCACAGACAACTGGAGCTGGAAAATGGTTCTTGCCGGTTATTCTGGGCTTACAATGCAGATTCCAGGACCTGATTCTTTTGTCGGACGGACAAGCCAGCTGTACATCGATGGTATGTTTACTGCCCGCGGATGGACAGATATTTATAATTCTGTTCGCGGACGGGCATTGTGGTCAAGCTATCTGGAATTGCGTATGCCTGTTGTACGTGGAATTTTTTCAATCGACGGATTTCTTGATGCAGCTGCAATCAAGGACAACCCGAATGCAATGTTTACCAATCTTGACGTAAATGATTTCTATTTCAGTACAGGTCCTGGACTGCGCTTTTCAATTCAGCAGTTCCCGCTGCGCTTGCTTTTTGCCAATACTTTCAGACATAATGACATAGACGGCTGGTACTGGGATGATAAGTGGCAGTTTGTTCTGTCGTTCAACATCGTAAACAAATAGGCTGTCGGAAAAGTTTTTTTCACAAGTTTGCGTTGCAGACTCTGCCTCAGAATCAATTATATTTAGAAGAATGTTGTTTTTTCTGACATTTTCAGGGAGTTTTTTATGAATAAAAATAGATTTGTCATTTTTTTTGTTTTTGTCATTGCGTTTGCCTGTCCTCTGGCACTTTCTGCGCAGCAGATTACACGGTTCGGTGTAGTTGACACGGCTCGCGTATATCAGTCGTATTTCAGAAATTCTGCACCTGTCCGCAACTATGAAGCAAAAAAAGCACAGTATCAGGAAGAAATAAACAAGCGGACGCAGGAACTTCAGGAACTTCAGCAGAAAAAAATTGAGTATGAGAAGAAGGAAAATGAGTCGGCTGCTGTTCGTGTAGAAGCTGAAATTGCTAAAAAAACAGATTTTTTGACAGAATATACAAATGCAAAAAATATCGAGCTTGAAACAATAAAAAATTCGCTTATCCGTTCAGATGCTTTTTATCAAAAATTATATGCAACTTTGAATCATGTTGCAGAATCTGAAGGCTACAGCATGATTTTAAGCTTGCAGCAGGCAAATGCAATTCTCTGGTATTCACCTTCTGTTGACATTACGGATCGTGTAATCAAAGAACTTGGAATGTAATGTTCCCGCATCACAGTAAAGTATAAGGCAAAAATGGAAGAAAATTCTCAGCTTACGCCGTTGATGGCACAATATCTGTCAATAAAGGAAAACTATAAGGAAGACATCCTGTTTTTCCGCTTGGGCGACTTTTACGAAATGTTTTTTGAAGATGCTCTGGAGGTTTCCAGAATTTTGAATCTGACATTGACGCATCGTGGCCCGAATCCTATGTGTGGCATACCTTATCATGCTGCTAAAATCTATATTGCCCGTTTGCTGCGACTTGGCAGGAAAATCGTAATCTGCGAACAGGTTGGTTTAAATGCCCACGGAAAAGGCCTTACTGAACGCAAGGTTGTTGAAATTATAACTCCGGGAACAGCCGTAGAATCTGAATACTTAAACGGTAACTCAAATAATTATCTTGCCGCTTTTTCAATTTCTCATGGAAAGGCCGGTTTTGCTTACATTGATGTAACAACCTCCGCATTTAATGCAACTTCATGGCCAGTTTCTCAGAATGCAGAAAATTTTGCAAAGGAGCTTGGACGTGCCTGTCCCCGTGAAATTCTTCTGCCTTTATCTCTTAAAAATAATGAAGTTGTTCAGACTGCCCTGTCAACCGTTTCTGGCATTTCAACTAGTTTTTATCCAGACTGGCATTTTTCGTCTGAACTTTCATATAAAAAACTTATTGCCCAGTTTAAGACAGCCACTTTGAAGCCATTTTGCCTTGAGCAGGACTCGCCTGAAGTTCCACCGGCAGGCTTTCTTTTAGACTATCTTGAAAAAACAACAAATACAAATGTTCCACATGTAAGTTCAATAAAAGTTTACCATGACAGTGATTTTGTGATTATGGATGATTCTTCCAGGCGCAATCTTGAAATTGTAAGCAATTTACGCGATGGAAGCATGCAGTATTCCCTGCTTGAATGCGTAAATCACACTATGACGGCTATGGGCGGACGCATGATGAAGGCCTGGCTTTTATCACCGCTCACCAATGCAAAGGCCATAGAGTCAAGACAGAACCATGTTGCCATGTTCTTTAATGACAGTGACATTTTGAAAAAAGTCAGGGATGGTCTGTCTCCTGTTCTGGATATTGAACGCCTTGCTGGCCGCATTGCAATGGACAGGGCTCATGCAAAAGATTTACAGGCTTTGCGGGCCAGTCTGGAAGCTTATCTGGCTGTCCGCAGTGAAATTTCTATGCATGATTTTTCCCTGATTTCCTGTGAACAGGCAGAACAGATTGCCGGCATGATTCAAAATTCAATTGAAGAGGATCCTCCTACAAGCATTACAGAAGGCTCCCTCATAAAAAGAGGCTGGTCTGCAGAACTTGACCGGCTGCACGACATCCGCGACAATTTTAATAAAATTCTTGACGATTACCTTGAAAAAGAAAAGAAAATTACAGGAATTTCTAATTTAAGGATTAAAAATACAAACGCTTCTGGATACTGCCTTGAGGTTACAAAAGGCAAGTTAGGTTCTGTTCCTGCACATTTCATAATGCGCCGTTCACTTTTGAATGCCGAGCGCTATACAACAGAAGAACTGCAGCAGCTGGAAAAAGATTTGACAGATTCTGCTTCAAGAATCAACGAACTGGAACGGGATTTGTACCTTGAACTCCGCAACAAACTGAAAACCTTTGTTCCCTACCTGATGGAACTTTCCGCAGAAATTGCCTACACCGATGTAACAGCCTCACTTGCCCATGCTGCCGTACTTTACAATTGGGTTCGTCCGGATGTTGATGAGTCCACGGTTTTTCAGGTTCAGTCAGGCCGTCACCCAGTTGTAGAAATGCATCTGCCTACAGGCGAATTTGTGCCCAATGATTTGACACTTGCATGCCAGTCTGAAAAAGCTGAAGAAAATGGAAAAAATCTTCCGTCGTTTGCCTTGATTACAGGGCCTAATATGGCAGGAAAAAGTACATATCTCAGGCAAAATGCCCTTATTGCTTTGCTTGCCCAGACAGGTTCGTTCGTTCCTGCAAAAAAGGCAAGGATTGGAATCGTTGACCGGATTTTCTGCAGAGTAGGGGCAAGTGATAATCTTGCACGCGGAGAATCAACTTTTCTTGTGGAAATGACGGAAACGGCGCATATTCTGCGCTCTGCAACTCAAAAATCGCTTGTAATAATGGACGAAGTTGGTCGAGGAACTTCTACGGAAGACGGACTGTCGATTGCATGGGCTGTTTCCGAATATCTTTTAGATTTTTTGAAATGCAAAACTCTTTTTGCAACGCATTATCATGAATTGACAAGAATGAGCCATCCTTGCGTAAAAATGCTGTGCATGGACGTTGCCGAACAACAGGGCTCTGTAATTTTTCTTCGGAAAATCAAGGAAGGCGCATCAGAAAATTCTTACGGCATCCATGTTGCCCGCCTTGCAGGAATTCCTCAGTCTGTAATTGACCGTGCCAATCAGATTCTTGTCCATATTCAGAATCTGGCTTCGGAACGCCCCCTGCTTTCAGATAATATGCCACCGGAACCGAATCGTATTGAAGAAATTGAAGAAATTGAAGAAAAAATGCCGCTTCCACAGGCTTCCACTTTTACTTCGCCAGGTCTGTTCAGTGATGAAGAAATCGTCTTGGATGAAATTCTTTCCTGCAATTTGGACGAAATGACGCCTCTTTCGGCGCTTCAAACCATAAACCGCTGGAAAAAAACTCTGTCAGGCAGATAGTTTTCAAAAAATCTGAATCAGTTTTTTCAAGTTCGTTTTGCATACAAGTCTGCAAAACTGCTATTGGTAGAAAAAAGATGCGGGGCGATGAAAAATTCAAAAAAAAATTCAAAAAATCTAAAAAAAAATGCATGTTTTTCATAATGTTGTGCAATTAAAAAAGTATGAAGAACTTGTTTTTTAAGCGTTATCCCAAAGGTCTTGTGCAAAGGATTTTTTTTCGTGCAAGTGAGTTTTTTCATTTATGCATGCGCCTGTTTTTTACATATATTTCAGGTGGTACTGAATGTATTTTCTGTGATGCACAGTGTTTTGTTATGCCACTATGTTCTGCTTGCCGCACAAGGCTTTTTTCCAAGATTTCAGAAATTTTTACACACCGATGCAGAATTTGCGGCCGGCACATTGTTTCAGAAAAGGACATCTGCCTTTCTTGTCGTGAAAATAATATTTTTGGTTCCTGCGACGGAATTTTTTCAGTTTTTTCCTACAGATTGTGGAATAAAGAGCTGCTTTTCAAATGGAAAATTGAAGGTGTCAGGGCTTTTTCACCGTTTTTTGCAAGGATTGTGCATAACGTCCTTTGTTACATTGAAGAAAAATTTAACTGCAGGAATGTAGCAATAGTTCCTGTTCCACCACGCCTTGGAAAAATCAGTGAAACAGGCTGGGATCAGATTGATGAATTGTGCCAGTTTCTTGCCTGTAAATATGGCCGAAAAATTCTGCCGGTTCTTCAAAGAATTTCTGCCCAGCAGCAGAAAAAACTTGACAGAAACAGTCGGCTGGAAAAAACAAAAAATGCTTATGTTTTTGCGCCTGAAAATGTTTTTTTGAACAGAAACGATGAAATTTTTTCAGAACCTGTTATCATATTAGATGACGTAATGACAACAGGTGCAACTGTTGAAAAATGTGCTTCTCTGCTGAAATCTGCAGGCTTCAAAAAAGTCTGGGTTTTGACGCTTTTTTCAGCGAATTAATAGAAGTTTATTAACTTGCACAATATTTAGTTACGATGTATCATTTATGGGTATCTCAAAAAACTTCAGTTTTTCGAGGCGGCTTGCAAAAATGCCCTTATTATAATGGTTGGAGGAAATATGGCTGATAATGATACACATATACAGTTGGTTACATTTCAACTTGGTGAAGAAGTGTATGGCGTTGATATCATGAGCGTAAAGGAAATTGTAAAAATTCAGGAAATCAGGCCCATACCGAGTGCACCATATTATGTTGAAGGAATCATGAATTTGCGTCGGCAGATTGTTCCCATCATCAATTTGCACAAGCGTTTTCGTCTTGCTCAAATCGAAAAAAAGCCTGGAGATTCTACGGATTTTGACGGCGGATTTATTATCTTAAACATCGACGGAAATAATATCGGAATTATTATTGACCGCATTGCACGTGTTGTTATGGTCGACACTGCAGAAATTAAGCCGCCGCCACAGATGCTTGCAGGAATTGGTTCTGAATATATCCGTGGTGTCATAAAACGCGAAGAAGGCGGCTATGTAATCATGCTTGATGTAAACCGTCTCTTTGATCCTAAAGAACTTCAGGGTATTATTGACGTTCAGTAAGGATTAAAATCTGATTTTAAGAAAACGCTGAACTGTTTTTGAGCAGACGGTGTTTTCTTGAAACAGCTGGCATGAATTTCTGAAGTTCAAGTTTTCAGATGTGTTCATGCAGTTTAACTCCTATTATCCGACGGTTTTTAGGATATTTTAACGATAACAGAAAATCTCTATAAAACAGCAGGGTAGGCTTTGGAAATTTACGGCTTGTAACCCGTTGTTCTAAATAAAAAATGCCTCAAGTTTTAACTTGAAATTAAGGCTAGGTAAAAAAATGATACAGACTTTCAGCTCGACTATCCGCAGGCGTGAAATGGATGCAGTTTTGACTTGCATGGTGGATGAAAAAATTGGTCCCGGTGAACTGAATGCCCGCTTGATTCAAAATATAAAGGAAAATTTTCAATGTGCAGGCTCTGTTGCTCTAAGAAGCCCTTCCATTGCGTTGCATTATGCCTTGAAGGCAATGAATGTTTCAAAAGATGATGCTGTAATGATTTCAGCCCTTGCACCTGCATGGCAGATTCATGCTCTTGAAGATTTTGGCTATACTGCGCTGGTTCTTGACGTTCAGGAGGAAACAGGGCTTGTTAATTCTGACATTGTTTCGGAAGGAATGAAAAATGGCGGAAGAGTTTTGCTTCTCCATGAAACAATGGGAATTCTGCCTGATATGGACAATCTGCTTGCACTGAACATTCCCATTATCGAAGATATTTCCCAAAGCGTTGGAGCTGTTTATCGCCCTGACAATGTTTCTTCTGTTGGCGAAGATTTGGACGCATCTGCACAGGTTCCTGCATCTGATTCTGCTGAAAATTTGAAAAAAGCCGGCTCGTTTGGTGTTTTTACGATTATGGGCATGGAAGAAAATGACATTGTTACAGCCGGAGGAGGTGCTGTTTTAATGGCTCCTAAACGCCGGGACTGGACTGTCTTAAAGGAATATGCAGATGCCATTCCACGTACTGATTTACTGCCTGACATTAACAGTGCATTGGGCTTTGTTCAATTGAAGGAATTCCGGCGCAATGAAGAAGTTCGCAAAGAAATTTTTGCAATGTATCAGCGTTCTCTTATGGCCGGCAAAAACAAGACTTTCATCCGCTCTTCTGATGACGGTTCTGCAGCATGGGGCTTTCCTGTAGTTCTTTCAGGCAACTGCATGGATGCCAGAAAATATGCCGAACGGAAAGAAATTGAAGTAAAATCTGCTTTTGAAGATTCCGTCATAGCTCTCAGACCAGAAGATTTTGGAATGACGTGCAAAAAGGCAAAATCTCTTTTTATGCGATGCGTCCTTTTTCCAATGTATCCTAGGCTCAGCAAAAATCAAATACTGAAGATTTCTAAAGTACTTGGCACTTTGCCATAAAGAAAAGATAAATGAAAAAGTGTCTTATTATTGAAAACAGCTACAAAAAAGAAGCTTCGATTATTGGTCGTCAGATTACAGAGGTTCTGACTTCTATGGGTGTTTCTGTTTCTGAATTTGTACTTGCGCAGCAGGCTTCTGTTCCTGATACAAAAGATGTTCCGTTTGACGACAATGATTTTGTAATAACATTGGGCGGAGATGGAACCGTTCTGTTTGCGGCAAGAGGCTGTGCGCCTTTGGGAATACCTGTTTTTCCTGTCAATCTTGGACAGTTTGGTTTTATTGCCGGGGTTCAAAAAGATTCTTGGAAGCAGTCTCTGGAGCAGTTTATACATGGAAATCTTGAACCGATTGGCAGAAACATGATTCAGGTGGATATATTCAGGAATGGTGAGAATATTTTTTCTTCAAACGGGCTTAATGATCTTATTTTGACATCACTTTTGCCTGCCCGTATGGTTTATTTTGAAATTGTCTATAATAAATCACAGCTGGGAACTTTTAAGTCGGACGGGCTTATTGTTGCAACGGCGACAGGTTCTACAGCTTATTCAGTTTCTGCCGGCGGTCCTATTGTTGACCCGGAACTTGACGCTTTTGTACTGGCTTCCGTGAATTCCTTTTCGCTGTCTGCAAGACCTCTTGTATTTAATCCTGACGGAAAGCTTTCTGTTACTGTAATGCCTGGACGTAATACTTCTGTTTCAGCAGTAGTTGACGGACAGAAGTCGATTAATTTAACAGTCGGTGACAAAGTTGTTATTACCAAGTCAGAATATAAGGCACTGCTTTTGAGTTGTACGATTGACAATTTTTATGAAGCTCTGCGTTCAAAGTTGAACTGGGCTGGAGGACCGCATGCTTGAAAGGCTTTCAATAAAGAATTTTGCACTGATTGACAGTGCTGAGATTGAATTTTCAAATGGTTTTACGGTTTTGTCTGGCGAAACAGGTGCCGGAAAATCCATACTTATAGGTGCAATTTCGTTTGTTCTTGGAGGAAAAGCTGGCATTGAGCAGATTCGTAATGGCGCTGGCGAAGCTACCGTTTCGGCTGTTTTTTCAATAAATCCTGAAGGTCAGAAACAGACTGAAAAAAATGCAGATGAACAGCAGGAAGCCCGTACAGCACTGCAATGGCTTGAACAGCATGGCATAGAAATTGAAGATAATACTGTTTTGCTGCGTCGTTTTATCAGGGAAAATGGTCGTGGCGGTGCATGGATTCAGAATACGCCTGTTACAAGAAGCGAACTTGCAGCATTTTCTTCATTTTTGATTGACATTCACGGTCAGCATGAACACCAGTCGTTGATGCGTGTTGCAGAACACAGGGTTTTTCTTGATTCATGGGCAGGGCTTACAGAAGAAGTTCAGTCTTTTACGGCAGATTATACAAAACTTGCTGCAAACCGCCGCAGACTTGCAGAGCTGGCTTCTTCTCAGTCAGGCCTTGAGCAGAAAATTGAAATGCTTACCTTTGCTGTAAATGAAATCGAAGAGGCGAAACTAAAAAATAAAGAAGACGAACTTCTGGAAGAGGAAGAGGCAAAACTTTCTTCATTTGAGAAACTTTATGCCAGTATTGAAAATTTAATGGAAATTTTGTCATCTTCTGGCGAAGGCGGTGTTGTTTCTTTAATGAAAAAAGCCCAAAATGAGCTGACTCATGCTTCAGGTTTTGACAGAAATCTTGAGCCCCTTTTACACCGCTTCGAAAATTCTTTCTACGAAGTTTCTGATATTTTTGAGGAAGTCAGAAATTATTCTCGTTCTCTGGTATTTGATCCTGAGCGTTTGTCTGAAATTCAGGAACGGCTTGCTCTGATTTATAAGCTCAAGAAAAAATATGCATCTTCGCCGGCAGCCCCTTTGAATGAAGTAATTCAGTATGCAGAAAATGCAGCAAAAACCTTGGAGGAACTGTCTGGAGCTGGAGCTGATTCTTCGAAACTTCAAGCTGAAACAGAAGCTCTTGAAAAACAGGTCTATATTAAGGCAAAACAGCTTTCGCAAAAGCGCAAGGCTGCCGCTGAAAAAATGTCTGCCGGAGTTATGACAGTTCTCGAAAATCTGGGAATGAAAGGTACCAGGTTTGCAGTTGGAATTTCAGAAAAAGACGGAACTGACGTTTCTCAAAAATGTAATCCTTATGGAATGGATAACATTGAATTCCTTATAAGTGCAAACAGAGGTGCTGCCCTGCTGCCTTTAGCAAAAATTGCTTCTGGAGGTGAACTTTCAAGAGTTATGCTTGCCTTGAAAACGATTTTTGCACAGACAGATACTGTTGAAACCATGATTTTTGACGAAATTGATACAGGAATTGGTGGTGAAATCGGTGTTGCTGTTGGCAGTCATATAAAGGAACTTTCTAAAAATAAGCAGATTTTGTGCATAACGCATCTAGCGAGCATTGCAGTTTATGCCGATAATCAATTGAAAGTTTCAAAAGGACTTGATGCAGAGGCGGTGCGGACTGCAGTTGTTCCTGTTACTGGAGAAAGCAGAATTGCAGAAATTGCGCGGATGTTGTCTGGAGATTCGGAAAGTATGGAATCCAGAGAACATGCACGTTCTCTGCTGGCAAAATTCTGCTAGAAAATATGCTTGTGTGGGCGAATTGTTATTTTTGGAATCGAATTTTTCCAGAAAAATGCAGTTTTTGAAATATCGAAAAAATCAGTTTTTTATGGGAGTGTAAGATAAAACCGCTAAAATAGCGCGGCTTTATCTTACCAA
>JAEDIW010000146.1 GCA_016296655.1 Treponema sp. | reverse complement strand
TCGGCTTTCTGTTTTGCAATCCGTTTTTGTTCAGCCTGTTTTTCTGCGTAAATTGCTCTCAATCTGGCTTTTTCCGCTTCTTCTTTTTTTGCTTTAACATTTGATACACAAATTCTGATCACAGAAATAACAAAAATCAAAGCAAGAGCAATATAAGCAAAGTAAGTACCATTTTTTAAAACAAATGCCAGAACAAGAACAGCAGCTGCAATAAATGAATCCAAAATTACCATTTTTGCGCCGTCTTCATAACCGCCATTAATTTTGCTGATAATCATTCCCGAAACAAACAAAATCCATACACTTGCAGAAATCAGCATAGGATATGCAAAAAGATTTGTATTTTTATTCAGATACAGAATTGCAATGGTTGTAATATAAGGCCCAAATGTAGCCAAGAATATTCTACCCTTGTTGTCGTCATCAGAAATCGCAGCGTAAGTAATAATAAAAGCACCCAAAATAACCAGCTGCAAAAGAAGTATATGAGTATTGAAAGCAGCGTTCTGAGTCAGGAACTGAATTACAAATATAGCAATGCCACCTAGTATTGTAGCGGCTGTAATAAAACCAGTCGTCTCTGAGTTTCTATCATCAGAAACTACAATTCCTGTAAACATAGTTATCAACAATATTAAAAATACTACAACAATGTGAATAAAAAACCAGCTCCAGAAATATGTTGAGGGAACTTTATTTTTTGAAAATATTTCTGCAGTATCAGATGCTTTCTTTTCGATTTTTTTTATTTCGCTGACACCGACAATATTCTTTAATTTTTGTGTAAGAGCTTCAATTGTATACTCGTCGACATTTTTTTCTTCTTTTATTCGACCTTCTGCAACAGCTTTCTGATATTCAGTTGCATAAACATTTGCATAAGCCATTCTGTATTGCTTTTCCCGCAATTCAACCGCTTCCTTATGCTGCTGCCATGAAACAAGTTTTACAGAACACCCGGTTGTAGAAAATGCAACCAGCCCAACCAATACTGCAAGAATAATTTTTCGTAAATTTTTCATTTTATTTGTCTCCTTATTTTTCTATTTATTCATTGCCCTAAATGCATCCTTGATTTTTTGTCCGTACTGAGTTCTTAGATTTCCGCTAAGACTTTGCAAGGCAAACTGAGGTGCAATTACGGCATTTAATTTTTTACCATTTACATTAAGAACAATTTTTATTACTTCAAACTTTTGTTTTGTTTCAGTACCATCATTCTTTACCAGCTTAAACTTTTCTGATTCCTGACTTTCAATGAAGTTGTACTCATTGAGCAATTTTTCAAAAGCCCGGGAACAGAAAATCACATATTTTCGTTCTGAACTTGCAATAAATTTCAAAAGCCGTTCTGTTGTTTTTGAAAGGTCGCGGTTTTTAAGGATTCTGTTTGTAGAAAAATCAGGTGAACCAAACGGAACAAGTTCCAGCTGAAGTTTTTTGTCAATTGAAGCAGCGAGATTTTCTCGAAGATTTTCTTCACCTTCCTTAAATCCAAAAAGTTCAGAGAAAGATTTCAGAAAAAGAAGCTGCTTTTTATCAAAGAACGAAGTATATTCCTTGTCTTTAATATATTGCCTGTTTCCGAATTCAGAAAAATATTTTTTGTAATTGTCGTAACAGTCGATGGTTACAGGTTCACCCCGATAATAAATTTCATTTACCTTTTTATGATAGCAATTATTATCTTCAGATTTGCCGTCCTTATTCCGTTTTGGATTAAGCTGAACCATTACAAATTCTGATTTTGTATCCCCTGTGAAAAAGTGAGGAAATGCATCATCAAATTTATCTTTTTCATCCAGATTTTTATTGTAGAATTCTGCTTCTGAACATTTGCCGTAAATTTTCCATTCAGAATACGCCCTGTTCATTGCATTTTCAAAATCCGGCTCAAAACTATCGGCCATTTTTTTTGAATATTCTTCCCAATTTTCCATTCAGTTTTATTTCTCCTTACCATTTGCTTTGTTTTAAAATCCAGTCTGCAAAGTTCGTCTGATTTTTTTTCAATCAACTCCAGCGCCACATCCACGGCTTTTGCCAGTTTGCTTATGGGAGTTTTTTCTTTCAAATCAGATTTCATGAATTTGAAATCACCATATTTGTAAGGCTCCATTTTTTCTTTGCCATCCGAAATGAAAAAATCAAATTGTTCTGAAAGTTCTTCAAGATTTTTTTTCCCCACTGTGCAACCTTTACATAGATGTCCGAAGAATTGTTTTTATCTTCAAAACTGTAGATTTCCTTGTGATTTTCACTTACCGTCACCACAGGCAACAGTTTTTTTCCAGTTCAGAAGCATCCGTACAGTTTAATGTCGCTGCAGAAATTGGGTCGGTACAAATATCTTCAATAAATTCAAAATCCATCAAAAACTCCTGGCTATTATTTCTTCCCAAAGAATGAATCCAG
>JAEDIW010000019.1 GCA_016296655.1 Treponema sp. | reverse complement strand
GGATTTTACCAACTTCTGCAGCGTTGATTGTAGAAGCTGCTGTAATTTCTGAACCTACGATAGAACCCAGGAATACACCGTGTTCCCAAGAACGAGCCTGATGTACAAGTGGTACAGTTGAAGGGCGGCGTCCACCAAAGAGAATTGCACTGATTGGTACACCTTCCGGGCTTTCCCAGTCAGAAGCGATACATGGACACTGTTTTGCAGGAGCTGTAAAGCGTGCATTTGGGTGAGCCATTTCTTCACCTTTAGGAGCCTTGTCCTTAGGGAATGCAGGGCGTGTATTGCCTTTCCAGTCAACAAGATTACCTTTTGCAGGATAACCAATTCCTTCCCACCAAACATCTCCATCTTCTGTAAGAGCACAGTTTGTAAAGATTGTGTTTTTAGAAGCAGAAATAAGAGCGTTTTTGTTTGACTGTTCGCTTGTTCCTGGTGCAACACCAAAGAATCCTGCTTCAGGGTTGATAGCATAAAGGCGTCCGTCTTTGCCGAATTTCATCCATGCAATATCATCACCGACAGTTTCAACCTTCCAGCCAGGAATTGTTGGAATAAGCATAGCAAGGTTTGTCTTACCACATGCACTTGGGAATGCACCAGTAACATACTTAACTTCGCCATTAGGATTGGTGAGCTTCAGGATAAGCATGTGTTCAGCAAGCCAGCCTTCTTCACGGGCAATAACAGTTGCAATGCGGAGAGCAAAACATTTCTTTCCAAGAAGAGCGTTTCCACCGTATCCAGAACCATAAGACCAGATAAGGTGTTCTTCAGGGAACTGAGAAATATATTTGTGTTCAACATCTGCACATGGCCAGATTCCACCGTCTGTTTCACCATTGTTCAAAGGTTTACCAACTGAGTGGAGACATGGAACAAAGTTGTCATCCAGATACTGCCATACCTTTTCACCTGCACGTGTCATGATATCCATGTTAAGTACAACGTATTCAGAGTCTGTAAGTTCAACACCGTATTTTGCGATTGGTGAACCAAGAGGACCCATGCAGAAAGGAATTACATACATTGTACGGCCATGCATACAACCTGTGTAAAGATTTGTCATAGTTGCCTTAAGTTCTTTTGGATCAATCCAGTGGTTTGTTGGACCTGCATCTTCTTCTTTTACAGATGAGATGAATGTACGAGCTTCAACACGTGCTACGTCACTTGGCAGTGAGCGGAACAGGAAGCTGTGAGGTTTCTTTGCAAGTGGTGTTGCCAGACCTGCATCAACACATTTCTGCATTAAGCGGTCATATTCTGCGTTTGAACCGTCGCAAACTACAACATTGTCTGGTTCACACATTTTAACGCATTCGTCAATCCATGCCTTGATTTTGGCATTCTTGATGTCATTGAGTTCCATATAACTCCTCCAAAAAAAATAAAAAAGCGCCAGAGCACCTGACGGCACCCAGATTTTATTCTGAATGCAAGCAGTTACACCTTATGGCAGAACTGCTTCTTAGATGTACACATTTGCGGCAAAAACCGATTACTACAATAATAATGATTTCTTTTCTGAAATTCAATGATATGAAACGATTTGTGAAGTTAAATTAAACTCAAATTATATTTGGGGCTGCATGCATCTGCAGAGCGTGCTTACACAGCTCGGTTACCCTCGGCCGCTTCACTACGCTGCGCTTCGTTCCAGTGGCTGCTGCGCACTGTTCCAGCACTTAGCCAGTTGTTTTGAGATTCAGGCATCTATCTGAAAAAGTGAACCTGCCATTGGTTGTACACCGGCAAGGGCATAAGGTGTTGATTTTGCAGACTGTGTTGCGCTTTGGATTTGAGCCTGATAGTTTTTTATTAAAACTTCGGCCTGAGCGTCACTCATTACAGGATTTTTCTCAGTTACAGCAGATTTTTTTATCCGGCTCAAGTTATCAATTAAAGTATTTAAAATCTGAATCTTGCTTATAGAAACACCATTCTGGCCTTGCTTTGCAGGCACACCTGAAACATGGTTAAACTGTGCATATAAAACTGAATTTGGATTGACAGGAACATAAAGTTTTCCGCTTGCACCGCTTGAGTGAGAAATATTACTGTATGAGTATGCATTTAGCGTTCGGATGTTAGAAGAAACCATAAAATCCCCCGGCAACATTCAGCTGCAAAACTTTTTAACTTTAGGGGAACCTGCACTGTATCTCAGGTTCTTGTCTTGAGCTATTAATATTTTCGGTATAGGATTTTGAAAGTTTATAAAAAAATCAAAAAATCTGTTTGGTCCAGTCGCTGGTTCTTTCCTCTATACTACGGACTTTTGTTTCTGCATTACTATTTATGGAGTCAGCAATGTAAGGAATTATTACTTTGTCTTTCAGACTTTCCCAGCGCAGAGGCAGGACTGCAGGTGGCATGAGCAGTTCTGCTACAGGAGCATTTGAGAGCAGTGTATTATAATAGGTCGGAAAAACCTTTTCTGTTACATCTTTTAGGGAAGAAAAACCGCCTGCAATGCCAAAAGTTGAAACATTTAAATTCATCTGATGAACGTGTTCCATCATCTGCTTTTGGGCTTCTTCTGTAAAAAACCATTTTATGAATTCTTCTGCATTGGACTTGTGCTTTGCCTTGTTGTAAAGTCCCATAGTAATCATCGAATCATCTACAGGAATTTTATTGTTTTTGTGAATCCAACGGAAATCAACTGTTTCAAGCTGTGCTTGTGAAAGCGCAAAAAGCTTGTCACTTGTCATAAATGAAAAAAGGCAGTGTTTTGACAGCAACTGTTTGTACTGCGGAGTGTACAAATATTTAAAGGCAAAATCCTGTTCTTCGATTGGAGAACCATTTTTTGTAGTCCAATCTCTAAGAAAATCTACGGTTTCTGACAGTGCTTCCAGATTACAGGAAAACGATGTTCCAGATTCTTCAAATTTGCAGTCCCTGATTTTTGCTGCCATGTACAGAAACTGAGGCTCCCATTGGGGCGCAAAGCCCATTTGAGTGTAAAGCCCGTTTTTGTTTTTTTTGTTGAACAGAGTTGCAGCTTCCTGAATTTGCTCCAGTGTAAGCATGTAGGCTTCTTTTACAAATTCTTCATGTTCTTTTGTGAAAACTATGGCTGGAATGTTAAAGCTTACAGGAATCTGATATATGGACTCGTTTTTTTTACAGCTGTCAAGCAAGTTGTTATAAAAAACAGACTCATTTACTTCGCCAGTTGTAAAAAGGTAGTTTAGGGAACGGAACTGGCGTCGCTTTCGTTCTGTACGCATAAAACTACCGATTACCAGATCCGGCGGAACTTCATCTTTTGTGGCGGGCAACGACTCGACAGGATTCTTCTTGTACAGGACAAGAGCCTTGATTTTATTTTGCGACGCATTGAAAACTTCTGCATACGGAACGATTTCGCTACGGCTTGTCCAGATTACGACAGTCTGCCGTGAGTCGTCCATGCATGAGGTAAAAAGAAAAAGGCCTGCTGCTGCAAATGCAGCAGCCATGAATTTGCCTGTTCTGTAAGACAGTTTATTGTGCAAGTTTTTCAGCAGTTTCATATATAGCTGAATATACGTTTTCTATTTTGTCTTCGTCAAGGCTGCTGAATGCAATGCGAAGCGTACAGGAATCAATTGAAATTGTTCCAATTCCTTTTTCTGCAAGCAATTTTGTACGCAAAACTTCTGCATCCACACCTTTAAGGTTAAAGCTCATGAAGTAACCTGAATTGAACGGAAGCGGTTCGATAACCTCAGACTTGTGGCTGTCTGTAAAATTACGAACTTTGCGGTATCGGCCTTCAAGCACCTTTCTGAAATGAGCCTTCTGGTCTTCGATTGCAGGATCTGAAAAGGCTTTTAAAACCATTGACTGTGCAGGGGTTGAACAGCATGAAACTGTAGCTCTGATTACACCTGCAAGTTTTTTTTCAATTGCACGATACTGTTCTTCTGTAGCACCTTTCCATCCAAAAGTAATGAATCCGCAGCGAAGTCCCCAAACAAAGTCTTCTTTTGTCGGACCATCGATTTTTAATGCAAGGACGTTTTCGTCAAGATCGCACATATAGGCAAACAGTGACTGTTTTTCAATGTTGCTCTCGTAATTCAGGCCAAAATATGCGTCATCGCTTACAACAAGCACCTTTGTACCTTTTTGAGCAGTTTCTTTTATAATCGAAACGATTTTCTGTGCTTCGTCAGATGTCGGACTGTAGCCCGACGGATTCTGCGGAAAGTTCAGCAGTACACGAACAGTTCCAGATTCTGCTTCTTTTTTTACTGCCTGTTCAAAGGAATCTATGTCGAATTTTCCATCCCTGAACATTTTAAATCTGTGCAGCTGAGAATTCAGGCGAGTTTCTATTATGAGCGAATAATTGTCCCATGAAGGATCGGCAACAAGGAGCGGTTTTTCAGGCCCTAGAAAAAGTTCTGCCATATCTGAAATACCTGCTGTAAGTCCAGGAACAACTACAGGCACGGAAATATTTTTCCCTTTTAGTGAAGGATTTTTTATGGCAAGTTTTTTCTTCCATTTTGTCCGCAAATCAGGATTTCCTGAAGTAGGAGCGTATGCTACCAGCTGCTGTGGCTTAAAGTTTGGGGCACATTCCTGAATGCACGGCAAAATTACCGGAGTTCCCTCAACCATGGTTGTACCTATGGTTGCATTTGCATAAGATGCATGAGCCTTGGCTTCTGCTCCCTGAGCTATGATTCCTTTTGGGAAGAAAATACGACGCCCGGAATCTGAAAGAAGCGCTCCTGCAACTGTATTGTCTAATATATCGTTTAATTCTTGTGCTAAAGGGTTTAACATGATAAAGTACATTATTCAAAAATATATGTATGTGTCAAGATAAAAGTGTATATTTATGCATTTTTAGGAGCAGAAATGGAAAAAAATGAAATTATTCAGCAGGAATTGGAAAATGCCCGTGTGCTTGTTGAAAAATGTCGTGAAGAGGTTGCAAAGCGCCTTGTTGGTCAGCTTTCTGTTGCCGACGGTATTTTAACAGCTTTTATAGCTGGCGGACATGTTCTGCTTGAAGGTTTGCCAGGTCTTGCAAAAACTCTGGCAGTAAAGGCTTTCGCCGATGTTTCCGGTCTTGATTTTAAGCGCGTTCAGTTTACTCCTGATCTTTTGCCAGCTGATGTTTCAGGAACCTTGATTTATGAGCGTATGTCTGGAAAATTTTCTGTACGTAAAGGACCTGTCTTTACAAATATTCTGCTTGCCGACGAAATTAACCGTGCCCCAGCAAAAGTTCAGTCTGCCTTGCTCGAGGCTATGGCCGAAAAACAGGTTACAATCGGTGAAGAAACCTATCCTTTGCCACAGCCTTTTTTTGTGCTTGCAACACAAAACCCCATTGAGCAGGAAGGTACTTACAATCTTCCAGAAGCAGAACTTGACCGCTTTTTGCTGAAAGTCAATGTTCCATATCCTTCGCTCGAAGAAGAATGTAAGATTGTAAAAGCTGCCGGCAGAGCTGGTGAAGTTCCCGTTAATCAGATTTTTACGCCGGAGCGTTTGCTTAAACTGAGAAAACTTCTAGATTTTATTGTCTGCGATGACAAAATTATTGAATATATTGTTTCCCTCGTAAATGTAACGCGTCCTGCCGCCGAAAAGAAAAATGGTCATATTTCGGTTATAAAGAAATCTCCGGATGAAATTACCCGTTATATTTCTTTTGGAGCATCACCGCGTGCCGGCATAGCATTGCTTCAGTGTGCAAAAGTCCAGGCTCTTTTCCATGGCCGTTCGTTTGTTCTGCCTGAAGATGTAAAGACTGTTGCGTTGCCTGTCATGCGCCACCGTCTTGTGCTTTCTTATGAAGCTGCGGCTGCAGGTGTAACTTCTGATGATATTATTGAAAAGATTTTGAATTTTATGCCGCTTCCGTAATTTTCTGGAGGTTTTCAGGTGAAAAAACTTTTGCAGGAAAGCAGGGAATCGCTTGTTCGCCGTGCATCATTGCTGCGTCTGTCAGCTGTTTCTCTTGCTGAAAACATGAGAAGCGGTTCTTTCCGATCTTTGTATCGGGGGCATGGCATTGAATTCAATGGCGTAAGGGAATATCTTCCAGGCGATGATGTACGTTCAATAGACTGGAATGTTACAGCTAGAAATGACAAACCTTATATAAAAACTTTTGAGGAAGAAAAAGAACTTCCTGTTTTTCTCATAATTGACCAGTCTTTTTCCATGGGAACCTCTTCCCAAAAAAAGAACAGGCTTCAGCAGGCTTGCGAAGCAGGTGCATTACTGGTGCTTGCCTCCGAACAGAATTCCAGCCCTGTCGGTATGGTGCTTTTTGACGGAAAAATCAGTTTTTCATGCGAACCGAGGGGAGGGCAATTGCAGACAATGCTGCTTTTGTCCCGGCTTGATGAAATTCCACAGAATGCAGTTTCAGGCACTGCTTTGCCTCAGGCTTTGCGTGGAGCTTCTAAGCTTTTACGCAAGCGTTCGCTTGTTTTTGTATTTTCAGATTTCCGCTGTACAGAATGGGAACAGCCGCTTGCATTACTGGCCAGCCAGAATGATGTGGTTGCTGTCCGAATTACGGACCCTATGGATTCTTCTTTGCCAGATGTCGGAACTGTCAATTTTTCAGATTCAGAAAGTGGAATTCATGCCTTTTTGCCGACCTCTTCTGAAAATTTAAAAAACGAATGGCGCGATGACAATAATTTTAAAAGGGAAATGTGGAAAAACTACTGCCTCACCCATGCCTGCCGCCCTCTTGTAATGTCTACAGAGGATGAGCCGCTTACGGTTCTTCTGCGCTTTTTTTCAAAGAAAGAACGGAGGAAGCAATGAAAGAAAATCTCCGAATGTCATTTAGGATTCTGCTGTTTGTTGCTGTTTTTTCATTTTTTCATGCTTCTCTTTTGGGGCAGCCTTCAGATTTCAAGGCAGTGCAGACTCTTTCCCCAAAAGAAATTTTTGTAGGCGATACCGCTGAAATTTCCTATACTTTTTATTCTCCTATTGCCTTTCCGATGGGAGAGTCTGATTTTATTCCGCTGACTTTTCCAGAAGCTTTTCAGAGCCGGGAATTTTCTGTAACAGGTGGCTGCCTGTCACGAACTGGCAATCAGTACAGGCTTTCAATTTCTTTTATTCCCTGGCAAGTCGGACTCATTGTTTTTCCCCATTTTGATTTGCTGACTCTGCTGAATCCTTCATTTGCCGGTTACAGAATTGATTTGAATCCTGTAGAAGTTGCCTCAATCGTTGAAAAAACAGGCAAAAAAACTGTAAGGCCGTCGCTTCCGCCTGTTTTGCTGCCGGGTACGACATATATGCTTTATGCAGCTGCCGTTGCCTGCCTGATTTTTTTCATGCTTGTGCTGAAACTTTTGTTCAATCTGAACGGAGTGTTAAACTTTTTTTCAGGAATGATGGTAGCATCAGGCTATGCGCGCAATGCACGCCGGCTTTTGCGGAAGCTGAAAAAACTGAACCGTGCTGGAAAAAAAATAACTGATGCAGATTTTGCTGGAGAAGTTGAAAATGCTGTCAGAAATTATCTTTGTGTCCGCTTTGATCCGCTTTTTCTTTCAACCCCGGCAAATGGGATATATTCACTTTTTCAGGAAATTACAGGTGAAACTATGTCTGATGAACAGTGTTCCTGTGCAGAAAAGATAGCTTCCTTGTTTGTCAGAATGGATTACATCCGCTATGCACGCAATTCAGCGGATTCTTTCAGAATGCCTGAATCTCAGTACAAGGCTGAATTTTCTGAAGGAGAGCGAGCTGAAATTGTAAATTCGCTGAAAGAAATTGTGAAATCATTTGAAAAACCGGCAAAAGCCTGTAAAAAATCGGATTTTGACAGAAAATCTGGCATTTGCGGTAAATCAGGCGGGGAGGAAAAGCATGCTTAATTTTCTTAATCCCATGGCTTTTTTGTTTTTGCTCCCACTGCCAGTTCTGTTTGTCCTCAGAAAAATAAGGCTTTTTGAAAAACCTTCAGTGCCTGTAATTCTGGCAGACTGGAAGGGCAGAAGCTTTGCTTTTTCCGGCAAACTGTTTAAATTTGCTTTTTTTCTCAAGCATTTTATGCTTTTTGCAGGATATGTTTTTGTTGTAATTGCATTTTCTGACCCTGTAATTCATCATGAGCAGAGGGTTTACGTTTCAAGGGGAAATGATGTTGTTTTTGTGCTGGATATAAGTCCATCAATGGCCGCAAAAGATATGGACGGTCTTACCCGTTTTCAGGCAGCCTGCAAAGTAATTCAATATATTCTGGAACAGAATTCAGGTTCTTCGTTTGGGCTGGTTGGCATGGCTTCTGATGCTGTGCTGGCTGTTCCTCCTACTACGGACAGAACAACTTTCCTGGAACGGATGAATGCCCTGACAATCGGAGCGCTAGGAGAAGGTTCTGCAATTGGTACCGGGCTTGGCATGGCAGTTTTTCATCTTTCAACATCTTCTGCGCCAGAAAAATGCATAATCCTGCTTACCGACGGTGAAAATAATGCCGGCTCAATTCATCCTGAAACTGCAGCAGAAATTGCCGTAGAATATAAAATCAAGTTATATACTGTCGGAATTGGAACAAAAGGCAATGTTCCGCTTGAATATACAGATCCTGTTACTGGCAAAGTTTCTTCAGGTTTCCTGGATTCTAAATTTGATTCAGCCCCATTGCAGAAACTTGCACTTCTTACAGGTGGCCGCTATTTCAGCGGAGAAACCGTAAATGAACTTTCATCTGCCCTGAACAGCATCAATGTTCATGAGCAGGTTGACCAGTCTTATCAGCTGAAGACAATAGATGAATGCCTTTATGACAGACTTTTGATTATTTCTGCATTCTGTTTTGTTTTTGCATGGCTTTTGAGCCAGTTGATTTTAAAGGAGTCGTTTGAATGAACATTTCTTTTGAACAGCCTTATGCTTTTTTTGCACTTGCAGCATTGTTTCCGCTGTGGCTTATGTCTTTTTACAGAACAAAAAAACTTCTGAATTTTTTTCCTGTTGATTATAAAAATTCTGACAGCACATCGCTTAGTTCTTTCAGGCGTTTTAAACGTTCCCGCATTATCCGCATTGTCTGCAATTCACTTGCCTGGATTTGCATGGTTTTTGCTTTTGCTGGCATTTCGTGGGGGACAAACCTTGTTCCTGTGCAGAAAAGCGGCAACGCTGTCTGCCTTGTTTTTGACATTTCATACAGTATGCTTACAAAAGATGCACCTGGCGGACTTTCCAGGCTTGAAGGCGCAAAAAGCTATGCCAGCAAACTTCTGGAACGGCTGGAATCTTCCAATTTTTCTCTGGTACTTGCCAAAGGTGACGGACTGATTTTAATTCCTCAGACAGAAGACCTGGATTCTGTAGCCATAGCCTTGAACAATCTTTCCCCTGCAATGATGACTTCGGCAGGCTCAAGTCTTGGCAAAGGACTTCGCGCTGCAAACCGCTCATTTTCGTCAAACTTCGCAAATTTCAAAAATATTCTTGTTTTTACCGATGGAGATGAAACCGACGGACTTTTTACAGCGGCTTTGACAGATTCCCTTCGGGCAAACATCCCTGTTACTGTAATTGGTTTTGGTTCGGAGAGAGAAAGCGAAGTTCTGGCAGGAGACGGCAAAACACTTGTAAAAACAGCCCTGCGCTCTGAAAAAATTAAGGAATCAATCGGACTTGCATTAAAAAAATCCGGCATTGGAAGAACTTCTGGCAACTCGGTTTTTGCCCAATATGTTGATGCTTCGCAGGCCGGCTCCGCTCTGAAAATTCTACATTCAATAAAAAGGGATTTGCCTTCTGCTTCAGGCTCCGTGAGTACTACCTCCATGGAAATTCAGCGGGTTGCAAGACGCGGCATTTTTCTCTTCATTGCATTGGTTTTAATGTGTACAGGCATCCTGTTCAGCGAATTTGATCTGGCCGGTTTTCTCTCAAAGCAAAAAATCAGGAAAAATTCGAAGGCTGCTGTAATTCTGATTGTTTTTTCGCTTACGGCTTTT
Organism: Treponema sp.; assembly: GCA_016296655.1. Lineage (GTDB taxonomy): Bacteria > Spirochaetota > Spirochaetia > Treponematales > Treponemataceae > Treponema_D. The sequence goes on along the minus strand of JAEDIW010000019.1, from coordinate 34,906 downwards.
ACATCCTGCTCACAGAAGTTCAATGACGGCAAAAAAATCTTACAAAGCTCATGGGCCTGGCATCAGCAGAATTACAAAAAGGCAACTGCCGGATTTTTTCAAATTTTGGAAAATCCTGAATCCAACGCAACGGTTTCGGCTCAATATGCCGTTTACGGACTCGCTTCAACCTACATGATGCAGAAAGAATATGAAGCTGCAGTCGAAAAATTTAATATGATTGCAAAAGATGCCCCTGAAAGCATCCGCTATTCTGCAGCCTATAATCTGGGCATAATTGCCTACCAGAAAGGAAATTACGAAGACGCAGAGGAATATTTTCATCAGGCACTGCTCATAAAACCTGGAAGCCTGGACGCAAAGGTCAACCTGGAACTTTCCTGCCGGCAGCTTGACCAAAAATCCGTTAAGCAAAGCGAACAGTCGTCCACATCAGTTTCTCAGTCAAAAGATGACAAATCTTCTGTTTCGGATGCAATTTTCAGCCAAATTTATGAAAATGAGGAAAATCAATGGAAATCTCAGCCTGCTCAGCAAAGCGACAATTCAGTTCTCGACTATTAGCCGCTCATTCAGAAAATTTTTTCTCTTTTTCCGGGGCCATTTTGCCGTTTTTCAAACGGCAAAACCGGGCTTTTCAGGGTTCCGCTGAACGCTCCATTCGACGCAGCAAAGCTGCTTACGAACGGCTGCGCCGCCCTTACAATCCCTTGTCCGTTCTTGCTTTCATGCTTATGCTTTTTGCATTTGTGCATCAGCCTCTTTCTGCAGAAAAAATTTCACGCAAGCAGTTAAAAAATTTGAAATTCAGCAGCATGAATGAATCTGTGTTTGTCCAGCAGGATTGCTCGTTTGTTTTGACATTGCCAGGAATAGCTCCTGAAAACATACAGTTTTCAATTCCATCAGAACAGGAATATGTAAGGTTCACCTCGTCCAGACAGACAGATTTTATTGATGCAGACCGGGATTTAGGTACACGCATAGAATTGTGGTTTAATATTGCGCATGCCGGCACTTTTACCTTGCAGCCTGTTGTAATTACCGTAAACGGCTATCGGTATTCGGTGCCGTTTGAATCAGTTCATGTAAAAGAAAATCCTGAAATAGTTTTGCCAAAAATGTGGATTGTTTTTGACAGCGGCGTTGTGCAGGAAAATGGCAAACTTACGGTTGTTGCTGGCAAGCCTGTCTGTTTTACAGTTTATTTAAAATTCTTCCTGCAAATTGTAAAGTTAGACTGGGATTTGCAGAAAAATTCACTTTTAAAAGAATTGAAACGCTTTGAAATTACTCAGGGCAAGCCCCGCAACCGGGAGTTTTTTTCACAGGAAGTTCCTGTAATCAGTTTTGAATGGACACCTTTGGTAAGCGGTTCTTGGTCTCTTCCTGCCGTAAAAATTTCGGCCACAAAATATAACGGTTCAGTTGTTGACGTTGAAATTCCTCAGTATACGCTGACAGCCCTCAGTAATCCGCAAAAAGATTCAGGTACAAAGGCAGAATCTGCTGAAAACTCGGTTTTTGCTTATGCCTTTGCAGAATCTGAATCTCCTGAAGTTTCAAAATCTGCTCAAGCCTTTAGCGTTGACGACTGCATAACCCTTGCCAGATTGCGTTCACAGGAGAGACATTCTTTTCCGTTCAGCCGAAAAGCTTCAGAACGCTTGGCCTTTGAACAGAAATTCGGCATAAATACAAGAATTGCAGAACCAAGCATTCCTCTGTTTTATTTATGTTTGTGTCTGTCCATTGTATTTTTGATTTTTACAGTTATTTTTATAATAATCAGAAAAAAAACATTTATTTTGTTTCTTTCTTTGTTTTGTGTTGTTATCTTAATTGTAGTGGTTTCTGGCATAAAGCTTCGCCCAAAATACGGAATTTTTGCCGGCGGTGTTTTCAGCCCTGTTCCCGAACAGACTTCGCATATTTCCCGCCAGCAGAATGGCGGAATGAGGGTGCAGGTTATTGAACAGACATCAAAATGGGCTTATGTTATTTTCAATGGCACAGGCGGTTGGGTTTTAAAAGAGCATTTATTCTTGATAAACTGATGAAAATTCTGCAATTTTTCCGTTGCCTGAATGTAGCTTTGGTGTGGCTTTTAAAACTAGCGGATTAAGGTTTTCACAGGAAAAGCCTTGACTTAATCGTATTATTTTTATTAAACGTAACAGGAATTAAAAAATGGATTTTGGTGAAATTCTGGAGCAATGGGATGCCCAGCAAAAAGAGCAGAAAATCAAAAAGAAAACGCATGCTGCCGGTGCAGAAAAAATGTCGGAAAAGCAGAAATCTTATGAGCTTCAGATGAAGGCTGATTCTGAGCGGAAAATAAATCCTATGGAATTGTGGCTGCGCCGCTACGGAGTTATGGACAAAGATGCCGCAGCCGACGAATATGAATATAGAACAAAAATTGAAAGTCGCGAATACTTGCGTACTTTAAAGCCTGAAGACGTTGTTGATTTGCACGGTCTTACACGCGAACAGGCATGGCAAAAGCTTGACTCTTTTGTTTCTGCCTGCAAAATCCGGGGTTTGCGCAAAATTCTGATTATTCATGGAAAGGGAAATCATTCTCATGGAACAGATCCTGTTCTTGGGGAAATGGTTCGCTCCTTTATAGAAGCTGACAGGCGGTTGGGTTCATCTGGACATCCTGACAGAAATCATGGTGGAACAGGTGCAACCTGGGTAATTATCAGGAGATAAAATTATGGAAGATTTATATGCAGTTCTGGGAGTTTCCAGACAGGCAAGTGCAGAAGAAATAAAAAAAGCATACAGAAAACTTGCATTTCAATATCATCCTGACAGAAATCCTGACAATCCTGTAGCTGAAGAAAAATTGAAAAACATCAATGCAGCATACGCAGTGCTTGGCGATGAAGAAAAACGCCGCCAGTACGATTTGTACGGTTCAGGTTTTTCAGGCGGTCAGAACAGCTCTTACAATCCTTTCGGCCAGCACTCATACGGCAATGCCACCCAGTTTGACTCAGCCGATGAATTCTGGGATTGGTTTACAAATACTTCTTCGTCGAATTATTCTGGCAACAGAAATACTTATTGGCATTCATATTCATGGGGGAATGTTTCTTCAGGGCAAAACAAAGAAAATATTTCCAGAAGTGAAGCGCTTGTGATGTTTGTTTTGAAAATGCTTTTTATGATGATGGCTATAGGCTTTTTGCCATATTCGTTCAGGTTTTTGTGGTTTTTCCCGATTGGGCTTTTTATGCCGGTAATCTGCATTTATGCAATCGTAAGCAACTTAAAAGGAGCTGCCCTTGCATTGAAAATCCTTTTTTCACGAAAATCGTGAAAGACTGAAAAAGGCTTTTTAATGGATATGACCATAAGACTCATTATCAATGAAAGGTCGGCCTTCTGGTCAGTGTAACTGCAATGGAATCACTTTATGCTATGTACAATAAATCTCTTATAAAGCCAGCCTGAAAGTCTAACTTGAAAACCTAATCTTACAGGCTAAATTCAAGGGGCTGCCCCAAAAATAAAGTTCATAGTGTCATTTTTCGAATTTATTTCAGAAACTCTACTATATATATGATATACGGTGTAGAAGCTGAACAAAATTCTGCATGACAAAACATATTGGACAGCCCTATGATTTTTAGGGAATTTGTTACCGCTGACGGAAAATGATACGACCTCTGTTAAGGTCATAAGGTGAAAGTGCAACTTTTACACTGTCGCCTGGAACAATTCTGATATAATGCTTTCTCATTTTACCTGACAGATGAGCCATAATGATATGCCCATTCTGCAGCTCAACACGGAACATAGTATTTGGCAATGCTTCTTTTACGATGCCCTCTACTTCAATTGCTTCCTCTTTTGCCACATTTCCTCCGGAAAAAATCCTGAAAATAACGGCATATTTAAGTTGCCGTTTAACATAAATATGTGTATATTATGACACATGATAAAGTCTGCTTTAGGATTTTATCAGCGTTTTTAGTATCTACAAAACTAACATCAATGTCAACATGGAGTTAAAAAATGACCAAAGAACTGATTGAAGAAATGAAAAATGTTTTGACAGAACAGAAAAATCAGATGCTTGAATCTCTTGCAGAAAAAAATGCTGACTTCAAGAAACTTGTAAATACAGTTGAATCAGGAGATGCTGTTGATATTGCTTCTGATGCAGTTGACCGCACTTTACTTGACTCATTAAGTGCACAGGATTCTGAACGTATTCAGATGATTGACAATGCCCTTGACCGCATTAAACGCGGAACTTACGGTATGTGTCTGCTTTGCCATAAGGAAATTCCTGAACAGCGCATAAGGGCTTTACCGTATGCATGTCTCTGCATTTCCTGCCAGACAAAAGAAGAATTGCAGAGCCGATAACCTCTGATTGCGAGTTAAAAATTACTAAATCCGAAAAACTGCTGAGTCAAGACGTTAAGCGAATCGTGTCTTGACCAGACGTATTTTCAACGCTTTTTGGGAAGGTTCGGGTAACTTTGGGATATGTCGCTGAAAATTCCCTTAAAGAGCCTGGCTTACGGCTTGTCCCTGTTCGTTTATGTACATGATTTCGCTGTAGCCGGCATTTCTTGCAGCTTTTTCTGCACGGTCAAAGTCAGAAATTATTGTTTGCGCAGAATGAGAATCAGAAGAAAAAGTTACAGGAATTCCCTGATTTTTTATTATTTCCAAAAACTGTGCAGACGGATATACATCATCCATTGCTTTTCTGGAAATTGCGCCAGTATTTATTTCGACAATAACGCCGGCTTTTGCGATTTCTTTTGCAGTTGCTGCAAGTTCCTTTTTATACCAGGAATCATTTTCGTCAAAGAAATGCAGCTGCTGGTTTCTTTTTCTTATCAAATCGCAATGGGCAAGAATTGCAAAATTTCCAGCTCTGAGCATTTCTCGTTGCCGTGCAAAATATTCGCAGACAGCATTTTTTCCATTTCCATTGAAATATTTTTCTATTCCTTTTTTTACGTTTTCACTTGAGTCGTCAACTGCAAAAATTCCGTTGTCATTTCCTGTAAAATGTACCGCACCAATCAAATAGTCAGGCAAAAAATCACTGTATTCGTCCATGCGCGGGCATGTAACGCCTGGAATGAATTCTGCTTCAAACCCCAGAAGAATTTCCATTTTTCCTTTGTATTCGGTCTTTAATTTTTGAACTTCAGCGCAGTAGTTTGTAAAATCCTTGGTGTCAATATGCCATGACGACGAAAAAGGGTACATGCTGTGGCTTGAAAATCCAAGAATTGAAACTCCTTTGTTATAAGCTGATTCTGCCATTTTTTCTGCAGTGTCTTTTCCGTCGCAAAAATTTGTATGTGTGTGATAGTTTGTAATTATTCGATGCATAATTTTTGTACCCATTCCTGTGATTTTTTACAGAATTCATGGAATTCTATTTTTATGACATTCAAAATTCTGTTTAACTCCTGAATGTCCTGTTTTTTTGCATTGATGTTAAGCTGTTCGCCATATTTTGCAAGTTTAAAAATTGAAAGTGATGCCGAACTTCCGTTCAGTGTGTGTCCTGCTCGCCGTAAAAATAAAAAATTATGTTCTGCAACGGCCTGTTCTGATTCTTTTATAAGCTGTTCTGTTTGAGTTTTAAACTCTGCAATAAGCTTTATGCCAAGATTTGCATCATTTGCGATTGTGTCAAGAAAATCAGGTAAATCCCACCTTTCAATTTTTTCTGCCTGTTCCTGAATTTCTTCTGCATTCTCAGGTTCTTCTTCAGGAACAAGTTCAGCCGGCATGATGCAGAAATCCTGCCATTTTAGCAGAATATCCTTTATTGTCGAACTTTTAAAAGGCTTTATGAGTGTGTCATTAAATCCATGACGTTCATATTCTTCTACCGTAGAAAAATCATTGTTTGCAGTACAGGCAATTATAATCCCCTGGTAGCCAAAATTCCGGATTATGTCAGTTGCTTCAATTCCGTCCTTGTTTGGCATCTGAATGTCCATGAAAACAATATTTGTTCCCGGTGCCATTTGAATGGCTTCGATTGCTTCGTTCCCGTCACATGCCTGTGTAACTTTTACTCCAAGTTTTTGCAGGAAAGCTACAATTAGTTTTCTGTTTACAGGATGATCTTCTGCAACAAGTACGGAAAGTTCTGTAAAAACATGGTTTTCGTTTTGTATGGAAGGGGTGTGTGCCTGAGTGTCCAGCTGAAATTGGTTTTCAAGCTCTGGCAATGAACATCCTGTTGCCTGCTGCAGTATATGACACAGTTTTTTTTGCTTTACAGGCTTGTAGAGATATCCGTTGAACCAGTTCAAAAGCTTCATTTTTGCTTCGCCACCCATTTGCCCTTCTGGTACGCACAGGTAAAGTTTGGTTTCTTTGCATAAATTTTTTGTATGAATTTTAGAAGCAAGATGCCAGCCGTTTATTTCTGGCATGAGCATGTCTATAAAAACAACAGAAAATGGATTTTTTGCATTTTCTGCAATTTCTATCAGGGCAAGGGCTTCATTTGCGGAGTAGGCGATAGAAATATTATTTATTCCGCATCGCTGAATTTTATTGGAAAGGCTTTTGCAGGCAAGCTCATCATTGTCAACTATAAGAATCTTTTTGTTTTTGCACTGGGGAATAGCATAAATGTTTTCCTGCTGGGCGGAAGCTGCCTGAGGAATCTGCAGTGGAATTGAAAACCAAAACCGTGAACCTTTGGGGCTTTGATTTTCAGCTCCAATGCTTCCTTTCATGAGGGTTGCAAGACTTTTGCAGATGCTCAGCCCCAGCCCCGTTCCTCCATATTTTCTGGAAATTGAAGCATCTCCCTGAAAAAAAGATGTAAAAAGCTTGTCGGAATTTTCTTCTGAAAGGCCTATGCCTGTGTCAATTACTTCGAACAGCAGATTTTTTCGGTTTTTTTCAACGCTTGCCCCGCAGTAAACATGTCCGCTTTTTGTAAATTTCACTGCATTTTTTAAAAGATTGAGCAGAATCTGCTGAATTCTTGTAGGATCGCCAATAATAATTTCAGGAACATCCAAGGCAATGTCCGTAATTACATCAAGCCCTTTGTTAAATGCTTCAATGCATATTAAATCTGTAACCTGTTCGACCATTGCATGTACGTTGAAAGTTATGTTTTCCAGTTTGAATTCTCTTGAATTGATTTTTGAAAAATCAAGTACGTTATTTGCCAGCGTAAGCAAAACTTCTGCGCTGAACTGAATCTGGCGGATATACTCTGTCTGTTCGTCATTCAACTTTGTTTCAGACATCAATTCCAAGGTTCCGATTATAGTTTGAATTGGAGTGCGAACTTCATGCAGAGTATTTGCCAGAATTTTGTTTATAAATACCTGAGAATCATGATTTTCCATTTAAAATTTCTATAACCTTTCTTGCAATGGCTTCGGGTTTTTGTGGTTTTAACATGAAAGTTTTTGCTCCCAGCGAAAGTGCCTGCATTACGACATTCTGTTGTATAGCCTGAGAGTAAACGATTACTGGCGGTGAATTTGGATTTTTCTGCATAAACTTCAGAATGTCAAAGCCTGAATATCCTTGCATGAAGATGTCAAGAATGACCAGATTATACCGCTCCGTTGCAAGCGACTTTAAAAAGTCTGAACCGTTTTCAAACAAACTTGAAGAAGCTCCTACTGAAAACAGTGCATTTTTTATCAGCTGGCGAACAACGGCATCGTCATCAATAATGGCAACTTTTATGACATTGCCGATTTCCTTTTCATCTATTTCAGTAGTGCCAGAATCGCCGGAAAAACGCATTTCTATGCTGCCTTCTGCAATGTTTTCATCTGCTGAAAGTATTTTATCAGTAATTAACTGTGATGTATCGGCGGTTTCTGCAGAATCAAGCAGTGAAGTCAAAACTGAAGCAAGGTTTGAAACAACTTCCAGTCCTTTGTAATCGGTATGTCCTTCAAGTAATTCCTGAACTATCGGGTTCATGGAAAGAATTTTTATGTTTTCCCTTTTTAAGTCCTTGTTTGCGAGAATGCTGTCAAAAAGCAGTTCCAGATTTGTTACGTCAACAAAACTTAAGTCAAGGTTTGTAAGCATTACGATAATTTTAGGATTCGCAATATTATTTGCATCTATCAGTTCTGCAATTTTAAACCGTAGCAGAGAAATTTTTTCCCGGTTCAAGCCTTCTGCAACTTCAATAAAAACAATGCTTTTGTTCAGGTGTAAATCCAAAACGCACGGAGTTGTGTCAAAAGAAAAGGATTCTTTTAAAACCCTGCCAATAGTTTCAAAAAAAATGTCAAACTTTATCGGTGTCGTAAAATATTTTATGACTCCATATTTTATTAAAGAAGCAAGGTTAGAACGGTCGATTTTTGGACCGCACAAAATAATTGGAATAGATTTTGCATTAGGATTTGACTGCTTTTTTGAAAGAAATTCCATCAAATCGCCTGAAAAATTCAACAGGTCGATTATTACCAAATCTGGCAGAAGTGAAACTAGTTTAATAAATGCATCACGTTCTCCGTTGGAAGCTTCAACTTTTATAGACTCTTCAGTCAGTTTTTTTGATAAAAATTCTTTAAAAATAGGAGAACCATCAATTAATAAAACTTGTTTCATTCCTTTATATTATACCCTAATTGTATATTTTACAATGTCTTGTCTGGAACTTGATGTTTTTTTTGTATTAGAGGCTGATTTTTGGGGTTCAGTAACGGTTTTGTACTAAAATTGGATTCTTTTTTTCGTATGGCTTTTTAAGTGATTTTGTTGTATTATTGTATACAACAGCGAAAGGCATGTATGATTCTGCTGTGTACATGAAATAAAAAAAATAGGGCATAAACTGGCTCTTAAAAATGGAACGCTTAAACAGAGTTAAGTCTTGATAAGAACTTTTTAAGTTGCATTCAGTTTTTGCCGAACAGACTAATTTTGGAGGAAAGTATGGTTGACATACGTTATTCAACAGGAAAAGAAGCTTTTTCAAGAATGAATACTGAAGAACTTCGTAAGGAATTTTTGGTAAAAGATATTTTCCGTGCTGATGACATCAGTTGTGTTTACAGTCACATTGACCGCATTGTTGTTTTAGGCGCTATGCCTGTTTCAAAATCTGTTGACTTGCAGAAGAATATTGACCCAATGAAAGATTTTGGTGTTGATTATCTTCTTCAGCGCAGGGAACTTGGAATCATAAATATCGGCGGAAATGGAAAAGTCATTGCAGACGGAAAAAGTTTTGACATCATTCATTTTGATGGATTGTACATTGGTGCTGGTACAAAGAGTGTGCAGTTTACCTCTGATGATCCAGCAAATCCTGCTAAATTTTATATGACAAGTGCCCCAGCTCACTGTACTTACCCTACAAAGCACATAAAGTTTGCAGAGTCAAAGCATGTTCCTGCCGGCAAAGCAGAAGATTCAAACCTTCGCACAATCAATCAATACATTCATCCGGATGTTTTGGATACATGCCAGCTTTCCATGGGTCTTACACATCTGGAACCGGGTTCTGTATGGAATACAATGCCGGCTCATACTCATGAACGCCGCATGGAAGTTTATTTCTATTTTGAAATTCCTGAAAATCAGGTTGTTTTCCATTTTATGGGAGAACCTTCAGAAACCCGCCACATTGTCATGCAAAATGATGAAGCTGTAATTAACCCTTCATGGTCAATTCACAGCGGTGCAGGAACTTCAAACTACACATTTATCTGGGCAATGTGTGGAGAAAACCGTACTTATACAGACCAGGACTGGCTGAATACCGCAGACCTGCGCTAGAAATTTCAATCAATACTGAAATTTTTCAGTTGTATGGAAAATCTGGAAAACTTTTTCAGGTTTTTCATAAATAAAATGTTTGGAAATGACTTTAAAATTGAATTTTGGGTCAGACCAGAAAATTTATAATCTATTATGGAGGATTTATTCAAATGGCAGATTTTAAAATGAATGACTTTGTTCTTGAAGGAAAAGTTGCCTGGGTTACAGGTGCTTCTTACGGAATCGGTTTTGCAATTGCAAAGGCTTTTGCTGCAGCAGGCGCAAAAATTGTTTTCAATGATCGTGGACAGGAACAGCTTGAAAAAGGTCTTGAAAATTACAAGGCTGCAGGAATTACAGATGTTCATGGCTACTTATGTGATGTAACAGATGAAGAAGCTGTAAATGCAACTGTTAAAAAAATTGAACAGGAAGTTGGTGTTGTAGACATTCTCGTAAACAATGCTGGAATCATCAAGAGAATTCCTATGATTGAAATGTCTGCAGCTGATTTCCGTCAGGTTATTGATGTTGACCTTAATGCTCCGTTCATTGTTTCTAAGGCTGTTATTCCTTCAATGATTAAAAAAGGTCATGGAAAAATCATCAATATCTGTTCAATGATGTCTGAACTTGGTCGTGAAACTGTTTCTGCTTATGCAGCTGCAAAGGGTGGCCTTAAGATGCTTACACGCAACATCTGTTCTGAATATGGTGAATACAATATTCAGTGTAATGGTATTGGACCTGGATACATTGCAACTCCTCAGACAGCACCTTTGCGTGAAAAACAGGCTGATGGTTCAATGCATCCATTTGATGCATTTATCCGTGCAAAAACTCCTGCAGGCCGCTGGCTTGACCCTGAAGAACTTGCAGGACCTGCTGTATTCCTTGCTTCTGATGCTTCAAATGCTGTTAACGGTCACATTCTTTATGTTGACGGCGGTATTCTTGCATACATCGGAAAACAGCCTAAATAACTTTTTAACAAACTGCGTAAAATTGATTTAGAAAATTTCTGAGTTGATTTTGTGCGGAAGATTGAATGGGGCTGTCTCATGCTTTGGGGCAGCCTTTTTTTCTGAAGCGTACAGATTTTTGGAATAGTAGTGCCACCTCTGCCAAATAAGTGTTTTTTTGGACAAGGGATTGTAGCAGCGCCGTAAGGCGTGGGGCTGGCTATTTAGTTCTGTCATGCTGAAACTTGTTCGGAATGACACTATGCACTTTATTTTTTTTGAGGTGGCGGGTGATGGAACAGCCCCATGGAGCGCGTAAGACGCGGAACTGCGGAAAGCCCGGTTTTTGCAGGCCGCGCCTGCAAAAATGGCCCCTCTAAAAAAGTATATGCTTAAAAACTTTCAGTTTACGACATTTTGAGGAGTGCCTGAAAGAAAGGCTTTTATGTTTGCGGCGGCAATCTCCATAAGTCTGGAACGGGTTTCCTTGGGAGCCCATGCAATGTGTGGCGTAATAACGCATCCTGGGATTCCAAAAAGCGGGCAGCTTTTGTCCATTGGTTCTTTTAAAAGAACGTCTGTGCCATATCCTGCAATGGTTTTGGATAGCAGAGCCTCACGCATGTCTGCTTCATCGACAAGGCCTCCTCGTGCCGTATTTATAATAATGGCTGTTTTTTTCATGAGGGAAAGATTTTTTTTATTGATGATTTTTTCCGTTTCTTTTGTCAGCGGCGTGTGAAAAGTTAAAAAATCGCTTTGGGCAAAGATTTCTTCTACGGAAACTGTTTTTTCGCCGCCTGTAAAAGATTTTTCGCTGTGGACGTGAATAATGACGTTCATGCCAAAAGCATGACCAATTTGTGCTGTTTTTTGGCCTATGTGCCCAAAGCCGAAGATTCCGAGCGTTTTTCCGGCAAGTTCTGTAAGGGGATTTTTCCAGTAGCAGAAGTCCGGGGCTTTTATCCAGTCGCCGGCCATTACTGAATCGCAGTGAGGCTGAACTGAATTGGCAAAATTCAAAATGAAGGCAAATACATGCTGAGCAACTGCATCTGTGCTGTATGATGGAATATTTGTAACTGTAATGCCTCTGCTGCGGCAGGCCTGCAAATCTATTACATTAAAACCTGTTGCCAGAACTCCGATATATTTGAGGTTCGGGCATTTTTCAAGAATTTCACTGGTAATGCAGACTTTGTTCAGTAAAATCATTTCTGAATTTCCTATGCGTTCTGCAACCAGTTCGGCAGGAGTTCGTTCAAAAACAGAAAAATCGTCAGTCAGGGATTTTATTGCTTTCCAGCTGAGATCCCCAGGATTAAGACCGTGGCCATCAAGAATTGTAAGTTTCATGGTTTTATTATCTTTTTTGATGAATGGCATGTCAATGATTCTGAAAACATTCTGGAAAGATTCTGAATTTTTTCAGGTAATGCAGATGTAAAATGGAGCGACAAAAAAAAGGCTGTCCAAAAAGTTCTGTCATGCTGAATCTTGTTCGGAATGACATTATGAACTTTTTGGGGGACAGCCCCTTGCCGAACTTTTGAAAGTTCAAGGTTTTTTCAGATTACGGGTGAACAATGATGTCCTTTAATTCAGGATGTTTTTCCAAATCGCCTGTAAGAGCTTCTTCGCGGGCTTTGTTTACATATTTTGGATCCTGGAAACTGTATGTAAAGTTTGTGTGAACATCATAAGTTCCTTTCATCAAAGCGTATGCATCTTCTGTCATTACAAGCTCTTCATCAGTTGGGATTACGAAAATTTTAACTTTTGAATCGTCTGCGCTGATCAATGTTTCTGCATTGCCAGTATTAGAAATCTTGTTCTTTTTTGCATCCATTTTGATTCCGAATGCTTCAAGTCCTTCTGTTGCAAGACCGCGGATTGTAGCAGAATGTTCACCTACACCTGCTGTAAATACGATTGCATCTACGTTGCCGAGAGCTGCGCAGTAAGCACCGATGTATTTTTTGATTCTATAGCCTTCCATCTGCATGCCGAGTTTTGCCCGCTCGTCGCCTGCATTTGCAGCTTCTTCAACGTCGCGGCGGTCTGTGTATTTGCCTGTAATGCCAAGTAAACCGCATTTTTTGTTCAATGCAGTGTCCATTTCTGCTGCACTCATGCCTGTTTTGCGCATGATGTAGAATGGCAGTGCTGCATCAACATCGCCTGAACGTGTACCCATTACAAGACCTTCAAGCGGAGTAATACCCATTGTTGTGTCAAAACATTTTCCGTTTTTAACGGCACACATAGAAGCACCATTGCCGATGTGGCAGATGATTACGTTTGTGTCAGCAGGTTTTTTGCCAAGAAGGGCAGATGCTCTTTTTGCTGTGTAAAGGAATGATGTTCCATGGAAGCCGTAGCGGCGTGCAGAATATTTTTCATACCATTCGTAAGGAATTGCATACATGAAAGATGTTGCAGGCATTGTCTGATGCCATGCTGTATCCATTACTGCACAGTGAGGTACATCTGGCAAAACTTTCTGGGCTGCTTCAATACCCATGATGTTTGCAGGGTTGTGCAAAGGACCCAAATCCTGTACAGAACGGAAAGTTTCAAGAATTTCAGGAGTAATGATTACTGACTTTGTAAACTTGTCACCACCATGAAGAACGCGGTGTCCTACAGCACCAATAACGCTCATGTCTTTGATAACGCCAACTTTTGGATCTGTAATTTCTTTAATGATAAGTTCAATAGCTTCTTTGTGAGTTGGACATGGGCTTTCAACAACGTCTTTATTTTTTCCAACTTTGTGAGTAATAACTGAGCCTGGCTGTGTAACGCGTTCTACAATACCGCTTGCCAGAACTGCTTTGTTGTCCCAGTCATAGACCTGGTACTTTGCGGAAGAACTGCCGCAGTTTAAAGTAAGAATAACCATCTTTTTCCTCTGAAAATAAAAAATAAAACCATCTTCTGAATAGAAAATGGGTTAAAGGTGAACCCATTATATTGTTATTGGGCTTTTTATGGAAGAGAAAAGAATTATCTTGCAGTAAATAAATTTCAGGAAACTAAAATATTCCTGAAGCATAATGTTAACCTGGCAGATTTTTCAGCCTGAATTCCCTGAATTTTCACCCCGAGCATTCCGCTTTTCAGCAAAAAACTGGAAGTTTGTGGGTGTAGTGGCAATCAGGCTGAAAGTGAATATCGCTTCCAGGGTTTACTGTACAAGTTTTACCAGATTTGCAGCCGGTGAGTTTTTCTTTTTAAAGTAAAGGTACTTAAAAGGATGTACATCCAGACTGTTTTCAAACCATCCTCCAATTTCCTTTTGGTTCAAGGCATTTATAGTTACAGGATGTGAAATCGGCAGAATAATCCCTGCGTCCAAAAGCATCTGCTCTGCCTTTGCCAAAAGTTTCAGGTGATTTTCTGTTTCATCTGCAGCTGCTGCATCTAAAAGGCGGTCAAATTCCGCATCTTCATAGTCAGATACATTTAAAGTTGAATTTCCTCTGAAAAGTTCCAGAAATGCCAGCGGATCAGAAAAATCTCCAATCCACGTGTAAGAAAACAAATCTGCATCCCAGTATGGTATGGCATTTATGTATTCATAATCTTTTTTTTCTTCTGCTCTGACCTTTATGCCCAAAGGTTCCCAGGCTTTTTTCAAAATTGCAGAAAGTTTTTTTGAATAACTGCCACTCATCTCTGCAATGACAAGTTCAAGCACTTCATCTTCAGAAATTCCAGCATTTTTCCGTGCTTCAGAAATCAAATCTTTAGCTTCGTCTGCATCAGTTTCATAAAAACCTGTTACCTGCGGATATCCTAAAAGCGGATAGATGAAGGTTTCTGCCTTAATAAAATTGTTTTTACGCAGTTCTTCCCATGGAACTGCAGTCAACAGGGCAAGCCGAAAATCTGCAATATTCCACGGCTTTCTGCTGCTTTTAAAAAACATGTACTGTGTGCCAAACTCTGCATTCAGGTGCAGGGAACCTTTTACCAGAATTTTGTCAGGATTGATTGAACTGCAAACCCAGTCGGCTTGTCCTGTGTTGAAGGCATAAGTGTTTTTATCTGCATCACTTGAAAACAAAATCTTTACCAGAGGAATGTGAATCTGCTGCGCATCCCAGTAAAATTCATTTTTTTTCAAAACCAGACCATTTTCCAAAGTTTCTGCAAGAATGTAAGCTCCGCTGTAAACGGTTTCACCTTCAGTTCCCTTGTTGATGACAGAAAATGCTACATGGCAGAGAATCCTGTTGAGGTGGCTGGCAGGAGTGTTCAGCTGGACAACAAGAGTCCTCTCATCTTTTGCAGTTATACCGACATTTTCTGCACTGCCGCATCCTGTTCTGAATTCTTTTGCACCTGTAATTATATCAAAAAGCGATGCATACATGGCAGACGGGTTTGCAAGCAACGCAAGCCATGAAGCCCTTACATCCTCTGCTGTAATAGCCTGTCCGTTACTGAATTTTGCATTTTCCCTGAGAGTAAAAGTCCATCTCCGTTTGTTCCTTGAAATCCTGTAGGATTCTGCAATAGCCGGCAACGGTTCAACCGTCTTTGGATCATAGGAAAAAAGCCCTTCGTACAGGTTGCCTAAAATCTGAATTTCAGAATTATAGGTGGCTGTCTGAGGATTAAGGTTATGGCTCTGCGAACTTTGAATAACCGTAATGTTTTTCTGAATTTCAGAATACACTTCAGAAAAATCTTCAGAAATTGTGTTTTCCGCCATCTCTTCTTCAGAAAAGCAAAAAGTACATGCAAAGAGAGCGAGTACAAAAGCAATTTTTTTAATCGACATTTGAAATTCCCAGCTTTTTCAGCTGCTGTTCTTCTTCTATATAAGAAATGTATTCTGCACGGCGCTGATTCGTCTTTACAATTTGATTTTTCAGCGTAGTCAAATCCATTTTAAGCCCTTTGATTTTTGAGCTGGCATCTCCACGGACAGCGCCTTTGAAAAAATCGTCAAGGGCTGCAAGTTCTCCTAAAAGTTTATGGCAGGAGGCAAGATTTTTATTCAAAAAATCAATAAGTTTTTCAGGACTTTCATTTTCAATCCGTTTGAAAGCAGGTGAATTCTTCATTGAAACAGAACTGAAATAACGTGCCATCTGAATAATGTTTTTGAGGAATACGATATATTTTATATTTTGCCTTCGTTCAGTTTTGTTAACAGGATCTGTAATGTAAACCTGATATTCAACTTCCGGCTCGCTCAGATTAAAAGCCTTGCGCAGAAGTTTCAGGAATTTTTCCCAACCAGAATTTGCCTGATTTTCAAGAATGTCATGGTTTTCCTTGATTTTTTCAGAAATCTGTACAAGCGTTGGTGAAATAGCTCCAAGGCTCTGAACAGCATCCAGCAGAAGAATTTTAGGGTCAACTTTTGCTTCTTTTTTCTTAGCTTCTGTTTTAGTTGCCTGAAGCTTTGCCAGAAGCTGCTGCTGTTTTTTTTCTTTGTCAGCCCCCTGATCTTCCTGAATTATTTCTTCTATAAGCTGTGAGTAAAAAGGAATTTTACCCATAACAGCCGGAAAAATCTTTTTTATGGCTGCAAGTTCTAGCTGTTCAGATGTAAAGGCCTGATCAAACTTAAATTCCGGATGTTCAAAAACATTTTTGCGAACCGTAGCCTTGTAAACCTCGTGCTGAAATTCCATCAGTTCCTTCAGTTCCTGATTTATTTTAGTCAGCAGCTGTGAACATTTTGAAACTCCGTCATTTATTGTGTTTATGGACATCTGGTCAAGTTCCTGACGCATCTGAAAAATTATTTCAGCAAGAATTCTTGAATTTGAAGACGGAGAATTGAGAGAAAGGTTGTTCCAGACAAAAGAATTATTGAAAGCTACAAGGTTTTTTATCCTCTCCAAAGTCATGTAGGAAACCGAAAAATTAAAATAAGAGCATAAAAAGTTTAGCAGACTTTCGTAATCAGAAAATCTGGTTCCAAAAACAATATTTTTTTCATTGTCAGCAATATAGGAACAGTCTAGGGCGACAACTTCAGAAATTTTCTTTTCCATTTTGTACGGATCTTTTGGAATTTTTGACTTCTGAATCATCAAATCATAAATATTTTTTACACATGAATGAACAATTCTATAGTCAGAAAGAATTTCTGGTAATTTAATGTTGTCATACCATTCAGTTTTTGCCTCCACGGCAGAAAATAACTGCTGCATGAATTCTTTTGAGTTTGCCATACTTCAATTATCGGCTATTTTTTCAAAAATGCATAGTCATTTACGCAGATAAAGCTGAAAGACAGAATAAAAGTTTTTTTTCTCAGGCGCGCGGCAAAGTTTGCCGCCAGGCTTTCCGCCATTGCGCTTTCGCTCCATCCGGCTAAAGCCGGACGCTTCGCGTGGCTCCAATCCTTCGCGCATCGGCTGTATCCCCATTTTTCCGCTATAATCGGCTGCCACCTTTGCCCTCAGGCACTTTACTCTGCCAATGAATTGTGGCTTGCCAGGCGGACATTTATTTTTTTTGCTTCCTGAAGCTCTCGTATATATTCAACGGTATGGACAAGCAGGTAAACTGCAATGAAAGTTATTTCCATTCCTATAATCATTTTTCTATTTTCAATCTTGAACCAGCAGAACTTATATCCGAGCGCCAGAACCGCCAAATTTATAACTAGAAAATAAAATGCCCTAAAAGCAAGAAGTGCATTCTTTGAAAATTCCATTTTGGAAAAGAACGGAATATAAAGAATTGAAGAAAAAAGCGAAATCAAAAATATGCCCAGAATGTACGAGAGTTTCAGCTGAACATCAGGTCCCCAGCATATAAAGCAGTAAATTCCAGAACAGAAAAAAATTCCTGTTGAAATCAGACAAAAAACATGCATTATTTTAGAAAACATAGCCACAAATTTCTCCCCTAAAATTATTAAAAAGTTTTTGCCCTGTGCCTACATTCCAAGTCTTTCCTTGAGAAGCGGCACATACATTCTTGAAATAATAATCTTGTATCCGTTTTTTAGGATTGCCTCAAACCTTCCGCCAAACGCCGGGACAAGTTTGGTAATTTTGTTTATGTTAAGCACAACAGCTTTGTTCACCCGTATAAAATCTTTGGAAAGTAGAGTTTCTTCCAGCTGATACAGCTTGCTTTTGGATTCATACACGGAATCTTTTGTATAGGCAAACACATTATTGTCAACGGATTCAAAGTAATAAATTTCCTCAGGGGAAATTACAACTATCTCTGAAAGCTTGGAAAAAACAAGTTTGGTTTTTTCAGCCTTAAAAGAATTCAACAGCCTGAGTATGTCGGAACTGAGATGCGAACATTTTACAATTACCTCATCTTCTTCATCAGAGTCCTTGTCCAGAATTGTTATTTTCATGATTTTATTTTACCGCGTTTTGAAAATTTTTTCTGCATAATAAGCATATTTTTGGGCATCATCGTCAAGACTTGCTTTCCTGAAATTTTCTGCTGCGCATACATAATAATATGCAGAAGCAACGACATTCTTATAAGATTTTTTTTCTCTATCCAGACTTTTGAAATGTTCGGCAATACGCACATAATCCCTAGCAGCCACAGCAGCTTTTTGGAATACTGTTTCAGGAACTGACGAGGCAACTCCTGCGCGGTTTAACAGAACTTCAATTTCTTCTTCAGTTCCTTTTGAAAGTTCTACCGCCTTGTCTAGATAAACAAATGACTGTTTTACAAGCTTCATGGCAGAAAATACATTTGCTTTTCCTGCGCGGATTGCAAGGCAGGAACCATAATAGGCATTTGCAAGAGATGAACTGCTGTTTTCCTTTACAAGCTGCTCCAGAATTTTTTCAGCTTTTTCATGCATTTCCAGTTCAAAAATGCACACTGCGTATTCAAGCTTCTGTGAGAATGAAGACTCTTTGCCTGGCACTTCTGGCAACGGAGTAATTTTCTGCTCTTGAGCTTTTGCGAATTCCTCCTTTATTTTGCTTTCAAGATCTGAATTGGATTTTGCGATGCTTTCCTGCATTTTTACTTCCACTGGAGAAAAAGTCCGCGAGGAAAACTGCTGAGCCCGGGAAACTGAATCAAGAGAACCGTCAAGAAAATCGTATATTTTTTCATCCCCGCCGGCTGGCAAAAAACCTCCTGTGTCCCACTTTGAAAAAGCTCCTGAGGCAACATAATGCCAGGTATTTTTTGAAGCGTAAATTTTTCTAAGCTCCTTATTTGCAAGAGGAATCCGCACAACTATTTTTTTTCCGCCGAGCTTAACATAATTTTCAGTTTTGCAGATTTCGCTGTGATTTTCATTGTAGATAGTTCCGCTTTTTCCGTTCAGCCAAAGTGCGAAATTCCACGGATGAAGGCTGGAGAAATCAATATCCTCGGCACTGTCAAAAAGCGGCGTGCTTTCACCACCTGGAATGCAGTCTACATCAATGTAAATCATCACATTTCGAAGTTCCTGACTTCCTTCCCTGAATTCTAAATCAAGCTGCCAGTACTCAGGATTTTGTTGCCAGACAGCTTCATAAATTGGCTGGTGTACAGTGTAGCGGACTAAATCAAGTGAACCTGGAACAAACTGGCTGTAGCAAGGATAGTTCAGAAGTCTGCTTCCATCTTCATCTTCTATTTCATCAAAAAAATCTGCAGCAACTGGCCCGCCATTAAAACCCTGCGAAGTTTTTAAATGGAGGGTTTTTACAAAAAAATCACCAATATTATCACTGTTTATAAGCGAAAAAGAAATTCCGGCTGTGCATACAACAGCGCAAAAAGCAGCCTTTAAATAATAAGTTATTTTCAGCATTTTTTACTCCAATCAACAATTGTTTGCAGAACATTCAGCTCCGCATTAGCTTCGTTTTTTACAGGCTTGCTAAAATCCTTGAAATAGAATCAACAGCAAAACTTCCTGACATGACAGTTCCAAATGTAAATGCTACAAATCTGAACAAATTTGCAGGGTCAAGAAAACTGCGAATTACTTTTTCAAATTTTGAAGATGGTGCAGGAATTTTGCATTTTGAGGCAAACCTGAACTGATAGGAAATAGCATTTGCCGGGCAAACGGAAACACATTCTCCGCACTTTGCACATGTAAGTTCCGGGGCTCCTTTTTTCTGGCGGATGGTTTCTATATCGAGCGCACCAAACGGGCAGGCATTCGCGCATTTCAGGCAGCCTATACATTTTTCAGTATCAATTTCCATTTTGAAAATGCTCACTCTGTCTGTTAATGAAGCAAATGCACCAAATGGACAAAGTGTGCTGCACTGCGTTCTGCGTTTTGTCACTAAAGGAAGGATAACTGCTAATCCTAGGAAAAGACCTATAAAAAGAACGCCGCCAATAAGTCCCGGAATAGTTGTCATCGGATTGAATTCCGTAACCAGTTTGAAAGGACAGAACCAGCTGCAATAAACAGCGGACATTGTTCCAATGCAGGCCAGAACTATAAAGAAGAAAAATCCAAACTGAAAATCCCTTATTTCCTTGTTCCGGCTGAGCAGATTTAGTCTTTTCTTTTTCGAGGCATGGGAAAAGGCTTCGTCCCAGCCGCCGTAAAAGCAAACCCAGCCGCACCAGCCTCTGCCGATTGTAAGCGTAAAAATCAGCCAGAGACCAAGCATACTGGCAATGGAAGTGTAATGTCCTGTAACTCTTGCCGGAAAAATAATGCTGTTTGTAATAAGGAATGGCAGAAGAACCTGAGGAATTGCAATGTGGCAGAATGGAAGCTCGCTGCTCGCCATAGCCTCATTTGTGATTGCCATGCTTCCGCGCTCATCAAAAAGCGTCCCTATAAATGAAATGCAGAACAACACCGCAAAAGTGATTAAAAAAATCCTTCTGAATATAGAGCTGCTTCCTTTTTTTCTGGTTTCGGAAAATGTCATTCCAGAATACAGTATCAAAAGAAAGATTCCATAAAAAATTGAAATAAGCGAAAAACCGTTGCCAGCCAAAACGAAAAATGTAATAACCAGCGACATCAAAAAACAAAACACAATCGATACAATCATTAAAAATTCCCCTGGAAAAACAAATTTACAGCGCCTTCCAAAACCAAAAAATAAATTCCAAGCAGAAACTGAACAATTCTAGAAACTCGTTTTACAGCTGGAAGGGCTTTCTGTGCGAATGGAATTCCAAGTACTGGTATAAAAAACGGAAGCGTGCCTGCATAGAAAAACAGAAGATAAAAAATTCCGCTCGTTCTGCTTTCGGCAAAAACTGACCTTGCAATAGCTGTCCAAAGTGGAGCGCATATATGAAGCCCTATTGCCATGCCGGTAAAAACAGCTGTCAAAAAATCATTTCCCGCAATTTTCAGAACGGAACATCTGCATTCACCTTTACTCCAGGGAAATTTCACTGAGAACGAATTCAAAAGCAAGGACGCTCCGCAGAAAATATATGCATAAACTGAAAGTTTTCTTGCAAAATACGGATCAAAAAATTCAGCGGAAAGAATTCCAAGCCGAGTCAGGAAAAATCCTAGAGCAAAATATACAAACAGCCTTGAAATCAGAAAGGTTCCCGTCAGCAAAGCATTGCGTCTGTATGAAATTTTTTCTGTTCCGCACAGAAATGGAATCAAAGCAGGGCCGCAGTACATTGCGCAGTAAGTTCCTGTTGAAAGCCCCAGAAGAATTGCCTCTAAAAACATTAAAACCTCCATTGCAGGAACTCTATAAAATAAATGAGGAAGAAAAAACTGCATTTTAGGCAAGATGCAAAAATCTGAAAGTAAGCTGCAGAATTCACTGGGTAACAACAGGCTGCTCCTGTGAAATTCCTAAAATAAAATACTAAAATATCAGTTTTTTACAGATTTTTATTGATAAAGAAATAAATCTGCTTTACCATAAAAACGATTCTTTTTTAAATAAAAAGTAGGAGGATTTATGAAGAATTTTGCTTCTACAATGATTTCAGTAGCAGCTTCTCTGGCTTTGCTGGTTTCATTGGGTGCTTGTTCATCAAATGGTGGCAAGTACAAGGCTGGTACTTATACCAGCTCTGCAAAAGGTCGTAATGGTGATGTAGAAGTTACTGTAACTGTTACTTCTAGCAAAATTAAATCTGTGGCAGTTTCTAAACATTCAGAAACTCCAGGAATTTCTGATGCAGCTATAAAAGATATCCCTGCTGCAATTGTAAAGGCTCAGACAGCAAATGTTGATACAATTTCAGGTGCAACAATGACATCTAAAGCTGTTATTGAAGCCGCAAAAGCAGCTTTGGCAAAATCAGGAGCTGCTGATACTGGTTCTGTAGCAAAAGCTCCACGCAAAAATGTAGCTGTTACTTACAAGGCTGGTACTTATGAAGGTTCTGCAGCCGGAATGAACGGTAAATTAACACTTGAAGTTACTTTCAGCGATAAAGCAATTACCGACATCAAGGTAAAATCTTCAAGGGAAACACCTCATGTAGGTACTCCTGTTTACCCAATCATGTTCAAGGATGCAATCGAAGCCAACGGTTCTGGCATTGACATTGTTTCTGGTGCAACATTCACATCTCTGGCAGTAAAAAATGCTTTGAACGACGCCGCTGCAAAAGCTGGTGCTTCAAAAATTGAAGAATTCAAGAAGAACACTGTTGTTCATGCTCCTCAGGCTCCAATCGAAAAAACTGTTGACGTTATTGTAGTTGGTGCTGGTGGTGCCGGTATGGGTGCTGCTGCACAGTCTGTACAGAACGGAAATACAGTTCTTGTTTTTGATAAAAACGTAGAAGTTGGTGGTAACACTTTGGTATCTGGCGGACAGTTCCAGTCTGTAATGCCATATCTGGTTTGGGATCCAAAAAATCCAGACGCAACTACAGGGGTTTATCCATTTGACGGCAAAACTTACAACAAGGTAAAATCTGCAAACGGAAACATTACAATTCTTAAGGAAATCCTTGGCTGGAGCGAAAAGCCTTTTGATGGTACAAACGCAAAAGACTGGTTTGTTGCAGGTGATATCAAGCACCTTTCAAAACATGGTGTTCATGCTGAATATCTGCCTACACTTCAGGCTCTTAAGAAAGAAATCAAGGCTTACCTTGCATGGGCTCAGCCAAAGCTTGACAAAGGAATCAATGAATCTAACCTTACATTGTTCTCTACACTGAATCTCCACATTTTCCAGACCTACTATGGCGGTCTTCGTCCAAATCAGGATTATACAAAGTGGATTTATGGTGACGTTGCTCTTGTAAAACAGTTTATTGAAGATGGTCAGGATCTTAAGCCATGGCTTGAAGCTCAGGGTGCTGCATTTATCGAAGACAGACAGCCAACACTTATTGGTGCTCTGTGGCATCGTGAAAACGAATTTACAACAACAAAGCTTGACTGGGACGATTCAGACGGCAATAAAGACGGTAAACCAGAAGGCGGCCAGTGGGGTGCTTACTTTGCTCCATGTTTGAAGACAATCAAAGAAGGCAGTGCTGAAAACCAGATTATGCTCCGTACTGAAGTAAAAGAACTTATCGTTGAAAACGGAAAAGTAACAGGTGTTAAAGCTGTTAGATTTGACGGAACACCAGTTACAGCTCATGCTAAAAAAGGTGTTGTAATCAGTACTGGTGGTTATGCAGCTAATGTTCCATTGGTTTTAAAGACAAACGACTACTGGCTTGCAGGCAAAATCACAGAACAGACAAAGACAACAAACCGCTCTTCACAGGTTGGTGACGGTATTAGAATGGGTGAAGGTGCAAACGCTGCTACAACAGGTATGGACTTTACTCAGTTGATGCCAATTTCTTGGATTGACAACGGTCAGCTTGCTTTTGGTGGCGGTAACTATGCCATCTACATCAATCCAACAACAGGAAAACGCTTTGTAAACGAAACATCAGAACGCGACGTTCTGTCTCTTGCTGAACTTGCTAACGGTATTGATAAAGACGGTTCACAGGGTGTATTCATTGAACTTGCTAACTCAAAGCAGTTCATCCCAGGTCCATATCCTTATGGAACTCCAAAAACTCCAGAAACATGGGAAGCTGATGTTGAATGGAGACAGTATACACGTACTGTAGACCAGTTTGGCGAACTGTTCAAAAAACTTGGCTTTGCATGCGATGCAGACGTTGTAAGAAAGACAATCGAAGAATACGATATGGCTCTTATGACAGGAACAGAAAGCAAACTTGATGTTGAAAAAACTGGTTGGACAGCACTTATTGGTGAAGCTCAGAAGAAAGCTGACGGAAGCTTTGATCCATCAACATACAAACTTGACGGAGTAAAGATTAAGGTTCGTGTCATGGCTCCTTCTACACATCACACAATGGGTGGTTTGAAAGTTGACGTTAACCGCCACGTTCTGGATGCATCTGGCAAGATTATTCCTGGCCTTTATGCAGCTGGTGAAGTTACTGGAGGTATCCACGGTGGTAACCGTCTTGGTGGAAACGCTATCGTAGAAATCTTCGTTTCAGGACGTACAGCAGCTAATGCAATTAAGGCTGACAACAAATAAGTTGCACTTAAGGGGACTTCAAAAAGCCTGGTGTTTTAAGAGGTTTTCTTAATCGATTTTCAGGGACTTGCCTTTGGGTGAGTCCCTTTTTTTAGGTATGCAGGGGCCATTTTGTTTCGCTTGTTTCACGCGCTCAACAAAACCAGGCTTTCCAAGGCTACGGCTTTCGCCTACGGCCGCTGTCTAAGCTGAATTTATTTCAGCATCTAAACTGGATATAGCGTAGCGCTTCCGAAATTCGAAAATGACAGTATTAACTTGAATTTTGGGACAGCGGCTGGCAGAGCCACCTTTCCAATCCTTTGTCCTTAAATTCCGTAAGATTTTCGTAAGATTGACAACAAACTGCTATTTCTTTATCCTAAACTGATATATTTATGATTTGAAGGTGATTTTTATGGCTGTTGATGAAAAATTACAGACAATGCGCCACAGTTGCGCTCACGTTATGGCTGAAGCTGTAAAAAATCTTTTTCCAGGAACAAAAATTGCGATTGGACCTGCAATTGAAAATGGGTTCTACTACGATTTTGATTTCCCAAAAGACAAAAAGATTTCTGACGCAGATTTTCCAGCAATTGAAAAGGAAATGCGTCGTATTATTTCTGGCAATCACGATTTTGTGCGTAAGGAAGTAACAAAAGCTGAAGCTCTTGAGCTTTTTAAGGATGAGCCTTATAAAGTTGAACTTATTGAAGACCTCCCTTCAGACGCAACCATAACCACTTACGAACAGGATGGGTATCTGGATTTGTGCCGCGGGCCTCATGTTGCAAATACAAAAGAAATTAATGCACAGGGCTTTAAGCTTACAAAAATTGCAGGTGCATATTGGCGCGGCGATTCGAACCGAGAAACTTTAACTCGTATTTATGCAGTTGCTTTTGCAAAACCAAATGATTTGAAAGATTATCTTGCAATGATTGCAGAAGCAGAAAAACGTGATCATAGAAAAATCGGTGTAGAAATGGACTTATTCCATCTGGACGCAGAAGATCCAGGTCAGATTTTCTGGCATCCAAACGGCTGGACAATTTATACAACCATGCAGGATTATATGCGCAGAATGGTTCGCCGGGACGGCTATCAGGAAGTTAATACCCCTGCAATTATGCCACGTACATTGTGGGAGCGTTCAGGTCATTGGGGCCATTACCAGAAAAACATGTTCATTACGGAATCTGAAAAGCGGCTTTTTGCCATAAAACCAATGAACTGTCCTGGCGCTCTTGAAATTTTTAAAGCAAAGCAGCGTTCTTACAAAGATTTGCCGCTTCGTCTTGCAGAATTTGGACATGATGTAAGAAACGAGCCGTCAGGAACTTTGCATGGTGTAATGCGTGTTCGCGGTTTTGTTCAGGACGATGCCCATATTCTTTGTACAGAAGAACAGATTGGTCCTGAAGTTGCAAAATTCTGCAAGCTGTTGAAAGCTGTTTACCATGATTTTGGTTTTGATGAACTTGTTGTAAAATTTTCTACAATGCCTGAAGATCATGTTGGAGATTTGGAAACATGGGAAAGAGCAGAAAAGGCTTTGTCAGATGCCTGTCATGAAGCTGGTCTGGAATATGAAATTCAGCCTGGTGAAGGAGCTTTCTACGGACCAAAATTGGAATTCAAACTTTATGACTGCTTAGGTCGTGAATGGCAGTGCGGAACAATTCAGGTTGACTATCAGCTGCCTTCTGCTGAGCGTCTGGATGCGACTTATATTGGAGCAGATAACCAGAAACATCACCCTGTTATGCTCCATCGTGCAATTTTGGGAAGTTTTGAACGCTTCCTTGGCATTCTTATTGAAAATTTTGCCGGTGCGTTCCCTACATGGCTTGCGTTTGAGCAGGCAGCTGTTGTTCCTGTTGCCCCAGAATTTGATGATTATGCAAAACAAGTTAATGAAGCTTTGATTGCAGCAGATATTCGTTCAAATGCATATCTTGATGACAGCAACATGAAGTCAAAAATCAAGCAGATTTCTATGGAACATAAAACACCCTATATTCTGGTTGTCGGACAGAAAGAAAAAGACGAAGGCACTGTAACTGTGCGTTTCCGCTTTAGTTCAAAGATTCCGCAGCAGACTTTCAAACTGGAAGACTTTATTGCTTATGTTCAGGACAAGGTTAATAACCACGTAATTGGAATTTAGCTATAAAAATTCTTTTATATGTTGAATTTTATTTTGGTAGATTAGAGCAATTTTCTAAGGAAACACTGAATAAATCTTATTGAGGATTTTTCAGTGTTAACATTGAATACGTCAAGACAAGGCACTCTATTGCTCAAGGCCTTGATTTTGCAGTTTTAAGGGCTTGTTTTAAACCCTTAATGCAGCTAATTGTTCGTAAATCAATGAATTACGGCAATTTGACGGAAAGTGCTGACTAATCGTATCAAGTGCTGAGTAATGGCAGGCAGAATGAAAAATCAGTTTCATCTGCCTGTTTTTTTTTTTGATTTGTGTTCCTGTTTCTGCTAAAAAATCAGTCTTGCGCCTACAGAAATCATCATTGTGTCCAGACCATTTCCACTTATCGGAATGTAAATCCTGCCTGTAAGACCTGCATCCAGTCGTTCTGTGACCTTGTAATTCCAAGCAGCTGTCAGTTCCGGGAAAATCATGCGGTTAAAACTTTGGAAATAGGAATTTATTTCTTTTACATCGCCTTGAGCATCCCCGCTTGTGCCTTCGTCTGAACTTTTTACACCATTTGAAAGAATCCCGTAGCGCGCAAGAACGGCTAGACCCGCACCAGCTTCAAAATAATGATTATTTTTTCTGTTAAAATTATATACAACTGGAAGATCTATTAAAAAAGAAAGGACAGTTGCGGTTCTGTTTTCAACTTCTGCAGGCAGAGCTTTTTTGCCATCCCACAGATAATAATTCGTAAAAAACGAAAGCGCAGGTTCCATTGAAATTTTTTTTGCCTGCTGCAGTTTTGCTCCAAAGCCACAGGAAAAAGCAATTGGTGAAGGCGCACTTTTTGTAGAACTTGCGGTGTTTACAGTTAGAACCGGATTCATTGTAAAAAAATACGAATAGGATTTTGTCCTTGGCAGGTTCTGACGTTCTTGGAAAGAGAGTTTGCCGTCTTTTGCAAAAAGTGGCATTGCCAGCGTAAAAATTATAAAAAGGCTTGTCAAAATTTTATTCATGAATTTTTCCTGTATGCCAAGAAACTTTTGGCTGCATTTGATGAGCTAGTTATGAAATTTTCAGTTTCTGAATTTGCTGTATAGCACAGAATCCAAATCTATTTCAATAAATCCACTGCGTCCTGTCTTGTAAAAAGAAGTTTCTTCCCATGCAACATAAAGTTTTGTTCCTGAGAGGGCAGGGTAGGAGTAAATGAATCTTTCAGGCAGTTTTGGTAGTCTGAACCCTAAAACTTTTCCGCCTGCAAGTACCGGCCGTGAATAGCAGGAACCTGAGAAATAGCACGTTCCGTCGGAAAAAACTGCAAGAGCATACAGGTCAGCAATTACAGCTTTTGCCATCAGACAGGAATTTTCGTCATTACCCGACTGCCTGTAGGTTACAGCAGAAGAGTTTCCAGAAAAAGAACATTCCATGAGCATCTGTTGATTTTTTGGAAGCTTTGCAAGTAGTTTTTTTAATCGTTCTGGCGCTTCTGAAAAATCTGCAAACTTTTTGGATGCCCTGAATGTTTCTGCGTTGGATTCTCCAATGGAAAGAACCGACGAAATGTTTTTTTGCGAAATTGACAGCAATGAAACTGAAGGCATGATTGTAAAATACGAAAAAGAATTTTTTGCATTTTCAGTAGTTTTTACAGAACAGTTGAAAGATTTTCCGTCCCAGGAAAAATCTGTAACCTGCTCATTTATTGCAAGATGAATGTCTTCATAAAAAATGAGGGGAAAAAAAACTCCTGAATTAATGTCATAATTTATGAGAAAAGGTCTTGCCTGTGCCATAACAGCTGTTTTTTGGACAGGAGTTTTATCATTGAAAAATGAACTTTTGTAGACAGAAAAAACAGGAATGTTATCCTGGAGAAACATGGAAGAAACTGTATTTTCACTGAAAATATTTACATCTCCATGCAACACAGGGGCTTTTTCACTGAATGTTATGATTCCCAGCCTGTTTACCATGGCATAAGATGGCGGCTGGCTTTTGTTGTTTGTGTCGCTTGCATTTGCAGAACCGCAGATTCTGATGCTTTCTGTCCAGGGCTTTTCAATAGCAGAGGGCGCATTTTGTGGCAGATTAGTAGGCATAAAACCAGATTTTGTAAAATAATACCAGACATGCGTACCATTTTCGGATACAGACGTTTTTTCGACAGCCAAAGAGTCCGTGTCAGTTTTTTTTGATTTGCAGGAGACAGCCGCAACTACCAAAAATCCTGTTGCAAGCAGGACCGATGTCTTCATGATTTTTTTCAGCATTTTTTCTGATTCTGCAGAAAATAAAAAGCAAATTTTCATATCATTCCCTATTATAATGCGGTATTGCACATAAAGAAAGGTCAATTGAAGTGCTTGTTCTTACGGAAATTACAGCAATCTGGCTGTCTGCCAGAAGTCTGCGAGAAGCACCTGTCTTATTTATTATCGACAGAAAACCTGTTTTTCCAAAGGCATAGTTTTCTGGGATGTAGGCAGACAGAAGTTTTTTACAGCCTCCCAGCGAAGCAAGAAATTCATGCCTGGATTGCAATGCCTTACAGGATGGAAAATTCAGTCTGGAAGCTGTAAAGTTTCTTGTGCCGATTGCAGAAGCAATTGAGCCTGTGTCGAGCATCCATGGATTGTAAAATGTAGTATAAGATGCTGCATCGGGATTTACATTCCATTCTTTTAAAATTTTTTCTGTAGAGAGGTTTTCTTTTTCTGCAAGTTTTTTCAGCAGCAGATTCCAGTTGAAAAGCTGAATGAATTCCTGAGAATCTGTGTCTGAACTGTGAGCCAGCAGGGATTTTAAAACTGATGCAGCGAATCCTTGCTGCCAGGTAAGGTTTTCCTTGTTCTGAGGATATATGGCTCCTGCCGGATGGAAAAACGAAGCCTGAAAGGTCTGCTTGGCCTCTTGTGAATCTGATTCTTCATGGATTGTGATGGGGTAGGCCAGCAGACAGGCGGTTTTGTTTTTTTCAAATTCAATTTTTATGGCAGATTCTTCTGCCTGTATGAAAATTTTTTTTGATTTTCCTGCACTGTGTATTTCAATCTGCCAGCCTGCCAGGTCTGGCAATAATGGCAGCTGAGTTTTTAAAATCTGCCAGTCAGGAAGGTCGAATTTGATTTCTTCATGTCCTGAAAAAATATCCTGTGTCTCCTGCACTGCCTGCACACATCCTGCTGTAAAAATGGAAAATGCTGCCAGAATAAAAAAAACAAGGCATTTCTGTAATGAATTCTTCATATTTTTAGAATTGCCTTGTTTTGCAAAAAAAAGAAATTTTTGAAAAATTTTTAAGCGAATTTCAGCTGTGTTTTTTTATCTGCTCACCGCAAAGGCTGTCGCAAAGTTCGTTGTATTTTATGCCTGCATGACCTTTCACCCAGTTCCACTGAAGGTTCAGCTGCCCGCTCAGTTCGTCAAGTTTTGTCCATAAATCTTGATTTTTAACAGGCTGCCGGCTTGCTGTGCGCCAGTTGTTCTTTTTCCAGTTTTTTATCCATTGGGTAATGCCGTTTTTTACATACTGGCTGTCAGTACAAACAGTTATCTGTCTGCAAGCCCATTCTGGTTTGGAAAGAATTGCTGAAAATGCCTGAATAACTGCGGTTAATTCCATGCGGTTGTTTGTTGTAAGCGATTCTCCGCCACTTTGCGGAAATTCCTGATTTTCTGCAAGAATTACATTTGCCCAGCCGCCAGGTCCTGGATTTCCAGAGCAGCCACCGTCGGTGTAAATTACGATTTCATTTTCATTCATGGGCAAATAATATAAAAAGATTCAGCACTTTGCAATCAAAAACATAATTTTTCTATATTTTTCA
Source organism: Treponema sp. (assembly GCA_016296655.1). Taxonomy (GTDB): domain Bacteria; phylum Spirochaetota; class Spirochaetia; order Treponematales; family Treponemataceae; genus Treponema_D. The sequence continues at coordinate 4,755 of JAEDIW010000019.1, read as the reverse complement.
AAAAAAATCGTTGCCGAGATAAAAATGTTCTCTTATATTGGAAGTATGAATAATTTAGACAAAATACAAATTTCAAGAATTCGTGATATAATTTCTCAAATGATGCCTTTTGTGGAGTCTGCAGAAGCAAAATTCCGTAGTGCAAAAAACTGGGGCTTTTTTGACATCCTTGGCGGCGGTTTTATTGTTGATATGATAAAACATTCAAAACTGAATTCTGCCAGAAATGATTTGGACAGAATAAATTATTTTTTGCAATGCCTTAAAAACGAAATGCAGCAGAATGTGAGTTCAACGGATTTTTCGATGAATATGTCTGGTTTTGCAATGTTTGCAGATTTTGTTTTTGATGGAGTTTTTGCGGATTTATATATGCAGTCAAAAATTGTTTCCAGCCTGAATCAGCTGCAGGATCTTAAAAATCGTCTGCTTATGCTCGACAGGGAAATGTGCCGTTTGGCTGCAATGTAAAATTTTCTTTGCAGACTGATGCCGCAAGGTGCTGTAATGGCACGTAGTGTCGACCGCAGCGGAACGCAAGTGGAGCGAGGACGATGAGCGTGAGCGAACCATGAAAGCACCTTCTGCCAAAACGGTCGCGGCCAGAATTACTTGGAGAAAAGAAAAAAATGGATGAAAAGAAAGATTTGTCAGGGATTCCTGTTGCAGAAATGATAAAAACTGCTGCCAGAATGTTGGGAAAGGCTTACACGCCGTATTCAAACTGGAAAGTTGGTGCAGCGCTTTTGTCTGAGGATGGGAAAATTTGGGGCGGCTGTAATATTGAAAATGCTTCGCATGGAGCGTGCAATTGTGCAGAAAGGACGGCTTTTTATAGTGCAATAAGTCAGGGCGAAAAAAAATTCAAGGCGATTGTTGTGCTTGGCGGAAAAAATGGGATTGTGACGGATTTTTGTGCGCCATGTGGAATTTGCCGGCAGGTTATGATGGAATTTTGTGATGAAGATTTTTTGGTTATTTGTGCGATAAATGAAAGTGATTACAAGGTTTTTACATTAAAAGAACTGCTTCCCTTTGGCTTTGGACCGTCAACTCTGTCTTGAGCTGCAGGTAAAACCTTTGCCTTAGATTTTAGGTTTAAATAAAAAAAACACCTTTCCGTTTGCAGATTTGCAGAAAGGTGTTTTTTTTGTATTTACTGCATTTTTTTAGTGTGCAGATTCTTACATTTGAATGGCTTTCATTGCGGTCATGTATTTGCGCAGTTTTCTGCCGACAACTTCAATTGGGTGTTCGCGGATTTCTGCATTTACATTAACCAGTTCGCTGTTGCTTACGCATGCGTCTTTTACTGAAAGGCCTTTGCCGATTACGTCTGTGTCGATGTTCGGCATGAATTCTTTTTCAAGAAGTGGAACTGCGGCATTTGCAAACAGATAACAGCCGTATTCTGCTGTGTCGGAAATGACGCGGTTCATTTCATAAAGTTTTTTGCGGTCAATCAGGTTTGCAATGAGTGGAACTTCATGGAGTGATTCGTAGTAAGCTGATTCTTCCTTGATTCCTGCGTCAACCATTGTTTCAAAAGCAAGTTCACATCCGGCTTTTACCATGGCAACAAGAAGAATACCTTTGTCGAAGTATTCCTGTTCTGTGATTTCTTCTTTTGATTCTGCTGTTGTTTCAAATGGCAGTTTGCCTGTGTTTTCACGCCATGTAAGAAGGTCATGGTCTTTGTTTGCCCAGTCTTCCATCATTGTTGAGCTGAATTTGCCTGAAATGATGTCATCCATGTGCTTCTGGTAAAGAGGGGCAAGCAGCTTTTTGAGTTCTTTTGAAAGTGCATTTGCCTTGATTTTTGCAGGGTTAGAAAGGCGATCCATCATGTTTGTAACGCCACCCCATTTGAGAGCTTCTGAAACTACGTTCCATCCGTGCATGAGGAATTTTGTTGCATATTCTGGAGAAATGCCTTTGCTTACCATTTTATTGTAGCAGACGATTGTTCCTGCCTGGAGCATACCGCAAAGAATTGTCTGTTCGCCCATGAGGTCTGATTTAACTTCTGCAACAAAGTCTGATTCGAGTACACCTGCTTTGCTTCCGCCCATACCTACTGCAAGTGCTTTTGCATAAGCCCAGCCTTTTCCTTCAGGGTCATTTCTTGGGTGAACGGCGATAAGGTCTGGTACACCAAATCCGCGCTGGAATTCATGCCAAACTTCTGTACCTGGACCTTTTGGAGCACACATTATAACTGTGATGTCCGGGCGAATCTGCATTCCTTCTTCAATGATGTTGAATCCATGACTGTACCACAGTGCTGAACCTTGTTTCATGCGCTTCATAACTTCTGTAATTACAGGAGTGTGCTGTTTGTCTGGAGTAAGGTTGCCGACTAAATCTGCTGTCGGAATAAGTTCATCATAAGTTCCAACTTTAAAGCCGTTTTCTGTTGCATTTTTCCAGCTCTGGCGTTTCTGTTCAATGGCTTCTGGACGAAGGGCATAGCTTACATCTAATCCGCTGTCACGAAGACACAAACCCTGATTGAGACCCTGTGCACCGCAACCTACAATGACGATTTTTTTTCCTTTGAGGGCTTTTACTCCGTCTGAAAATTCTTCACGTGCCATTGAACGGCAGTGACCAAGCTGCAATCTAGCCTGTCTCCATGGAATTGAATTGAAATAATTCTGACCCATATCTATCTCCTGTAAAATCTGTGCGGAAGATTTTCTTCCTGTCTGAATTTTTGCCGGAAATGGCAAAAGTTTATGTTAATTGCAGAAACTTTAGTAATACTGCAACTGTTTTAATCACACTAAATTATATACGCATTTTGCATGTCAGTAAAGGGGTAGGCTGCCATTTGGGAAGAAACCTAGATAAATTCAGTTAAATTGAGCGAATGCGCGAATGGCGAGTTTAACAGGTCAAATGCCGGATTTTATGTTTCTGATATTTTTGGCTGATTTTCGCTTGTTTCCACTTTGCTCTGCAACTGCAGGAAAACTCAGGGAGTTGAATAGTTTGCTTTTCCAGGTGAATGTGGGGGTTCCTGCATTTTAGCGGTAAAAACCCACATTCTGTTTTGTTGATTTAAACTTTCAGGCGTTAGAATTTATGCGTCCAGCTGCATGCAACGCAGTCAAAAATCCATTCCCGGCCACTTTTTGTCAAAAGAGGTTCCTGTTCGGTTTTTGTGTGCTTTTCCTTGAAACTGCGGCGGCTTGAAATTCTTGCCAGAAGAAAAATTGAATCTTTTTCACTCAAATCAATCTGGCACAGCGGATTTACAGAAACTTTCATGAAGTCGCCCTCATATTTATCATATTTGTCTGCAAAGTCACTTTTGTGCATATAGCCTGAAAATTCAGCCTGAACTCCAATAAGGGAAAGCTTTAAGGGCATCTGGTAGCCTATAAGATAGGAACTTACATATTTTGCGCCTTCTGTCTGACCATCTGCTGTCTGCCACTGGAACAAATCGCATTCTGAGTCTTCATTCAAAAGCCCTGAATAGTTAAGTTCCCATGAGGCTGCCATTACAATATGGTTCCAGTCTCCAGGAAAAATTGCAGCTGTGTCGAACATGAGCGTACTGCATATCCACATCTGGTAGTACCAGGTTTCAAAGGCATTCATCTGCTCGTATTCGACTTTTGTGCTGTTGTACCATGAAAGGCTTTTTATGCCCGTCAGTTCCCATGCAGTACCGATGTTTGCGCCTGCCTGGAAATTAAAAAAGGCTGCAGGAGTAATGGAAAATTTCAGCTTTGGCATGATTGAAATTGGCGTAAGTTCAAGTGCAGTGTCAACGCTGAAATTGCATCCTTCAAAAAGCGGATTGTCGCTGAAACTGAATGGAACTGTATATGCTGCATGAAGTGTTGTGCGCATTTCAGTATTTCCTGCAAGCGATGTTACCGGTGCAAAATGTGTGCCGCCTTTTTTGAAATCTGATTTTGGGTAGTATGCAAAATCTGTAACTGCTGAAAATCCCCAGCCTTTTTCGATTGATGTTTTTGGCTGAGCAGATTTTTCTGTTTCTGTGGAAGCTGCTTCCTGTGCATTTGCAGAAACTGGTGCCTGAACTGCCAAAAAAACGGGCAAAGCAAGCGGGATGATAAATACTGCAAGTTTTTTTACGATTTTACAGGCTTTTGCCTTTATACTTTTTTTCATTTTTTCAAAAAGTTCTTTTCTGAATTTTGTACCAGGAACTGAAATACATGAGATGATTTTTATTCCTGAGCTTCCTAGAATTTCTTTAAGAGCCTTTGCGACCCCTGAGGTTTGCCTGCATAAGATGTTGAACGGAAAAGGGGTTGTGCAGGCTGTGATTATAACGGCCTTTTTTCCCTTTAACAGCGGAACTGGAATGCCGAACCTGTTTTCATCCATCATGCAGAAAACATTTCTGTCAAACAGTGCTTTTAAAAGGCCTGGCATGTTGCCCCAATAAACAGGTGCCGCAATTACAATTAAATCTGCCTGCTGGATTTTCTGGCCGAACAGGTCTGCATCGTCTCCTGAAAAAATACATTTTTTGCTGGAACGGCAGCTCATGCAACCGATGCAAGGCTTGAAATTTAATTTATGGATGTCAATTTCTTCAACTTTGTTTTTTTCTGAAGTTTCTGAAGCAAGTGCAAATTCGTCTGCAATTTTTGAAGTTATGGCGTTTTGCCGACCGCTTGCTTTTATGATAAGAATCTTTGGCATTTTTCCTCCCGTAAAAAGTCAAGAAGATTGTTTCAACAATCGATTGACTTTTTACGCTGTTCCGTA
>JAEDIW010000145.1 GCA_016296655.1 Treponema sp. | reverse complement strand
TGAAAGGGAGGAAATAAGTTTTATGAAGAAAGTCACTTCATTAATCATTTTACTATTTATATCTGTAATGCTTTTTGCAAGTTGTAGAAGTGAAAATCCCGTTGCCGGCAAGAAAATGGCTTTAGAAGCGAATGGAATGGACATCGTATATGTCTTTACAGATGAACAATTCTGGTTAGAGGGATTGGACGGCTTAAAATTAAATTACAAATATGACAAGGAGCAAAATAGAATTATCTACACTGACATTGATGGCTCAGAACAGACTATTGAAATGAACATATTAAAAGAAGTGAAATAACTATTTTAAGGGGATTAGAAAATGGCATTTTATTCAAGATACATGGATGAACCTCATAGAGCAAGCGAAAATGGTTCATCAAACTATTATATTGTACCTACTCAATGTCCGAATTGTAAATTTTGCGAAGAAATGGAAAGTAACTGGCCCATTAGATGTAAGGCTCCCTATAGCTCTGAAATGCCTTCAAGAAGAGCTTTCAAAGAGGGAAATCGTCAGTATGATGTATGCAAATTTTTTAAGGAAAAAGAATCTTTAAAAGCAGAATCTTTTGTAACTTCATCATTCTCTAGTAGCACCTCATCTCGTAGTTCATTTGAGTCGTACGAAGAAGAAACTCCACAACAAAAACGAGAACGCAGGGAACGCGAACGTGAAGAAAGAGAACGACAGCGAGAGGAAGAAGAACGGCTCGAAGAACTTGCTCAACAGGAAGAAGCTCGTCGTGTAGAAGAAGAAAGAATGACTTGTCCCTATTGCGGAAACAAAGTAAAAGAAGGTTTTTATATCAATTTTCACGGCAGTAACTTCCATTTTGAATGTAAGGAAAAATTTGAAAAAACTTCTGAAGGAAAAAATTGGATTGAAAAGAAGCTGTCAGAAGAAAAGGAATTTGAATTACAGATTCAAAGGGAAATTGAAATAGAAGAAAAAGAAGTTGAAAAGGATAAAAAATGGATTTCTTCGACAAAAACAGGCAAAAAATGTGCAGCACAATATAGCGGCATTTCTGATGAAGACCCAGAATGGGATAATATACGAAATGCTCGCCTAGAATACGAAAAAACTAAGACTGAAGTTGAAGAATGGGCTAATAAAACTGAATCAGGAAAAATTGCCCGTTCAGAATGTAACGAAACGGATGAAGAGCTTAGATTTGAGTTTTTAAATTCTGCGTACAAAGCAGCCCAAAAAACTGAGAAAGAAGAAAAAGAGTTGCTTGAAAGCAGGAAAAAAAAATACTCAGCGGATTTTGAGAAAGCGAAATTGCTTATTGGAAATACAACGCTATTTGAGAAAGATGGAAAGCGTGTAAGTGTGTTCCTAAAATCTCTCAAACATAACTTCAATAATTCTAATGAAACTAAATTACAGAAAATCCTAAATCTTGATTTCCAGAATCCCGAAGAACCAAAGAAAGGTTTGATTATCGTAGGAATTGTACTGATTATTTCGGTCTCACTCTCTCCGCTCGGAATTATTCTTTTAATCGTGGGACTTGCAAAGAAGAAAAAAGCCGTAAAAGCAATGGAAAATGCTGCACAAAATAATTACAACCTTTTAAAAGAAATTATGTACGAAAAGTTTACAGTCGAAGGTGATAATTATACTTCTGAGAAATTCGTTAAAAATATTGCTTTAGAATATTGCAAAAAATTCATCAACAGAGAATTTGATTCCGAAACGGTGGAAAAAATAATTCTTGGGAAGTGCGATGAATCAAAAATGAAAAAGGCAAAAGATTCTTTTCGATTACAAAATGATGAAAATATTGTTTTTGGCTATGACGATACTTCGAAAAAATCTTTCAAGTCTGGTTTCGTGCTTACTGATAAGAAATTGTATTTTACGGATGGAAACAGTTTTTCTAAGAATATTTCCATTTCTGTAAATGAAATAAAAAAAATCGGGTACAAGAAAAGATATGGCGTACCTAATATTTGTTTTAATGATACTTTTATCAGCATAACTTCCCCAATTGGAAAGGATTCAGAAAAACTTTGCGAAATGCTGAGCAAAACTGTGATGATTTTACAAAACAAAAATCAGAAGGAAATCTAATGTCAGTAACCGAAGAAGATATTCTATCCTTTGATATATACGGCTTAATCAAACAAGTCAAAGCAATCAAAGACAAAAATGATGCTGTGCTTGATGCGACTGGCGGACGGTTCAATATTTTTCAGATTCTCGGAGTGAAACAGCATGAAACGACACATTCAAAAATAATTGCATCTTTCTTAAATCCAAAAGGAACTCACGGAATGAATGAACGATTTTTGGAACTGTTTTTGGAAGAATGTTTTTCAGGGGAAGACTTATGCGAATTCAGTTTTGAATGCAAGAATGCAGTTGTAAAAACAGAAAGCTATGCTCCGACCGAAGGAACACAAGGCAGAATCGACATTCTAATCACTTC
>JAEDIW010000144.1 GCA_016296655.1 Treponema sp. | reverse complement strand
TCACAGGCAAGCCGCGCCCCGATGTTCGTGTTGACGTTCCACGGGTAGTTGTTCGCGTTCACAGTGCGAGGGCCACAATGAACGCCGTTGTTCCAGTTGTTACCGCAAATCAGCGCAGACAAACCGTTCTCAAACGGCAAATATGCCAATTTTGTTTCAGCTACCTTTTCGTAAAAAAAAATGTTAGTTTTTACGATTGATAAGACCGCCTAGAATCTTACCTATCTCTGCAAGACGCTTTACTGCCGTTTCATAAGTTCGGGTTGAGAGATATTTCTTTTGACGCATACGCCGGATATAGATTTTAAGCAGCTCCAAATTGGCGTCTACTTTATACCAACCCAGCATTTTGTCACGGGCTTTGTTTGTTATCAAAATCAATTTTATCGTGTCTATCAAAGTGTTTTTAATTTGTGCGCACCAAGCCGATTTTTCAAATGCTGGAAAGCGTTCTATAATCGGCTCAAAGTACACATCAAAATCGTAGAATTTCTGAAAAAGCAACAGATTCCACACACTCCCGGCAGGGTGTTTCTCTTGCGAAAAATCCATTTGTTACCTCACAAAGAAAACCAGATATTCAGATAAACAGAAAACAGAACGCGGCTACGCCGCGTCACAGGCAAGCCGCGCCCCGATGCCCGTGTCGACGCCCCACGGGTAGTTGAACGCGTCCACAGTGCGAGGGCCACAATGAACGCCGTAGTGCCAGTAGTTACCGCAAATCAGCGCAGACAAACCGTACTCAAACGGCAAATATGCCTGGCCCATGCCGGAACCTAAAACATTCTGCCAGTTCCAGCTTGTAGAATCCTGTCTGATTGAATAATCAGAAGTCCATTCTGCAACATTTCCGACGCAATCGTGCAAATTGTAAGCACTTATTGCATAAGGTTTAACGCCGTTTGCAGTATTGCGCTTGCCTGTTGATGTGTTTACGCCTACGCCTGTATAAGTTCTGCCTGTGTTGGTTGTTTTAGTCCAACCATAATTATTTGAACCATCTTCACCCTGCGGACTTCCAAAAGCTCCGGCAAGCCATTCTTCATAACGCGGTAAACGCAAGCCCTGTTTGTGCGCGATTTCATTGAATGTAAACTGATTCATTCCTTCGCTTCCAGTAACAGGAATTGCGCCGTATTTTGTAGCAAGTTTTCCGCTCTTTATATGCAAGCCGTTTGTACCGCCCATAAAGGAAAAGGCTTCTTCTGCGCTTGCCTGGAATGCTCCCATCCAAATGCCGTTTACTTCGACAAGTCCAGGATGTGAAATTTTAGGCTTGTGTTTCAAATCCCAAATTGAATTAGGAACAATGCCGACTGTTACATTGTCCTGCCATTTTGTGCCACTTGATCCAAACTTATTTCCGGCTGAATCAATCGGAATCCACAAGCCATCATTTGAGACTTTACGAATAGAACCATAATAAAAATGTCCGACTTTGCGGGAAGTTGCAGCTGTTGAACCGTCCGGAAAACTTTCATTTTTAGAAACAACGATTTCCGGGTTTATGCCATCCAAACAGATATAAACCCAGTAATCAGTGCCAAATTCAAGCTCATTGCCTGTATCAAGCAAACTTGCAGGGTCAAAAGTGAATTCTTCACGGTTAATTATCTGAATCCATGTTTCACCGTTCCAGATTGGAATTCCTACACCTTCAGCAAACTTCAAAATGTCTGCATCGTATTCAAAAGGATTCTGCTTTTCCAAAAAAGCGGCCTTTACAGATTTAACATTTCCGCTTTCTGGAATGCAAGCAACTGAACAATCGTCAACAAGGTCTTTGTATAAAGTCAAACTCATTTAAGGGCCTCCATCATATTTTCAATTTCTTCGTCTGAAATTCCAATCCTATATTTTTCAGCAGCCGGATTGTCTACAGGTTCGTAGTCTTCCGGGGTCTGCTCTTCAACAGGCTTTTCTTTGCTTTCTTCTTTCAAAACGTTCATGTAGTGGTCGTCGCGCAAATGCTGCAAACGACTGTATAATTCTGTTTTGCCTGTATTATGCTTAACCGCATAATTAACAGCATTTTGCCAGTCTTTCTTTGTCTGGCAATACTTCGGTATTCCTACCATGTTTAAACTCCTTTTTGCGGCAATCCGCAATTTATTTTTTTTACGATTTAACTTCCGCAAACTGCAAGTTTACGCGCATTGAATCGTAATCGTTCCATTTTCCAACGCCCCATTTCCTTGTTCCCCATTTTTTATGCCGTGTTCCAGAAATAATTTTTCCGTTAATTAAACGGCGGGGGTAAATGTGCAAGCCGTCTGATTTGCATTCAGTTCCAAACGGCAAAAATTCTTCATAATTTCCCGCTGGTGTAACAATGGCTGCATAAGTTTTTTCAGCGTCATAATCAATGCCAATATCACCCCACGGAATAACAGCATCTGTGCCGGATATTTCCACGCTAAAAAGCCTGGAAGAAAAAGCATC
>JAEDIW010000143.1 GCA_016296655.1 Treponema sp. | reverse complement strand
TGTGGAATACAGTTTCTCCGCTGTTGTTGATGACACAGATGTACATCGTTCTTGCGTGAAGGTCGATTCCAATGTAAAATTGATGCTGGTTCTTATAGAATCTCATTAAGGTCCCCCTGTCGAATTAATTAGGATATTGTGCCCTGATGGACTTATCTATCTTAGCATGATAAACCTGGGGCCTTAATGATTTTCAAAGCTTCAAAGCCGACCAGCGGGTCAAGCCGCGCCACCGTTTAAGCAGTTAGGTTGATGGCGCACTGTGCCACTTTCGTTGAAAGTAAAATCTCCAACATTTTTCGCTCTAAAAATAGTTCCGATTTGAAGAAACAAAAATCTATGTACGGCCAGGAGCAACGGATCTACGAAGGGGAGTCGGAGGACTTCTTGCAGTAATAGAAAACGAAATGAAGCTTGATGCACTCACCGACAGTGTCTTTCTTTTCTGCAACAAAAGCCACAAGCTCCTGAAGCTTATATTCTGGGACAAAACAGGATTCTGGCTCGCCCAGAAACGGCTTGAAAGAAACACATGGCCATGTCCAGACAATTCAGAGGAAGCAAGACAGATTACACCAGAACAGATAGAAATGCTTCTGTGGGGAATCGATTTCTGACGTGACCATGAAGAAATAAAATTTTCATCAGTTTTCTAAAAAAAATGTTTAAAAGGGGTTTTTAAATCTTTTTAAAAAAGATACCCTTTAAACATGAAAAAAGGACAGCCGGAATCACTTGCAGAAGCACTCCTCTTAATTGAAAAAATGAAAGGACAACTGTCTGAAAAAAAATGAAAAGATTGAAAAACAGAAACTCGAAATTCAGGATAAATATAAGTCGTGGTAACGTGATAGAGAAGCGCACTTATAAAGCCAGAAACACCTCCAAAAAAGGCAGCTGTAATCGTAAAAATAGTGTCCATATAAAGAGGAATCGGGTTAAATTTCTAAAGATAGTTTACCCAACATTCAAGGGCGCAAAAATAAATCCCAGCGGAATCTGCCATTTTAGAGAATGGGTAAATTGAGAAACATTTGAAACATGTTGATTTTCCGTAACATCTTCCATTTGAAAAACTATAGCATAAGCTGCAAAGAAACTAAAGAAAGTAATTTTATTTCTATTTAAATCGCCATGAATCAGGAAGCACACAGTCATAAATGGGCGGTATTGCGGCAAAATACATATTGTCTAAAAAAATCAGAGTTCATCTATCAGAGCAGGGGCATTTTTGCGCCGGCTACGGCAAGCCTGCGCCTCTGCAAAAACCGGGGTGTTTCGCAGTTCGGTAACCCTCAGCCGCTTCCCTCTTGCGGTTTCGCAGGGGCTCAACCGAGACTCACTCAAAACGCTGCGCCACTCGCGTTTTGCCGGCTTTGCCGTCGTTCCCTATCAGTCCAGTGGCCGCTTCGCGCTGCTCCATACCCCTTGCCACCAGGTAAAAAATCATTTTTCTTGCATATATCTGTAAAAATTTAAAATTTTTGTATATTTTTTGTAAATTTTTCTTGCTTTATGTAAAAAGCGGGTGTATTCTACAAGAACATTGATTAGAAAATTATCTACTTACATATAAATACTATATAGTAGATTTGTTGCTGTAAAAGGGGCTGTCTTGAGGAGGACAACCCCTTTTGTTTTTTTGTGAAGTGTTGATTAACACTTGAAGTGATTTCTCAGCACTTCAACTCAAATTGCCGCAAGTCATTGACTTACGGACAGTTAGCTGCATTAAGGGGCTAAAACAAACTTAAAACGGCGAACTCAAGGTTTTTACCCAGACATAACCTGACTTCGCCGTTTTTTTCATCTTTTTCTACGAATTTAAAAAAAAGGCATGCTATCTGACTTGTTTTTCAAAAAAATGAAAATAGTCAGGCAACATGCCTTTTACAAGGTTATTCAGTGAGCCCTGCAACTGCAAAACTCACATTTTCTTTATGCTTTGTTAAGACGTGCTTCCAAATCGTCCAAAATTCCGTTAAGTTCTTTTGGCAGGTGTTTGCCGAATTTTGGATAGTGGTTTTCGCGAACATCTTTAACTTCTTTCTTCCATCCTTCAACATCAACTTTGAGGATTTCTGGCAAAGTTTTCTTGTAGTATTCAGGAAGACCTTCAGTATTAAGAGCGCCTTCTTTTGGCATAAGACCAATAGGTGTTTCAACAGCATTGTCAACACCGTTACAGCGGTCAAAAATCCATGCAAGAACGCGGCTGTTGTCGCCGTATCCTGGCCACATGAATCCGCCTGGAAGGTCTGCATTGTTTTCGTCCTTGCGGAACCAGTTAACATAGAAGATTTTTGGAAGTTTTTCTTTGTCAGCTGCTGCGTTTCCAACGTCAATCCAGTGCTGGAAATAGTCACCCATGTTGTATCCGCAGAATGGGAGGATAGCAAATGGGTCACGGCGGATTTTACCAACTTCTGCAGCGTTGATTGTAGAAGCTGCTGTAATTTCTGAACC
>JAEDIW010000142.1 GCA_016296655.1 Treponema sp. | reverse complement strand
TTTGAAACAGGCAGAGCAGGGAAAGGTCAAAAGCTATGTGCAGGATATTGCCCTTTCTGTGAGTTTTGAGGACGGACACAAATTTCAGCAGAAAAGTACAGAATTGCAGGAAATGAAAGACTTGTCAGACAAAATATGTCTTGAACACGGATTTAGCCTAACTCACAAAGGGAAAACGTTTGACGGAGAAGAACGAGAAGAAACAACAGCATACAAAAAGGAGCAGTACAGGCTATTACAGAGAGCAGAACAGGGCGAAGTGAAAAGCTATGTACAGGATATTGCTCTTGCTGTTATGGATTGCAAAGAACAAGCTCAGAATCGAAAGCAGTTCATTGATATGATGAACGCTAACGGCTATGGTGTTGTATGGTCAAATAATCACAAGTATATTACATTCACCGACCTTGCAAGGCAGGAACAGGGTGAAAAGCAATGCAAAATCAGGAACAGTAAGTTAGAAAAATATTATCATATAGATTTTAGCAAGGAGGGATTAGAGAGTGAGTTTGCGAACAATGCACGAAAACAACAAGAAGAATATAATCAATTCGTCAGAACAGACTCAGTCGTCCAGTATGGACGAGCTGTTATCTCTGATACAAGAACTATCCTCGAAAAATCAAGAGCTATTCTCGACCAATCAGCAACTATCGATAAAGAACTTAGAATTGACAGAGATGATACAAGAGCTGCACTCAGACAAGCAGATACTAAAATCGAAAATAGTACAGCAAGCCGAGCTGATAGAGAAATTGAACGAGAGCGACTTAGAACTGAAGAAAGCCGAAGAATTGCAGAACAGGCTGAAAGAGAAAGAAAAGCATTGGCAGAACGAAGTAAGAAGAAGTCAAGAGGAGGCTTCTCTCTCTGAAAGACGTGCAAATACAGCTATTTTACAGGCTAATTCTGAAAAAGAAAAGGCAGAAAATAAAAAAGCTGAATATGATAAACTGATAGCTTCAGAGAAAAAACTCACAGAGAAAAGGGCGGAACAGCTTAACGACCAATTTCGAAAGCAATGGCAGTGGATAATGCTTATTCTGATTACTTATGGTGGTTTGGCTACCTTGTTTACCGGATACAAGTCGGAACGTGTTGTATCTGATTGTGTGGGTGCTTTTAATGCAGTCGGAAATGTGATTATGATGATTTTTAACTGGATTAACAACATATCTGAAAAAGCGGCAAATTCTGTAGGTGTTCCTGATGTTGTTGTATTGATAATTGTTTCTGTTGTAATATTTGGTGTAATTGGCTTGCTTATATTTTTTGGTGGCAGAGTTATTATAAACACCTATCAGAACTATTGTTATGATGAAATAAGTCTGTTTGTAGTGTTGATAAGTATAGCGGTGCTTGTATGGTTCGCTGATTATATGCCTATTAATGTTATATTACTATTTATTTTGGCAAATATTGTGTATGTTGGAGTTCGTTGGTACATCAAAGGTTATAAGGAACACCACTAAATATGGCTAAAATTTGCACAAATTAATGCTCCCGTGTAATGCAGGGAGCATTTTCTGTTTGTAGGTAATGCTTCCAATTTACAAAAGCGGTCTCACTGCGATGATAACCACAAGCAAAGGATATTTAAAAAAAATTCACAGAGAAAAAGGCAAATTGCACAAAAATTCTTGAGTACAGATGAGAACAGATAAAAAAAAGTAGCTGTTCTCACCTTTTTTGCCTATTTTTCGGGAAAATTAAGGAATGTGAGACAGGTGAGAACAGTAATTTCTTAGAAAGTATAAAAAACAGTAAAAATGGGGGGTCGTAGTAACCGTTTTGTAACTTTTTCTTTAAAAAAAAAAAAGTTTAGTAGTAAATAACTGTTCTCACTGTTCTCATTAAGGCAAAAACAACGTATTATAGGTAAAAAATGTGAGAACAGTTATAAAAATATATCTGTTCTCACTTTTTTGAAAAAAAGCCCGAAAAAGCCCGAAAAATAGGCAAAAAAGGTGAGAACAGATAAAAAAAAAGTATCTGTTCTCACCTATTGTGAAAATATACAAAGAGAAAGAAAAAAGCCCGAAAAATAGGCAAAAAAGGTGAGAACAGATAAAAAAAGGTATCTGTTCTCACCTATTGTGAAAATGTACAGTGAGAACAGATAAAAATGTATCTGTTCTCACTTATACTCATTTATTATTAAGCGTATAACTTTGACTATAATACTTATAAGGTAAGTTAATCACCCTTGTCATTTCTCCGTTTACTCTTTTTCGTGTAGTTTCATAGCCATATTTTTTTAAAATTTTGCCAATAACACTTGCATCATATTTCAGGTTGTGAAGCTGAATGAATTGTAATACAGTCATTTCTTTGAATGTACAAATATATCCCTGTTCTTGTGTCTGCTGTTCTTCCAGTATGTCAAGTACTTCACATTCGCCTTTCATTGGCTTTACAAATGCAGCATTACGCTTTTCAAGGTATCTTTTTTCATCTTCTGACAGTCTGAAACAGCTTGCT
>JAEDIW010000060.1 GCA_016296655.1 Treponema sp. | reverse complement strand
TGAACTGAACTGAACTGAACTGAACTGAACTGAACTGAACTGAACTGAACTGAACGAAGGTAGCGATTTGTCATAACACTGTCAATAGCTTTTCCGCAAATTTTTCAATTTTACCCTTTAAAAATAGATGTAGAAAATGAGTTGTTAGTTCATGTCGTCTTTACTAACCACTCATTTTTTATTGGGTGGTTAAAACATGGGTGAAATACTCCTATGTTTTCCGCTTTAAGCTCGGTGGGAAAGACGACATCTCGCCGGGCTTTTTTGTTTTTAGGGGTAAATCCGATGGAATCATTAAGTGAAGGAGCAAAAAGTATTACAAAGGGGGCTTATAATTCAAGCACCCTTTTAGTCAAAAAAGTTCAGTCGTGGGCTTTTGGCGATACGCTTGTTAGAACTGTCCAGCTTGAAAATGATACATGGTTTGTTGGAAAAGATGTCGCCGCTGCTTTAGATTATCCGAAAGCCTGGAATCTAACACAATCCCTTGATTCTGATGAAACCACATCTTGCATTATTCCCACCTCTGGCGGAAATCAAGAAATGCTTGTTATCAATGAACCGGGATTGTATCACGCAATCTTTATGAGTAGAAAAGAAGCTGCAAAAGAATTCCGCCGTTGGGTAACAAACGAAGTCCTTCCACAAATCCGCAAAACAGGAACTTACACAATCACACTTGATACAGAATTGGAGCAGGAAAAGAAAAAGCTCGAAATCGCACAGATTCGCGCCAACAGATACATATTTGAACATCTAGAAGAATTTGGTGAAAAGAAACTTTTGACCCGCTCTGCAATACAGGGAATTGTCGGAAATGCAGCCGGGGAAAATTCCGCTGCCTTGTTTTCAGACGAAGACATGAGAATTAAAAACTTTATTTTTGAAGTCTGCAAGGTCGTAGATTTTGGTTTTGTTCCTGTTTCTGAATTATATGAGCGTTACGAAGCATGGTGCGCAGGCAACTGTCTTTCAAGAAATACATTTGTCCGCCGTGTTCAAAAAATAATGGGAAAATTCGTTGATTACAAACAAAAGCGGGTAAACGGCGAATTGATTCTTGTTTTTACTGGAATTGAATTTTCAGAAAGTGACGCTTAGGGGGGGGCTTGTATAAAAAAGTGTTGAATCCAAAACCGCACCGTAATCGGTATTGTCGTCCGGTTTATGTTGATGGAAGCTATTTCTTTTCACTCTGCCAGGCTGCAATAGATTTTGAATTCAGCTATTACCAGTTTTATACAAAGGTTATGAACCATGACGGCCCTGTAACATACAGCGGCCATACGGTAGTTTTGGAATCTTGGGTTAAAGAACACCCAGAATATAAATTGCAGAAACCAGAAGGAGAAAAAGGCAATGAGTGATTTAAACGCGCTTTACTTGCAGGGGCGGCTTACAAAAGACGCATCCTTGAACACGTTGAGCAATGGCAGTGCCGTTGCAACGCTTTCTTTGGCAGTAAACAAAGATTATTTAGACAGCTCAACGAATGAGTGGAAAAAAATAACCAATTTCTTTGATGTTAGCTATTGGGGTGAGAGCGCAAAAAAGAATCTTTCTGAATACACAAAAGGTCGTGAAGTTCTCGTTGAAGCAGAACTTAAAACTTCTTCATGGGAAAAAGACGGCAAAAAGTTTTCACGCGTTGAAATCCGTGCAAACAAAGTAAGACCTTTAAGAAGACCGGGTGAAGGCAAGCGGATGAATGATGCTAAAAATGGAACGCAGCCAGCTTCATACAGTTATTCAAGCCCTGCGCCGGAAGCCCCAGATTTTGACGATGTGCCGCCGGACATGTATGACGAAAACGGCGAAAACATACCGTTCTAAATAAATGCAACCAAAGCGGAAAATCAAACACAAGGAGTAGAATCATGATTTTAACGACAACCAATAAAAAAGGCGGAACAGGAAAAACCACCTTGAACACACTGCTTGCAGAGTTTCTTTATCAGCATGGGCAAAAAGTTTTGATAATCGGGCTTGACCCAAATTGCAGTATTTCCGAAGTTTACGGAAAAGTTCTGCAAGACCAGAATTCAAAACTTCTTCTTACAGGCCGTGAAGTTCAGCCGTATTTGCTTAAAGAACATACAAGCGGCGGAACACTATCAATCATTCCAGAAGATCTTGATTTATCCATGCTTTCAAATGTGATGGACACAAAATTGAAACATGAAATTAAAAAACAAGGCTTTGCGGAAAAATACGACTATATCATTATCGACCCGCCAGGAACTTGGAACGCGCAGACCCGCAACGCTGTTTTTGCGGCTGATACAATCATTGTAAGCGGCAAATGTTCGCCGCTCGACTTCAAAGCAACACTTCAGTACATGGACACATTGCAGGATTGTTGCCTTGAATCAGAAGTTTTTGTTGTCTGCAATGCTTACAACAAAAACCGCGACCCTGGCAATATTTGGGAACAGTACAAAAACACTTTTGGCGATTTTATGATTGAAAATCCTATTCCGCTTGTAAATAGCTTCCAGAAGCTCGTTCAGAATCCAAATTATAAAATCCCTGTAACCGTGGAAAAGCGCATGATGGATTTTATTCAGACTGTAACAGGCAAGGAGTGGGCATAAAATGGCAAAGTTTTCAAACAACAATCTTTCAACAATAAAGATTCCGCTTGAGCAAATCCGTGAAGAAAGCGGCAATGTTCGCAAAGAGTACGACTGGCAAGAAATTGAAAATCTTGCAAAAAGTATTCAAGCAAACGGTCTTCTTAATCCTCTTACGGTAAAGCCGGGCGTATTTGAACCGGGTTTAGGTAAGAATGTTTATGAGTTGATTTGTGGCCATCGCCGTTTACGCGCTCTTGCTCTTTTGCACAAGCAGGGCGTTGATGTTGGGCTTGTAGAATGTTGCATCCGCACAGGTGACACTTGGACGCTGCAAATGATTGAGAATATCCAGCGTACAGATTTAACCGCCCAGGACAAAGAAAATGCAATCCACGAAATGCTTGAAAAAGGCCTTTCCCAGAAGGGAATAGCAGACCTTCTTTCAAAACCGATCAGCTATGTTTCTGACATTGTTGCAGGTACAAAAGTGCGCGAACAGGCAGAAGCAGCAGGCGTTGATACAAGCTCGCTTAAAACTCGCGCGCTTGCGCAGCTTAGAAGTGTGAATGCAGAAGATTTGCCAGGTAAAGTGCAGGAACTTTCAGAAGCTGGCGGCACAAATGCTGCTGCAACAAAAATCTTACACGACTACAAATCCGAAACTAACGATTCAGAAATTGAAGTGCCAGATTTCGACGAAATGATTGAACCGTCTTCAATGTCTGAAGCTGATTTTTACGAATCTGAAAAATCTGAAAATTCAACTACTCATGTGAGTAACAAAAAAGAAGATTTTAGGCGTAAAAATTGGAAGGAATGGGAAGCACAAAGTTTATATCAGTTAAGAATTGGAATTTCATTTGAAAATATTTCAGATGCGAAACGCTGCCTTGAACTTATACAAAATAATTTTCCAAACATTTTGTACGCAACGCATTTGTTTAGGTAGGTGAATTTATGCCGGAACCGCAGAAAGCCAAATGGCACTTTATTTATTCAGAAACTTTAAAACAGCGCATTGCCTTTGATGAAGTGTCCGGCTGGCTTTTCTGCAAAGACGGCACAAAATACAGCCCGCAGGAATTGGCAATTATGACTGACAACTGGCAAAAATCGCATGAAGTGCCGCTTGCAGTTTATTTGCTGAAAAAAGAATTTGGCGGCGAAATTGTATCATGCACAGAAAAATAGCAACGGGGGGGGGCTTTTGCCCCTATGTGAAATAAAATGGACTTTTCAAAATACAAAAACAGCTTATTGCAATATCTCCAATACAAGGGCATTGAAGCCCAGCGCGGCTTAATCCGTTGTTTTAATCCGCAGCATGAAGACAAAAACCCCTCTTGTGAACTTTTTGAAGACCACTTCAAATGTTATTCCTGTGGCATACACGGCGATATTTACGACGCTGTAGAAATCTTGCAGGGCATAACAGACAAGGCCGAACAGTTCAAAGAAATAGAACGCACTTTTGGCGGCGCATCAACAACGCCTGTTTTGCCTAAAAAATCCGCTCCAAAAACACGCAAAACAGAAGATTTTGCAACTGATCCAGATTGTGTTAAAAAGCTGGAAGATTATTTCAAACGCCATAAATCACGCAATGAAGAAGTTACAAAGTATTTAAACCGCCGTGCGCAGATTAAAACAAACAATCAGCTTCAATTATACCCTGTTGAAGTGCGCGACCGCATGGTAAGCTATTTTTTCTATTGGCCTGGCTACACCATCGCCGAAGCTGAACTTGGCTGGCAGACGCTCGTTGGCGCGGGCATCCCCGGACGCAATCCCGAAAAAGGAAATAAAAGTCTTTGGGAAGCAAGCGGCGTAGTTTTTAAGGGCTTTTCTGGCTTTAAGCTCAATTATTATTTGGGCGGCAAAAGCAATAAAGTAAATACAAAAGGAATAAGCCCTTTTCCAATGCCAGGACTTTTGCCAAAAGAAAAACCTGTTGTTTTTGTTGAAGGTGAATTTGACGCTATCGCTTGCCGTGCAGCTGGAATTGAAAATGTATTTTCAACTTGTGGCGTAAACGGTCTTACAGAACCAAAAGCACAGGAATTTATCATTCCTAACAACATCCCGGAAATTACATTCTTTGCAGATAAAGACAACGCACAAAATAATTATATCGGTCAAAAAATGTTCGGTTTAATGCCTTTTGCCGAAACCGATAAATATAAAACCAGTATTCCCGAAAAACTCTTAAAAGCTGGATTCAAAGGACAAATCAAAGTTGCAATTTTGCCGGATAATGTGCCATATAAAGACACAGACGAAGCAATTCTTGCAGGTCGTGCAGATCTTGTTATTGAAGCAATCAAAAATGCGCAGCTTTATAAAACGCCAGAAGCAAAAAAAGAGATTCACGGCACTCTGTGGCTTGATTATGACACATTGAGCATTAAACGCTTGCGGTCGCTTCTTAAAAAAGTTGAATATAACTCACTGGACGAAGAAGACACAGAACTTTTTGCGCTGGCCTGTGTTAAGGCTTGCAAAAACAAAGAGACAATAAACGAAATCTTAAAATGGGGCGAAGGCAATATAACTGTTAAGCAGCTCGAAAAAAAATCGAATATTACCCCTTATTTTATTCTCGAAATTTGTGAAAAATACGGCGTTTCAAACTATTTACGCCGTGAACTTGAAAAAGCACTTATTCCGGCAAGTGAAATCTTGCGCAACATAAAAGAACAGCAAACTATTGTTTCCATTGATTATGACAAAATGGAAAACGATGTTAATTTTTTGCAGTTCCTAAATACGCAGGGTGTACGCTCTGCCGCTCTTACAGTTGCATCCGTGTTGCAGGGCCGCTTAATTTATGTTGAATGTGAAAAACGCTGGTATTTTTTCAACGGTCATGTTTGGGTTCGTGAACCAGACGCACCAGGCGCAGCTTATACAATTCTGCTTAATCTCATGCTTAAATACCTTGAAAAGCATTTTGACAAAAAAAGCCTTATAAACGACCTTGTTAAAAAGCTGGAAGGCCGCCGCTTTCGTGTAGAACTTGCACAGGATTTGTCCGGCTTAAAACCCGATGTGTTCCGTGAAAATGTTCCTTTTGACGGCCCGCAAATGCGCGAAACGCTCACACTTTTAGATTGTGTAGTAGATTTTTCTGGTAAAGAAATTGAATACAGAAAAAGCCGCCCGGAAGAATATCGCCGCGAAATGCTGCCCTACAAAGAAGAAGAATTACGCAAAGCTGGAAAGCCGGAAAAGTTTCTGGAGTTTATGAAGGGCAACTTCAAAGATGAAAAAACGCTTCAAACCTTGCTTTATTATTTGTCGCTCATTCCTAGCCGTAACACTGGCTTTAAATACGGCGGCATTTTTTTGGGAAAAGGCGGCACGGGTAAATCTACAACTTGTAACATTGTAGAAGAAATATTTAAAGGAATGTGCGCCCGTGTAAAATCGGATGTACTTGTTTCTACAGGATTCAAACGCGCAAGCGGAAACGAAGCAAACCCAGAAATCGCAAAGCTGGAAGGAAAATGCTGTGCGTTTGCCCAGGAAACCGCCCGCAACGCTTCACTTAATACATCTTTCTGGAAAGAGCTTACAGGTGGCGACACTCTTACAGCCCGTGGCTTGTACCGCGATCCGCACGACTTCATTCCGACCGCGCAGATTATTATTGCATCAAACTATTCGCCAAACTTTGACGCTCACGACGAAGCTGCAATTTCCCGAATGGTTGTAATTCCGTTCAATATTCAGCATAAAAAAGGCGAAGGCGGCAAAACGGCAACAGGCTTTATAAACTATTTACGCCCGGAATTTCCGGCTGTTGTCAAATATTTTATGGAGCTTTATATAGATTTGAATGTTAATCTGCATGGTGAAATTCCGCTTTCCCCAGAATGTGAAGGTTACAAAGGTCGCTATATCGAAGAGCAGAAAACAGACCTCGATAAATTTGTTAATGACTGCCTGGTATTCGATTTGTCCGGCGGAATCTATATAGAAGTTCAAAAGGCTTATGAATGTTATTTGAAATACTATGGACTTTCAGATGAAAGCAAAGAAGCCTTGACCCGCAATAAGTTTGTACGCTTGTTAAAACGCGATTATCGTGAAATTGACTACCGCCAGAAGAAGATAAACAACTACCCGGAACTTGTTTTCTTCAATGTTAAATTGTCTGAACAAGGCTTGCAAACCTTGAATGAAACAGCCCCTGCACAGCAGCAAAACGACATATTTGAAAACGGAACGCCCGCACCGACAGCACAAACAAACAGCCCTGCAACACAATTCAAGCAGCGGCCACCAACTTATACACAACCGCCAGAAGAACCAGATTGGGGATTCCCGGATGATTCAGACGGTGAAATGGATATTTTCTAATTTTTAGGAGTAAATAGATATGATGAATAAACATGAAGAAATGCAAAAATATTTTGTCGCAATTATGAAAATTGCAGAATCCAACAATGAAGAAACTTGCCAGGCAATCCGCCGCGTTTGCATAGACGCGAGTAATTTTTTTGAACACAACTTTTCGGAACAGGAAAAAGAAGATGAACATTGAACTTTTTGAAAAATACGACTATTCAAGCATTGCAAAACGCTTGCGCATTGCAGCTGATAATCTGGAATCTTTGGGAACAGTCGGAAAAACAGAATGCAATAACTTTATAAAAAAAAACAAACTTGAATATATCGCAGAGGAAATTGAAATAGCTTTCCGTGAAGGTTTTAAAGTTGGTGTTTTATATCAAAAACAAAAGGGTGTAATATGAATAAATTAAACATTGTTGATATGTTTTGCGGTGGTGGCGGCGAATCTACAGGTTTGATAGAAGCTGCCCATGATTACAATTTTGATGTTAATATGAGCGCAATAAATCATTGGGAACGCGCCATTGAAACACATGCAAAAAACTATCCATTTGCAGAGCATCGCTGCGAAAATGTACAGCATATTGAACCTCATACGCTGGCTGCATCCAAAAATACAGACTTGCTGTGGGCTAGTCCGGGCTGTCAACATTTTTCCGTAGCCCGTGGTAGAAAACCGCGTTCCGAAGATATGCGCTCCCCTGCATGGGAAGTATTGCGTTTTGCAGAGGAATTGAGACCAAAAAGGATAATAATTGAGAATGTGCCGGAATTCAGAACATGGGGGCCGCTGGATATAGAAGGAAAAATAATAAAGGAATGCAAAGGAAAAACTTTTGCTGCATTTATTTCTGGTTTGCGTAGTCTTAATTATATTGTCGATTACCAGGTGCTTTGCGCAGCTGATTATGGAGCTGCAACTTCAAGAAGGCGGCTCTTTATACAGGCTGTTAGAAAAGATTGTGGCAAGTGCATTTTATGGCCAGAGCCAACAAATACAAAGGGAGGTAATTTGTTGCTATCTGATTGGAAACCAGCAAGCGAAATAATTGATTGGTCTTTGCCCTGTCAAATAATCAGCCAACGCAAAAAGCCCTTAGCGGCTGCAACAATGCGGCGCATTGAATACGGTATTCGTGAGTTTTGGGGTGAAGCTGCCGTTCCTTTTATTGCGCGCCTATATGGACAATCGACCGCTGAAAGTATTGAAAAACCACTTTCTACAATCTCATGCAGTGGTGCGCATCACATGCTTATAATGCCTTTTATTATGGCAATCGGACAAACTTCTGCAAAACAGAGAAACAGACAGATTACAGAACCACTTTCTACAATCTGTACAAAACAGGAACATTGTCTTGTGCAACCGATGCTTGTTCAATATTACGGTACAGGTCATGCTATTTCCCTAAAAAATCCGATTCCAACTCTCACAACAAAAGACAGATACGCTCTTGTTGGAACAGACAAAAAAGGAATAGAACTAGGTTTTAGAATGTTGCAACCGCATGAGCTTGCGGCTGCAACAGGTTTTCCAAAAGATTATGTTTTTACAGGAACGAAAGTTGATGTTGTAAAACAAATCGGCAATGCAGTTCCGCCCAATTTTGCAAAGGCACTGTTTAAGCAAATCTTAAAAGAAACAAAAGAGAGGTTTTAAGATGTATTATCTTTTTATTCATACAAAATCTGAATTGCAAAAGTACAAAAGCGAGTTTGACAGGGTTTTAAAAGCGATTGAAGAAGGAAAAACTCCAGTACAAAATGAACTTAGACTGGCAAACACGGTGCTTTTTGAATCGTTCCCTTATCAAACTTTGTCTGGCATTTTCCTTGTTGTCGGTACGGTTGTTCTTGATAAGTTAAAATTGAATGAACTTGCAAAAATTGCAGTTGTCCTTGTTATAAACAATATGTGCTATGCACTTGCAAATTTTATTTTCGCGTATGCAAAGCATTTTTTGCGACTTAGATTGTGCAAAAGGCTTGGAATAGAACCAACAGAAAGGAATATTGCTGTCATGGAATCTATGGAATATCAAAGTGTATGAGGTGTGAAAAATGATTAAAAATGTAGATTCAGATTTAATCGGAAATATCTATATAAGCGGGCCAATCACGGGCGTTGAAAAATGGCAGGATAATTTTCTACAGGCAGAAAAAGAGCTTCTGGAGTTGTCGGGAACTTTCTTTGTTGTAAATCCTATTGCGATTGCAAAAGATATAGAAAATCTTTTTGCCAAAATTGAAAAAACACCCGATTATACAGATTATATGCGAAAAGATATAAAAGAACTTTCCTCTTGTAATATTATCTGTATGCTTCCCGGCTGGAAACGCTCAAAAGGCGCACGGCTTGAATATCGCATTGCAAAAATCTTGAATATGCAGATCCTGGAGTTTCAGCCGGAATAATGACCTATGTTTCAACTTTGCCAATCGTGCAAAAAAAGAGTGAATCTAAAAACGGCTCGCAAATAATACTTACTATTTATGCTGCAGAAAACGGTTTTGTTTACAGTATAAATTGCAAACTGCGCCGTTTCATTCGTTCTTATTATCCCACCGAAAAAGAAACAAAATATCCGACTGAAAAAGACGCGCAGCGCGCTGCGGTCTGTAGGATTCGCTCATGGATAGAAAACAGCAGCAAACTGAACGCCTTGCTTTCGGAATTTGAGCTTGCAAATTATCAGCAGCCTTTATTGTTTGATGACTTGGATTTGGTATAGCGACAATTTAAAATTGTACTATCCTAAGAATATGGCTACAAAAATATTTAGTTCAATGAAGGAAGTTACAGACGATGTTCACCGCCACTTCATCAAAGCCGGAATAAGCACCGTGAATATCGTTGCGGCAAATGCCAGGAATAACGCAAAAAGGGAAATTGAAAACAAATTTACTCTGCGTAATAATTTCACTACAAATCAATTAAGATTCACGCCATGCGGAAACAGCGTCCAAAGCCTTAGCCAGATTAAAAGTGAAACTGGTATTATGGAAAAAGCCGGGTATATGGCAAGGCAGGAACAAGGCGGAACTCATCGCAATAAAAACGGCGGAAATCTGGTTATTCCTACAACAAAAGCACGTGGCGGCTCAAATGAAAAGAAGGTAAGACGGTCTTATTATTACAGCGCAATTAAAGACAGGGTAATTCGCGGTTCAACTAATTTTTCAAGCCATAAAGCCGCATTGGTTGCACGTGCTTTTGTCGCCGCAAAGATCCAGGGTTTTATCCGCATGAACAATTCCATCTTTAAGGTTTCTTCTTTTCGTAAAGCAGGGAAAAATATTTCCTTCAAATCTACTCACATTTTAAACTTAAAGCACCAGTCAACCCACACACCTAAAAAAGAATGGCTTGAACCAGCTTCAGAACGTGCCGCCCAGATGATGCAGGATGTTTTTAATCAACAAATGGACAAACTGAAATAAAAAAAATATTTTTTTGAATATGCTTGACAAAATCAAAATAATATAGTATTGTTAAATCATAAGGAGGTAAGCATGGCTGAAAAAAAAGAAAAGCCGAGTTGGATTGACCTTGCAAATCTAATCATCAACTTCGGCTTGCTGCTAGTTGCAGTGCTGGCTCTGATTTTTAAGTAAATCAGAATTAACCCAGAAAACAAGCAAGGCTCACCACCTTGCTTGTTTTCTACATTTTACGATAATAAAAAGAGGTTTGTCAATGATTACAAAGAAAGCAGTGACTATATTATCAAATATATTCCGCCTAGTGGCTTTTGTGCTGTTTGTTGTTTTTTTGATTGTAAAATAGTTGTTCACTGCGGTTTTTACACGCGAAAAACCGCAGTTTTTTTTGTGAGGTTTTTATGAAAGAAGTTATAACTAAAGGTCGTGGCGGAAAACGCGAAAACGCCGGGCGAAAAGAAAAATACGAGGGCGGACGGCAACAACTCGCCATTAGTTGCAGTATCGCACAAAAAAAAGCGATACAGGAAGCTGCAAAGAAAGAAGGGCTTACAACGGCGCAGTATGTTCTTAAAATGTGTGGCGTTTAATCTTCCGCCCTGTCTATCAGAACAAACTTCAACGCTTTTAAGAGATAATCGCAGTACCACTTGTAACTAGCCGTACCCTGGCAATGTCCTACACGGCTTGCCGTACTCCGATAAAAGGATAAATCATTAACTTTGCCGTTTTTCCAAGACTTTAATGTTTCTGCACTTCTATCTAAGGCTATTTTCCGTATGATTTTATAATCCTTAAAAATCCTATAACCCACAAATTCAAACCCTTGTGAAGTCATGCCAATAAAAGTTTTATCATTCAGTTTCAAAAATAATTTTTCTTCCAGGAACCGCGCTATTTCAGCCCAGCAAAACTTCAGATATTCCACATCATTACTGAAGATTATAAAATCATCCATGTATCGAACATACGCCTTTGCTTTAAGTGTATGCCGGATAAAATGGTCTAATTCATTTAAATAAACATTTGCTGAAAGCTGACTTGTTCTGCATCCTTTCTTTATGCCTACGCCGTTACAATCTTTCATAAAGATTGTATGCAGCAACCACATTATTTCAGAATCATCTACAAAGCGTTTTAAATATACTTCTTCAAGCGGCAAAACTGGAATACTGTCAAAGAACCCCTTAATGTCAAAATATACAAAATGAGAATATTTGTTTGTATAAAGCCCGGCTCTATTCGCTGCATCCAGCGCGCCTTTTCCTTTTCTACAAGCATAAGAATCGTAATCCAGGCGCGGTTCAATATATCTTTCAATCACCCTGCAAACAGCAGTATGAACAATTCTGTCTCTAAGTTCTGGAGCGCAAATTAACCGCTTTTTCGGATCATAAACCCAAAAATAGTAATAGTCGCCAGGAATGTATGAATGCCAGATTAGTTCATTTTGCAATTTAATCAACTCTTCTTCAAGGTTGCTTGCAAATTGTAATTCTTCTGGATAATACTTTTTATCCTGTATAGTTTCATAAGCTGCACAATACAAATTCTCAAAATCGTAAACTTCACTAAATATAGGTTTATCCATCATTATTCACTTAAAAAATAACCAGAAAAGCGCGTAGCCTTTCTGGTCTAAGACTTTAGCACAACAAATGCCGTGTAAAGGCAGCCGAACTGACGTTAAAAATAAATCGTCACTACGCCGTAACCGTGATTAACAGTGTATGCCTTTTTCTTAACAATTTACATTCGTCACAGGCAAGCCGCGCCCCGATGTTCGTGTTGACGTTCCACGGGTAGTTGTTCG
>JAEDIW010000141.1 GCA_016296655.1 Treponema sp. | reverse complement strand
TTAAATACAGGTTGTAATTATCAAGTGTCTTTTCAATCATTTAAAACCCCGGAACTATACGCCGCGCTGCACAGCCGTTCATGCCTAAAGACCTTTCAAGCTGTGCGATTTCAGAAACAAGCCTTGTCCGCCAGCTGTATAAGGATTGTAAGTTATCCCTTTTGACCGTTTGTCTGTCCTGCCCTGTGTCAATCGTGTATTCACTGATTCCGTTTTCTTCCAGTGTGTATTGAGTAAATGCCGAAATAGCCGCATCAACCTGTGAAAGAATCAGCCTGTCATTTGCAAGCTGTTCAGTCCATAAATCGCGGCTTGATTTATTAAGAAAATTTTCTGCACCAGGTAATAACATACTTTCAAGCATAAAAGCCGCCGTTAAAACTCGCTATACCGAATAGGAAAACAAAAAGGGTTCACTACTCACGTGAGTAATGAACCCTTTTGCAAAGTTTTCCACGGTTTAATTATCTGTCTTTATGTCGTTTAATGTTCTTATCAACAATCTTTCAACAATCACATAACTGCATTTTTAACAAAAGTTGAAGTTGTAACGCCAGCATCTTCAGCAGCCTTTTTTATCGCTTTCAACTCTCCCGGCTTTACGCGGATTTGTATTTTCAAAGACGGGTCGGGTTTTCTTTCTGCTCCAACTCTTGCACTGCCGCACCCGCTCTTTTTCTGTTCTTGTCCCATAATCCTAATTATATTTTGCATTAGAATATTGTCAATCATTTTTCAATAAAAAAACAACTACTACTCACGTGAGTAATAGTCGCCTTTGCTTTTGATTACCTGTTTTTTTTAAGCAATCCCCAGTTCTTTTTTTAATGCACCTTGTGTTATTGCAGAAACGTTAAGTTTTGCAGCTGCTGCCATATTATCAAGCCATTGCGGAAGGGTAATATTTCGTCTTACGCTTTTTGATTTTTCCCTTAATCTGAATGCCGCTAAATCAACATCCACAAGGGAAGCAAAAGATTTTCCGTTTTCAAAAAAAGGACTTGTTTTTAAATCAATTTCATCAATTCGTTTTGCAACGGGAATTTCAGAATCCTTTTTGTCAAAAAGTGCATTGCAGATATAGTCTTTTGCCATTGCAATAGCATCTGCAATATCTTTTCCTTCTGTCATTCCGTTTATATCTGGAATATAAACAAGAACTTCGCTTTTCTTTTCGTTTGTTTCTGTAAAAATAACTGGATAAATTGTATTCATAGTTTGCTCCTTTGAAAAGATTTTTACCGCCCTTTCGGGCGGCGGCTTTACAAGTTCCATTTTTTGATGATAGCCTTTGCAAGGTTTTCGTTTATTTCCGTATGCCTTGGCAACTGCTCTTCATCTTTGCCCCTTTGGAAAACATCATGCCTTCCGCCATGCCTTACAAAAACGAAGCCTGCTTTTTTAAGCCGTTTTTCTAAATCTTTTCGTTTCATAATTCTATTATACACATTTTATACACACTGTCAAGCATTATTTTCAAATGATATTTTTTACAAACTTCTAACCCCATGATAGCAGACAAATATTTTCCCGTCTTTTATGCAGAATAATTCTACATAAAGAAAATGCGGCTTAGTCCAATACCACCGTGCCGATTCTAAAGCATCCGCGTTTTTATCCTCTGCAAAACACCTTGTAACAAGCAGACCGTTAAAATCCAAGGCGCAAAGTTTGTATTTCTTCTCTGGTGTTTGTTTTTCCTGTAAAAATGCCCTGCGTTCTTTTTCAATCGTCTTTTCCATAAAACTTAAAGTCATAATCATTTCAAACCCCTTTTATAAACTACTCACGTGAGTAGTTGCCGCTTTTCTTTAGAATAACACTGGCTGACCGCCGTCCATTTCAAAAAGACTTTGCTGCGCAATCCAGTTTTTGAATCGCTTTTCCTGCAAAAGGAAATATTCAGCGTCCTTTTCGCATCCTACAAAATCGTAGCCCATTTCGTGCGCTGCAATCCTGCTTGAACCGCTACCTAAATGAGTGTCTAAAATCTTGTCGCCCGGCTTTGCGAACCTATGCAAAATCCATGTATATAACGCAATCGGTTTTTGTGTAGGGTGAATTCTTGTTCCGTCTTCAGCTCCATTTGAACCGCATTCAAAATAGGCTGCATTTTCGTTTAAACTCGTCCATGCAAGTTCAACAGGCGCAAGCGAAAAACCTTCTGCCGGAATATTGCTTTTTCTCCATACCAAATAACAACGGCTTGCACCCAGGTTAAAATAATTTCCGCCCCAGATTATTTGTCGTTTGCTTACTCTGAAAAGCTCTTTAAAATATTCGTCATCCGGCGCAATATCCCATTGCGCAACTTTGCTTCCGTATTTTGCATCCCATGTTCCGCCCGTGCGTCCAACTTTGATTTCTTCAGCGTTGCTAAAGATGCCCCCTGTACAGTGTGGCTTCTGCTTTTGCTTTTTCGGCTCGTATCGGTTAAACTGAACTGACCCCATAAATCAGGACACCCACGGAGGTGTAAAAATGGGGAATAAT
>JAEDIW010000059.1 GCA_016296655.1 Treponema sp. | reverse complement strand
TATTTTAAGTCTCGAGTTTTTTTGCAAAAACTCTATTTATTTACGTGTTCGCTTGTGCGAACGTTTTGTAAATCCTCAGTTGTTGAAACAACTTGCGGTTTACAAAATTAAGGGACGCATAATTCTTTAGTAAGAACTTTCATGATACATAATTATCAGGTTAATATTTAAAAGGTTAGGTTATCAACCGTTTTTACGGACATAGCCAAAATTTTAACATACAACCTGTTCTGGCACTGGAAACACAGGTTGTAGCAATCAGGCATTTTCCAAATGGAAAAACTATTTCATACGGAAGAACCTATACTTGCACAGAAGATACAGATGTTGCCGTCATTCCGATTGGTTATGCTGACGGACTTTTAAGACGATTTGTTTCAGGCCTTGAAATTACGATAAACGGAAAAAAAATATCCTGTTTGCGGAAGAATTTGCATGGATCAATGCATGGTAAACCTAGGAAAAGACAACAAAGCTGTTCATCTTTGGGATAAAGTTGTAATTTTTGGTCCAAAAGAAAGCGGAACTGACACTACTGTAGCTGCTCTTGCAAAAATAGGCAACACAATTTCCTGTGAAGTGCTGACTTCTTTAAGCAAACGCGTAAAAAGGTTTGTCGTTTAGATGTTTGTTTTTCCTGTTTAGTTGCGCTACGGCATGGAGGGGCCTGGCCACCGCAAGCGAAAGAGGGGGCTGGTTAATAGATTCCGTCATGCTGAATTTTATTTCAGAGTCTACAGTGCATATAGCGTATGACACTGTGAACTTTACTTTTGGACCAGCCCCTGACTGAGTGCGGAGGCTGCGCGTAAGCAAACCCCGGAACGCCGTTTATGCCAAAAAGTTGCGCCCTGAAAAAAAAATAAAAATAACACAAGTAAACGGAATTTGATATAATGGCTGATGTTCAAAAACTGTTGAATTCTGCTTGTGGAGAAAAAATGAGGGTTCTTTTAGTTTCTGTAAATGCCAGCTACATGCATACAAATGTTGCAATCCGTGCGTTAAAAGTTTATGCGCAAAAATATTATCCGCTGGTAATGGAAAATGTTCAGATTGAGCTTGCCGAATACACAATAAATCAGCCAGCAGGTGAAGTTTTAAGGAGCATTGGATTTTCTCAAGCTGATGCGGTTCTTTTTTCAACTTATATCTGGAATGCAGAATATGTCTGCAAGCTGATTCCTGAAATTAAGAAAATTTTGCCGGCTTGTGTGGTTGGGGCTGGAGGTCCAGAATTTGGCTTTAGCGCAGAAAAATATTTGAATGCATATTGCGATTTGGATTTTGTAATATTTGGGGAAGGTGAAATTGTTTTTTCACAGCTGATGAAAGTTTTTGCGGATGGAAAAGATTATGCCAGTGTAAAAGGCATTTATTTTCGCAGCGAAAATGGAAAAATAACTTACAGCGGAAATCAGGCTCTGATTGAAAACCTTGACGAACTTCCTTTTGCTTATCCTGAAATTTTGACAGGGCAATTTGACCCGGACCATAAAATTTATTACTACGAATCAACACGGGGTTGTCCTTTCAGTTGTGCATACTGCCTTTCTTCTTTGGACAGGCGGGTGCGTTTTAAAAGTTTGAAAAAAGTTCAGGAAGAATTGAAGATTTTTCTTGATGCAAATGTGAAGCTTGTAAAATTTGTTGACCGCACCTACAATCTGAATCCTGACAGGTACATTCCCATCTGGCAGTTTATTTTGGAAAACCACAACGGCAAAACTATGTTTCATTTTGAAATAGAAGCTGAATATTTTTCTGAGGAAGCTTTAGATTTTTTGCAGAAAGTGCCAGCTGGTGTAATGCAGTTTGAAATGGGAATTCAGTCATCGAACAAACAAACCCTGAAAGCTGTAAACCGTTCGGACAATATAGAAGCTCTTGCAAAAAAAATAAGCCGTATTCCGCGGACAATTCACCAGCATTTGGATTTGATTGCAGGGCTGCCGTATGAAGATTTGGAAAGTTTTGGACGCAGCTATGATTTTGTAATGAATTTAAAGCCTGATGCCCTGCAGCTTGGTTTCTTGAAAATCCTGAATGGTACTCAGATGGCAGAAATGGCTTTAAAAAACGGTTGGAAATGGATGGAATCACCTGTATACGAAACTTTTTCAACTCCGTATTTAAGTTTTAAGGACATGGCCTTTTTAAAAGATGTTGAAATTATTACCGATGCCTTTTGGAACAGGAAAAGTTTTTCTTGTACAATGGCTTATATTTTTAGAAAAGTCAGACCCTGGAAATTTATTTCGGCTTTTACAGAATTTGCTGAAAGTCAGGGAGCTTTTTCTCAGGCAAGAAGGGAACTTTATTGGTTTTCTTTGCTTTATTCTTTTGTAAAATCTTACAGAGATTATTTTGATGTGGAATCCGTAGATTTGAATCTTGTGGTAAACCTTTTGCGTTACGATTTTGTCCGCTCCGGCAAAAAAGGCAATTTTCCTTCCTGGTATGAACATCGTTACAATAAGGAAAAACATCGTCTGCTTATGGACAAAGACTGCCTTTCTGGAAGTACGCGCATTAAGTTTGCCATGAGCGAATACGAAGTTTTCGACTACGATGTAACTTCTGAAATCCCTGAAAATAATCCCGGAAAGTTTGAACTGCTTATAAAATACGGGCAGCCACAGGCAAATTAATTTTTGCCTGCTGCAAAAAGCTTTGCCGATTTTTAAAAGGTTGTCCTTCCTCGAAAACTTCTTGCAAGTGTAAGTTTGTCGGTATATTCCAAATCTCCTCCGACAGGAAGACCTGACGCAAGCCTGGTAACTTTTGCATTTGTCTGTGCAGATAAAAGTTTTTGCAGATATAAGGCTGTTGTGTCGCCTTCAACAGTAGGATTTGTTGCAATGATGACTTCCTGCACATTGCCTGTGTTTACCCTGGCAATAAGAGATGCTATGGCCAGCTGGTCAGGCCCTATTCCGTCCAATGGAGCAATAACTCCGCCCAAAACATGAAAAAGTCCTGTAAATTCATGGAAACTTTCGATTGTCTGGACATCCTGAGGCTGCTCTACAACGCATATAACGCTTCTGTCCCGCAGAGAATTTGAACAGATTGGACATGGGTCGTTTTCTGTCCAGGCACCACATACAGAGCAGGGTTTTATTTTTTCCTGCAAAGACGCAATCTGCCGTGCAAAATTCTGATTAAATGCAGAATCTGTTTTCAAAAGAAAGTAAGCAAGCCGGGCTGCTGATTTTTTGCCAATGCCAGGCAGTCTGGAAAATGAGGCTGTTAATTCTTCAATAGCATTCATGGGAAAAACCTGTTTTATGTTAACCTTGAATATAGCTAATTACCCGTAAATCAATGACTTACGGCAATTTGACGGAAAGTGCTGAGTATTAGCTTCAAATGTTAATCAGAACTTCCTTAGAAGCCTAGCCCTGGAAAACTTCCAATCATCGGGCCAAGTCTGTCTTTTATTTCTTCCTGGATTTTGCTCATTGCATCATGATGTGCGGCAACAATCAAATCCTGAAGCATTGGAACGTCCCTGTTGTCAACACACAAAGGATCAAGTTTTGTGGAAAGCATTTCCATATTTCCATTGAGAGTAACTTGAACCATGTTTCCACCAGAAGAACCTGTTACTGTAATCTGTGCAAGCTGATTTTTAACTTTTTCCAGTTCAGCCTGAATGGCCTGTGGATTTTTCAGTAAATCAAAAGGATTCATATTTTTCCTCCAACTATAGAACCTCTAAACATTTTGCAAATCATGTCTACTTTTTCAGGAACGACATTTATTTCTGGACTTTGCTGTTCACCTGATTTAAATAAGGGCGTAAAAGTAATTGTTTTTCTGCAGATTTCAGACAGAAGTCCGGCAATTACTGTTTTTTGTTTTTCGAGCTGTTTTAGTTTAAAAACGGTATCAACAATTGCCGTAACCGAATTTTCTTTCAATTCCCATTTTTCTGCCTGCATTACTGCAGAAGCCGTAAAACCGTCATCCCTACGTGAAAATTCTGCAACCAACCTGTTTTTCAAATCTTCTACTGAAAGATTTTCAGCCACTGATTGTTCAGGCGGCAGGGCTCCGCCATAACTAAAAGAATTGGAAAAATCCTCTTCAGACGGCGGAATCTCAGGCGGTTCATCCATTGGCGGATAATCTGCATTGCTGTATTCGCTTTCGCCTGATGAACTTGCATCGGAAGTTCCGCCTGCATTTTCAAAGGCTTTGTTCAATGCAGAAAAAGTCGGCATTCCATCAGGTTTCCGGAAATTTTCTGCAGCCGCAGGTTTACCGCTGCTTTGTTCCAGCCTCTGTTCAG
Source organism: Treponema sp. (assembly GCA_016296655.1). Classification (GTDB taxonomy): domain Bacteria; phylum Spirochaetota; class Spirochaetia; order Treponematales; family Treponemataceae; genus Treponema_D. The sequence goes on along the minus strand of JAEDIW010000059.1, from coordinate 7,900 downwards.
TTGCAGCTGCTACTTGAAAATTCGGTCTCAAACTTGCAGCTGGTGCAGGCTGTTCAACGTGCATTTCACCTTTTAGCAAAAGATTTTTTGCTGCGTCGACAGCTTTTTTTACCTCTGCAGGCGAAACATACTGCTTCAACCAGCATAATTTTGAAAAAGCCAGTTCCAGTTCAAATCTTGGGGAAAGAGAATAGCGGATATCCCTATAAAGTTGCAAAAATAAGGAAAGTGCCCGTTCCATTTGTATAGAATTCCAACATTCCAGAACCTTACTGCTGTAACGTTCCGGGGACTGGCCGAGCAAGGCTTCTTTTTTTACACCGTTTTTCAAAAGCAGAAGGCTTCTTACGTAGTCGGCACTATTTGAAATAAGCTGTTCAATGGAAACTCCTGCCTGCAAGTATTCATCCAAAGTATTTATGACAGCTTCTGTATCTGCATCGCAGCATTTGTCAAAAATTTCATTTAAGCGGTCAACACCTACAAGACCAAGTTTGTCCCTGATTTTTTCGTAAGTAATAAATCCATCGCTGAAAGCTGCAACTTGGTCAAAAAGCGTATAGGCATCGCGTATACTGCCTGTAGATTCTCTTGCAATCCAGTACAAAGCTTCGTCTTCTGCCTGAAGCCCAAGTTCTCCGCAGGCTTCTGAAAGCAGATTTTTTACCTGTTCAATTGCAACAAGCCGGAAATTAAACTGCTGGCAGCGGCTTTTTATTGTGGCAGGAACTTTTTGAAGTTCTGTTGTTGCAAAAATGAAAATTACATAAGGCGGAGGCTCTTCAATTGTTTTGAGCAGCGCATTGAAGGCACTTGTTGAAAGCATGTGGACTTCATCGATTATATAAATCTTGTAACGGCATGATTGCGGCGGAAACTGAACTTCATCTTTGATTTGACGGACATCGTTTACACTGGTATTTGATGCACCGTCAATTTCAATTACGTCCATACTAGAACCTTTTGTGATTTCTGAACAGGCAGTACATGCACAGCACGGAGTTGCAACAGCCTTTGTGTCGCTCTGACAGTTTAATGCCTTTGCAAGAATACGCGCCGTCGAAGTTTTTCCACATCCACGCGGGCCAGAAAATAGATAAGCATGGGCAATCTTCCCAGATTGTATAGATTTTTTTAATGTAGCCGCAACAAATTCCTGTCCTACCAAATCTTCAAAGCGCTGCGGTCTGCGCCTGGTAGCCGTTACTTCATAAGCCATAAAAATAGAATATCCCAAATTTTACATTTAATAAAGAACTGTATAAAAAATCTGAATCCCTGAAAAAGCAAATTCTTAAAGCAGAAATCTTACAGGCGTATTTACAATGCTTTTTCGCAGGCGGACAGCGCATGAATTTCTGTTGTATCATAAACAGGTAGAGGACTGTCTTTCTGACTTATCAAAAGACCGATTTCCGTACATCCAAGGATTACCCCTTGCGCACCTTTTTCTTTCAGACCGTCAATAATTCGTATATATTCTTTTCTGGAACTGTCAAGAATTTTCCCAAGACAAAGCTCCTCGTAAATAACATGATTTACAATTTCAATATCTTTTTCTTCAGGAATAAGAACCTCTATGCCGTTTTCCCTTAATTTTTCCTTGTAAAAATCCTGAGTCATTGTATATTTAGTTCCGAGAAGTGCAGTTTTAAGAATTCCATCCTGTTTTAATTTATGTGCAGTTGCATCAGCAATGTGAATTACAGGAATTTTTATATTTTCCTGAATTTTACCTGCAACTTTGTGCATTGTGTTCGTACATATTACAATAAAATCAGCTCCAGCTTTTTCAAGATTTTCAGCAGCTTCGGACAGAATTTCTGCGCTTTTTTCCCACTCTCCCTTTGCCTGACATTCTTCAATTTCTGCAAAATCAACACTGTAAAGCAGAATTTTCCCTGAATGGAAGCCTCCAAGCCTTTCTTTGACGGTTTCATTTATTATTTTGTAGTAAGTTACCGTGCTTTCCCAGCTCATCCCACCAATTAAACCAATTGTTTTCATACTTTTTTCTCCCTTTTTGTAAAAACAGACATGTCAGCCCACATAGGATTCTGATTTTACCTCAACTATATTATAAATGCCAGCTTTTTTTATATGGGAGTTTCCGTCAGCTGCGCTGCCGGCCGGGTGTTCCGCACTTCGCTGTCCGCTCAAAGTCCTCAGCAGCACAGCTGCCTGCGGTCTTCTCGGGCAAGCCCTCGGTGCTCCATACCCTAACTCATCCAGAAAGTTGCAGAAAAAAAACACAATCTGGCTCCTGTATGCTTAATTTGTGTGGTCAGACATCAAAATAACCGCTGTTTTTAAAAGATTCTGCAAGTTTTGTGTATACATCTTGCGCTATAAACAGGGTTGTTGTATACTTTAAATACTCTCGTTTATTTGTTTTTATGGAGGTTATAATCATGGATAAAGTTGTAACATTTGGTGAATTGATGTTACGTTTGGCACCAGAAGGCTGGTACCGTTTTACTCAGGTTGATAAATTCGGTGCAACATTCGGTGGTGGAGAAGCTAACGTTGCAGTTTCTTTGGCAAACTATGGCATGGATGCCTGCTTTGTAACAAAGCTCCCAGACAACCCAATCGGACAGTCAGCTATCAACAGCCTGCGCCGTTTTGGTGTAAATACAAATTATATCGTTCGCGGTGGAAACCGTGTAGGTATCTACTACCTTGAAAAAGGTGCTTCACAGCGTGGTTCAGTATGTGTTTACGACCGTGCTCATTCTTCAATTCAGGAAGCAAAACCAGAAGATTTCAACTGGGAAGAAATTTTCAAAGATGCAAAATGGTTCCATGTAACAGGTATTACTCCAGCTCTCGGACCAAACGTTGTCGACATCACAATTGAAGCTTGTAAAGCTGCTAAAAAAGCAGGAGCAACAGTTTCATGCGACCTTAACTACCGCGGAAAATTGTGGACTCGTGAAGAAGCCCGCAAAGCTATGACAGAAATCTGTAAATATGTTGATGTTTGTATCAGCAATGAAGAAGATGCAAAAGACGTATTCGGAATTGAAGCTGAAAACACAGACATCACAGGTGGAAAGCTCAACAAAGAAGGATACAAGAGCGTTGCAAAACAGCTTGCTGACAAGTTCGGCTTCAAGAAAGTTGCAATCACTCTGCGCACTTCAATCAGTGCAACATTCAACAACTGGGCAGCTCTCCTCTATGATGGAAAAGATTACTGCTTCAGCAAAGAATACCAGATGTTCATCGTTGACCGCGTAGGTGGTGGCGACAGCTTTGGTGGTGGTCTTATCTATGCTTTACTTAACGGAAAATCTACACAGGATGCTGTTGAATTTGCAGTTGCAGCAAGCTGTCTGAAACATACAATTGAAGGCGACTTCAATGCTGTTTCTGTTAGCGAAGTTGAAAAACTTGCAGGTGGAAACGGTTCAGGCCGCGTACAGCGCTAATCTTCTAGCCAGAAAAAGATTAGCTTGATGACAAGGAACGTTCTTGATTTTGTCAGGAACGTTCCTTTTTTTTGCAATAGCTTTCCATGTCTAATTAGTCTGAATTTCGAGTTTAGTTGGGAATTTACAAAAAAAGCGTAAATCTTTAAAATTTTAATTACAAAAAAAAATATGATATAATAATTCTTATTAAAATAAGGATTATTAACATGAAGAATCAACTTCAGAAAAATAAGAACTATTCTCTCTTTTACATAATTCTGGCGGTCGCTGATTTTTTATACTCAATCTTTAATCTGATCCGACATTTCTTATACACGGAGTTCTCCTTCCCTATACTTTTTTCTTCTTTGGGAAAGAGAATCCTTTATTTGCTGCCACTCATTGCTTTCATTATTCTTTCAAAAAAGGTGGCAGAAATTGAAGACTCACAAAAAATCATGAAGATAAAAAAATATGTGATTATTTATCTTTGTGCATGTTTGATTTTTGGAGCACTAAATTATCTGCTTAAAGTGCCATTTTTTATCAGCTGCTTGTTTTACACTAGTTCATGGTTGTTTTATTTGATTTATATTATTGCATACAACCAATTGCATTTAATATACAGTTTAGTTCTTGATATCTGTTTCTTTGTAATTTCAATATTGTTCATAAAAAGCCTTGGTAAAAGAAAAAATTCTGATGCAGATTTTATGGAAGGAATGGGAAAAACTTCTACAGGCTACAAGTTTGGAATTGCGAGTATAGTTCTACTTTCTATTCAGACTGTACTGAATATAATTATTGCTCTCGCCATGCACGACAATATGTCAGGAGTTTCTGGCGAACAGGCAATGGGAGCTGCGTTTGTGGCTCTTATCCTTATTGTATTCAAAGTTTTCCTGGACCTGATTATTCTTCCTGCAATTCCACTATCCATAGCCGGAATTGTGAAATGCAATTCAAAAAAGGAAATAGAGCAGGATCGAAAAAAACGGCTTCTTGGAAAGAAAATCAATATAATCTGCCTTGTGATTGCAGTGGCGGAACTGGTGCTGATTTGGTAGTATTTATGTATACTTAAACAAGGAGGCATATATCATGGTTGTTATTTTTCTGGTTCTTGTTGCATATATAATTACCGGATTTTTTTGTATGGCTGCCTTTGCTGCTACCATGGTGGAATGTCTAATTGAATATTCTCAATTAATTGGTCTTTGGCTGCTGTTCAATACTGCTTTTATAATACAATCTGTAATTGCAATCATTTCTAAATTTAAGAAAAAGAAGTTTGGCAAAGGAAATGTAATTAGAACAATTATTTTTGGAACAATTACATTCGTTTTGTTTGTCGTTACTGTTATTTTGATTTTTCTTAAAAATTATGAAACTGTGAAGGAACTTTGCTCGGCTTGGGTCCATTAGTTTCTATTCTTCTCCAAGCATTGAATTAATCATTAAAGGTAATAAACTGAAGGATTTTAATCCAGTAATTGACCAGTTTCCTTCTTCATCCTTTTTTAAGCCTAATAAACAAATATCACGAACTGAACCGCCATTTCCTTCGATTCCTACAGTGAATACGGAAACATCTCCATCTTCTTCTTCGCCTTTCTCACCTATATGGAAAACCAAACCTGTTAAATCAAAAACACTGGTGTATAGTTCATTTAAACTGCTTTCCAGGTCTGTTTTTTCTCCACCAAGAAGATAATTACACAGAAAATCGATTGCAGTTGAATAAGCATTAGTTTTATCAAGATTGCTATTAGAAAGAATCTGTTCTGCATTAGAATCAGAAATTTGAAGCCATACATCACCGAACAAATCTGAAAAATCTAACTCCTTCATTGATTCTTCATAAAAACAGTTAACTAAATCTTCAAATAAACCTTCATAAGAAGCATATTCATCATCATCTTCTTCAAAAGGTTCTTCGTCAGTAAAAGTAAGATAATCCCAGTCATCATATTCTTCTGTTTTAATCTGATGAATTAAAGCTAATGGGGATTCATTATTATCTCTGTCATAAATTTTTGCAGATTCATTAGCACCAGAAAAAGCTGTATCATCAACTTTTTCATAATTCCACATCATTACAAACTGAAGATTCTTACAGTCCTTACAAGTATTAGCAGGAATATCTCTGCCTGCAAATGATCCAAAATTAACCCAGTAAAGATTTTCATGATCAGCAAAGGTATTTTTTGGAAGCGGATAATTAAAATAATAATCAGAATCGGAAATGTCTACAAAAACATACTTTCCTTTTGCGTTGTCAATTTTCTGTCTGAGTTCATAAAAAACTTCGGCTGACTGAGTTCCGCCAAAATAAATGCATTCTATTGGACCTTCAATTTTATTATGTGAAAGCGATATTAAATAGGAAAGAGTTCTAAGTTCCTTAACAGTTACATCTTCTGGCTTAAAATTATCTATAATCTGGAATGTATAAGAATCTCTATCATTAAAATCAGCAGACTCTATAAAATCTGGTACATCTTTAATATCTATTTCTTTAATAATAGATTCTGCAAAAAGTCCTGAACACAAAGCTGCAAGACAAGCTAAAACACAAATTACTTTTTTCATTTTTTACCTCACAATTTTCAATGTATTTTCTATTCTTTCATATCCCAACTGTTCTTTGAGTTTCCAGTAATCGGAATTTGTTCTCCAAGATAAGTGGGTTTAGATTTTAGCATTACCATAAAAAAGGCTTTTACTCTGGCAACACATTCACGTGTATTCCAGCTGGCATGAATCTGACGACTAAAAGGATTAAGTTCAGGAGCCTCATATCCTACCACGTTTAACCCAAGCTTTCGGCCAATATATACTGAACGGGCAGTATGAAATTTCTGAGTAACTACCACTGCACTGTCTACGCAAAAAATATCTCTGGCACGATACATTGTTTCATAAGTAGAAAATCCCGCATGATCCATAAAAATTATTTCTGGATTGATTCCATAAATTCTCTGCATATATAAACGCATCTGATTTACTTCATCATATTCCTTTTGTCCATGATCACCTGAAATCAATATTTTTTGACCTTTTCCATTCTTCAAACAGTTTACTCCACCATCAATTCTATCACGGACAACTAAAGAAATATTATTGGAATAGACTCTTGCTCCTGGCAGAATTACAGTATAACTTTCTGGCAAATCGGCAATCTCTGTATAGATATAAGGTTTTGCAAAATTAACCATATAAATATTTATTCCTGCAAGAAAAATAATGCCCATGAGAATCAAAGACAAACTTGCAAAGATTATGATTTTTAACTTCTTGTTTATATTCATATTTTTAACTTTCCTCTACTTTGCACTGGAAATTCATATAACATAATCTTGAACAATCTATGATTTTGTATTATACATCATCCTCAAAATTAAAATAGTACTCGCCATCAGGCAGATTTATTACATATATCCAGCCGTTTTCATCTGTCTTTGTGTGGATTTCGAATATTTCATATCCTTGAATTACATATATTATGCATCTTCGGTTTGAAATTGGTTTTCCAGTTAAGTTATTCTTGAACTGAGTTTTTACCCAGTTTTTTCCGTCCAGAGTGATGTTCTTTGCGATGAGAGGTGAATGAAGTATTTCATCCGAATCGATTTTCTTAGGACGACGTGCTGAATCACGTTCCGCTTTTTCTGGTTTTGTAAGTATGTTTATATAACTAATATTTTCTTCAGAATATATAAAAGAAATCAGAAAATCCTGAGATTCATAGAATATTGCATATCCATTGTCCGTCCACCCATTAGGAAAGTCCTCAAGGACAACGTTTTTCGGCTTTCCTACGTATTTTCCAAGAAACAAATCATCTGTCAGACTGAATATTTCCACAGTATCGATTGTCCACGACCGATTTTTTACATATCTTATTCTGTAGACAGTTTCCTCCCCTTCGCAAGTAACAGTACAGGCTTCGTTCCAGCCGTGTTTTTTGTCTAATTCATCCGTATTTCTTGGGCCATGCACCTCGTATTCAGGTTCTTTGCCAAAATAGTCCAAATAAGATGGCAGGATTCCGTGATGTGCATAATTGAAAATTATTTTTTCTTCATCAGAGCTTTTAATACTTCTGTTCGTTGCACATGCAGCAAGGATGATTACCAGCATAAATGCCGACAGCATACTGATTATGATTTTGTTAGTTTTCATTTTTCCTCCACGCACCTTTTGTGCATCCACATAACAAGCATTTAAACCGCAAACCTGTTCGACCGATTTGTCTGCTTTGAAAGTGTTGTTATGTGTAATTATTTTCGATATTTTGTATCGTATCGAATTTATCATTGTAAATATATCCGAAATCTATATTTTTGTATTTTTTAGAAATACAGAAAATACTTCTTCTATTTCTTGTCTTAGCTCTTCATAAATTTTTGATTTTTCATTATTTCGCCCGAATTTCGAGTTTCATTGAGAATTTACAAAAAAAGCGTAAATCTTTAAAATTT
>JAEDIW010000058.1 GCA_016296655.1 Treponema sp. | reverse complement strand
TTGAATGCAATGAATTCGCCTGAAGCATATTCAATGCCTTTATTGCGGGCTGTACCTTCCTCGGTTATAGGTTGGAATAATTACAGATATTAACGGTAAGTTTTGCATAAGATATCACGTTCATTATATCATATAAGGTGATTGCTTACAAATAGCTGCGGTTCCCTTAAAATTTTTGAGATGCGGCTCCGCTGTGGAATGCGCGAAGCGGCCACTGGACTGACATTGGCTGATGCCTGTGGGGTTGAAGATTTCTGGAAGTTTAGGCGAAGGCATTTTTGCTCTGCCTGTGCATAAATTTATGGAAGGAAGCGGCTGGAGCGAAAGCGGAACATGGAACATAGCGACGGCAGTTTGCCGTGCCGCCCGTAAAAAAATTACTATGTTTTTGACTTGCAGTTGATTTTGGAACAGGTGTTTACAGGGGTGTTATATGCTAATGTATTATAGAAAGTTATTGAAAAAAAGTTTTATTTCAAGGGTGTTTTTAAGAGGGTTTTTCTTGATTTTTTGAGGTTTATGTGTTACAAGGGATATAGTCAGAGAAAAAGTATGGAAAAAAATCAAGGACAAGTCTGTTCAACAGGACAGGAAAATTATCAGGTAAAATTTCCTATAGGCGTAAAACTTGCCATAATTATTGGATTTATAGTCCTTGTTTCGCTGGGACTTGTTACTTTTTTGAACAGTCATTTTATCGGACAGGATGTCCAAATTACAGCTGAAAATTCCAATCTTTCTGTAAATTCGCGCTCTGCAATTACAGTAGAAGATAAGCTGAATGTAATCCGTTCAAATGTCTTTCAACTGTTGGATTTGCTTAATGTTGTAAGTGGCGGCCGATCTTCTGTTCTTGCCAGACAGGCTGAATCGTTCTTTTTTGAAAGGAATCAGGATATTGCTGCAATTTACATTCTTTCTGAAAGCAGCGTTTCAAAGCAGAAAAGCACTGATATTCGGATTTTAAATAACAGTTTTTTTATTTCAAATGAAATAGATGCTGGTGCAATGGACTTGTTTTTGCAGGCATCTGAGGAAGCTGTGCGCCGTTCCTGCAATGGAGAAACGGTTGCCCTAAATGCATCTCCTTATTTTGAAACTCCTGCAATGGCTCTGCTTTTTCCATACAGTGGAAATGGCCGCAATCAGACATGCATTATTACTTTTTCCATTGAAACAATTTCTGATATTTTGGGAACTGATTCCATAAATCAGACTTTTATTATCAATGATTCGGACGAACTTTTGTGCCATCCTGAAACTAAGCGGGTATTAAGGGGCGAAAGCCTGAAAAATGATGCTTTAGTTATGGAAATGCGGCGGAATAATCAGAACAATGATGACAGCCGGCAGATTCTTTATGAAGTTACGGACAGCAGCGGAAAAAAAAGCCGCTATTATGGTGCATATAAAAAGCTTGCATTCGGGGATATTGTAATTCTTACAACAGTTCCCTTTGATACGATTCTGGAAGGTGTAATTACAACAAGAAAAAATAACATCTATCTTACCTGCATTGTTTTCTTTCTTTCGGTAATGTTCATCCTGTTTTTTGCCAGATTCGGTATTTCACGGCATTTGCGCAGGCTTACAGAAGCTGCAGACGAAATTAAAAACGGAAATTTTGAAACACCTGTCATCAGCATGCTTAATACAAAACGCAGGGATGAAATTGGAGTTTTGAATCAAAGTACAAAAGATGAACGTGAATTTTTGAATCTTTTTGCAAAATTTACGAATAAAGGGGTTGCCAGAGCAATTGCCCGTAAAGAAATTGACTTTGAACCTCATTTGAAAGACGTAACGATTTTTTTCAGCGACATACGTGGCTTTACTGCTATAAGTGACGGATTTAAAAACAGGTTTGCAAATGATTCTCCTAGAGAAATCATTTCGTTTTTGAATGATTATATGAGCCGCATGGTAAACTGCATTACGCTTAGCCATGGCAATGTAGACAAATTTGAAGGCGATGCAATTATGGCTGTATGGGGACTTTTGCGAGATGACAGTCTTGATTTTGAAAAACTGGATGATTCTGCTCCTCATAAAATTGAACAGAAAAAAAATCATGAAGCGCACGTAAAGCAGGATGCTTTGAACGCAATTACTGGTACTATTGCCATGCGCTACGCTCTTATGAAATACAATAAGGATGCAGCGCTTTTTACAAAAGAGCATGAAAATGAACCGCTTGCAAAGTACAAGCCTCAGATAAAAATCGGGTGCGGTCTGAATACTGGCCGTGCAACCTGCGGTATCATGGGTTCTGATGATAAAATGGAATATACGGCCATTGGAGATGCGGTAAACTTTGCTTCAAGAACGGAAAGTTCAAACAAACCCTGCGGAACAGACATCCTGATTACAGAAGATACTTATAATCTTTTAAAAAATGATTATATTCGTTGCAGTGAAAACAATTTTACCATTTCTGAAGAAAATCTGCAGAATGAAATTATAGTTGAAAAGATTCCTGTAGAATTTGAAGTAAAAGGAAAAGGTGTTCAACACTTTTATGGTGTTGTAAATATGCCAGGCTTTGATATAGAACGTTTTTTTCAGCAGGGAGATCCAGCTTTCAAGGCTGATGAAGTATGCAGGAAGGCTGTTGGTGCTCAAGGGCCTAAAACCTTGAATGAGTTAAGGCTTATGCTAGGTATACCAATACCTGAATTTGAAAAGGTAAACTTGAATGAAGAAGAAAATAAAATCCAGGTCAAGCAGTAACTTTTTCTATTCATTTTGCGTTGCCATTTTTGTCTGTTTTACAGGTGCTGCAATCAGTTCAGTTTTGTTTTATAGAAGTTTTTTCCGCGCCCTTACAAAGATGAACGAAACTCCTATTGCCACAATTACATTTAAATATAAAACTGCCCAACGGAAATTTCTTGAAAGGGTTGTATGGGATAGGCTTCAGCAAAATTCCCCTGTTTACAATGGCGATACAATTCATACTTCAGCCCTTTCAGAAGCTACCATCTGGTTTTCTGACGGAAATATAATGGAACTTTCCGAAAATACAATGGCGCAGGTATTTCTTTCTGAAGATAAATCTCTGAAGGCTGAACTTTCTGACGGTTTTGCAACAATTGATTCTTCCACTTCGGAAAAAGGAATGAAACTTTCTGCAAAGGGTGTAGAAGTAGCTGTAAATTCAGGCTCTTCATTAAGCGCTCAGGTTGTTGCTCCTGCTGCAGAAAATTACGGAAATGCGGAAAAAGAATCCTTTGCCGGAAATGAATCTGAACAGCAGGGAATTTCCCTTCAGGTAAAAAAAGGAAATATCCAGATTCACAATTCGGAAGGAAAAACAATAGATATTCAGGAAGGCGAAGATGTTGTGCTTGAAGGAACAAAACAGACAGTTCCTTCGCTTGCTGTAAAATCTCCTGCAGTGCAGTCAAAATTTTTGTATCATGACAGGGGGCTGGCAAAAATTCCTTTTAGCTGGAATCTGAACGGTGTTTCAGAAAAAGTTTCAACCTCTGTTATTCTGTCAAAAGATAAAAAATTTTCTGAAATTGAATGTAAGGCAGTTGCTTCTGAAAATGGATATGCTGAAATTGAAGTTGGAAGTGGTACATATTATTGGAAAATTCTTGTTTCAACAGAAGAAGCAGATGGAAGCATTGCAGAACAGACTGGCAAAATTCAGGTAATTCAGTCAATTGCACCAGAATTGATTTCACCTGCATCAGGTTTTGAATATAGCTACAGGTCAAGAAATCCTGCCGTTCGTCTGATTTGGACGGAAGCTGATTTTGCTACATCGTATAAACTGGAAATTGCAGATAATCCGCAGATGAATACTCCTTGTATGGAAATGCGCACAAGCCTTACTTCTGCCATTATTTCAACTCTTGCAAAAGGCGAATACTGGTGGCGCGTAACTCCGTATTATGTTATTAACCGCAAAGGTTTTGCATCTCCTTCGGAGACAGGACATTTTTCAATAGCACAAAAGGGAACTCTTCCAGTTCCATGCGTATATATTCCTTTTAATAATGGAATAATAGATACAGAAGAAAATTCAGATAATGTTTCTTTTTCGTGGAAACAGGAAAGCGAAGCCGAATCATATACGATAAAAATTGCAGACAATCCTCTTTTGAATAATCCAAAGATTACAGAGACAACATCTTCCAATTTTATTTTGCTGGATTTGAAAAAAAATAAGTTAAAAGACGGCAAATATTACTGGGCTGTTTTTATGACTGATTTTGAAGGTAATGTTTCTGAAATGTCTGAACCTCGCTCATTTTTTGCAATGAAGGGCAAGCCTGAACAGCATCTTATTGAACCTGCTGAAGGTTTTAGAGCTTATCATGCACTTGTACCAGATACCCGTTTTACATGGAAAAGAAAACTTCCTGAAAACTTTATTAGTCGGCTTCAGATTGCTATTGACGAAAAGTTTTCACATTTTGTGTATGATTCTGAAATAACTGGAAATAGTTTTAAAGGTGCTAATCTTGAATTGGGAACATATTACTGGCGCCTTGTTTCAAAAAGTGATTCTCTTGAAACTGAACTTATAACACCTGCAAGAACTTTGGTTGTTACTGGAAATCTGGAAGCGGCAGATTTAATAAATCCTTCAGATTGTGCAGTTGCAAGGGAAAAAGTTCCTTATGTTTTTGAATGGAATGAAGTAGAAGATGCCGATTATTATAAATTTTCTATTTTCCGACAAAGCGATGGGACTCTTATTCATGACGATACTGTTTATGATTTGCAGACTCAGCTTGATATGTTCAACAATCCCAAATTTGAAGATAAAGCCTTGTATAAATGGCAGATTCAGGCTTTTTCAAACGGAGTTCCAGGAGTTGCAAGTAGAAGAATAGGAAATATTTCTGAAAAAGATTTTTATCTTGTAAAGCTACGGCCTGTAGAAATAGATTTTCCGCCTAAAAACATGCAGGTTAATGGAATAGATGCTGTTTTGTCGCCCATATCTGCAAGATGGTCATCTGTGGACTCTATTGAAAAAGCTCAGTTTGTCCTTACAAAAACTGATGAAACTCCTCCCAGAGAAATTCTGCGCATTCCATCTGACATCCAGATGCAAAGTGGCAATAAAATTGCACCTTCGCAAATACTCTTGGACACAAAAGACGGTCTTAGGGCTGGTAAATATGAAATAATTGTTTATGCACAGAATGCTGATGGAATAGATATTTCCAATACTGAACGAAAAAATCGCGGTTATTTTTCTGTACTTCCAGTGCCTCCGCTAAAAACTGCGGAAAATCTGAAAGCTGAGCCGTCTGTCTTCAATGCAGAATATTTGAGAAATCTGAATAACCCTAAAGAAATCAGGCTTTCATGGGAAAAAGTACCCGATGCAACTGAATATCTGCTTTCAATAAAAAAGAAAAATGAAAAAAAAGCTCTTTTGCAGACTGTAGTAAACGATAAAGCTTCGTATACACTCGACTTTAAAATTCTTTCAGATAAAGACAAGTCTGCTTTTTCAAAAGGAAATTTTGCATGGAGTGTAAAACCTGTACGCCGGATTGATTCTGATAAAGATGGAATTCCTGATAAACTGCTTCAAGAAGGAAAAGAAGCAAAATCTTTCTTTATGACTGATATTCCGATTCCTAAAAAATCAAAAGCAAAAGGAGCGTCCAATCCGTATGGAAATTAGGAAAAGCTTTCTTCTATTATTTGCTTTTATTTTGATTTTTTCTCACTCAATTTTTTCCAGCGAAAAAAACAGGAAAAAAGATTCCTCCATTGCTGAACAGGACGGAAAAATTGCTGGAAATGTTCAAAATGTAAATCACTCCGATGATGCAAATATTGCAGTTGAAGATGAGGATGCTGAAGAAAACTGGCAGTTTCTTGAATGGGAGGAAGAAGAACCTGAATTTGTACTGAATTATGAAGTTATAGTTGAATGCCTTAATGAAAGTAAAAAACAATATTTTGAACTGAGACGCTTAAAAACTGAATCAAATGTTACAAAAATTCAGATAAATCCGCTTCTTGAACCAGGCTTCTACAGATATAAAATTATAACTTACAATCTTATAGGTCTTGCAGAAGTTGAATCTGACTGGTTTGAATTCGAAATTAAAAAGGCATTCCGCCCTGAAATCAACGATATTTCCTCTGCTGTAAGCCGCTCTTCAACTATTTTTCTTGAAGAAATGAACAACGGCATTTTCAATATTTCTGGAAAAAATCTTTTTAAGGTGCGGGAATCTCCTGATGATACTGTATTTACTTCCTATGTTCTTGAAAGCCAGAAAAAACTGAATCCAATTCATCTTGTTCCAAAAATCCTTGAATATGACAACCGATACCGCCATTTGAAAATCCAGTTTGATATAAATGAGCTGGAGACTGGAACTTACAATCTGGTGGCAACAGATGCCAGTGGCCTGAAAAGTATGCTGGACAAAAAAAATGAAATTACTGTAAAATTCAAAAAAAGATTTGATTTTGATGTAAGTGGCGGCTATACATGTCCTGTAATTCTTTATGATAATACAATAAACGAATATCTTGGAAGCAAGATTTGGCCGTTAAGTCTTGCAGCTCGTATGTCGTTTATTCCTTTTAAGGAAAGTTTCGGCTACTTTGGTCTTGGATTTGCGGGGTCGTATACAAGAATGGCAGCCTCTTTTGCTGGATACGATATTGAAGGAAAACTTATTACCGGGCATGTTCTGGCAGTTTACCAGATTCCTATCAGAAAAAGAATAAAAAATTCAGCCCATACCCGGCATGTTATGACTTTGGAACTTCATGGAGGAGCAGGAATAACAGCTTTCAGTGAATTAAAGTTTCTTTTTCCCCACGGTATTGAATCTCCTGTATTGAACAGTACTAATTTAAGTGTCCTGGCAGGTGGGGCAGTGCAGCTGTATTTGTCAAATCGCCTTTATTCTGAAGTTGCGCTGGATTACATTTCTGCATTTATTTCAGACATGGCTTTTGGAATGATTGAACCTCAGTTGAGCATAGGCTGGCAATTTTAAATGGAATGGAGGAATTGATGAAAAACAAGGCATTTTTTATCTTGATATTTGCATTTTCAATAATTTTTTCTTCCTGCAGTCTTTTTACGGATTCTTTCAACAAGCCTGTAAAGGGCTATTTAAAAGAATATACTGAAAGAGCTTGCATTTCGTATTATAAAATTCTGATTTCAGATGTTCAAACGGACAGTAATGGTGATTTATGTATTCCATCTTGCCAGGATGCAGAAATTTTGTTTTATCTGCAGAATCCTCAAAATTTCACTTTTAAAAACGGCCAGAATATGGGTTTTGAGCTTTCTTCACTAAATGTTGAGGATTTTTCAGCAGCTGAAAAGGATAATATTGCTGACCTTTTAAAAAAAATAACTCTTATACAGGATGAAAATGATTTTGCCGTTTTGCGTTTGATATATCCTGCAGAATTTCTTGTAGCTGCAGAGTATGGGCATGAAATTTCTCCTTATATTCAACTTTTTCACCCTGTTTCCAATTCTTCGTTTGGAATTTTTAATCCTTTGAAACTTAAGTGTAATTCAGCTCCTCCGCCTGTATATGGACCGGTTATTTATAAAGATATTGCAAAAGGAACTTACGTTGTCTGTCTGAATATGCCTTCTGCAGGAATGTTGTCTGGAATTCATAAAGATATAAAAACTCTTTCTATTGAAAATTCTATTTCAAAGGAAAAAACTGAAACGGTAGTTCAAATAAATAACGATGGAACTTTTTCTCTTCCAGAAAGTTCTTTTGAACTTGGAGGACCTGACAGTTCTCTTGTACCTTCAGGTTCTGACTTTTATGAAGCAGGGCAGCCTGTGATTTTTAGAACAAAAGATGCTTTTTCGGATGTTAATACAGAATATATAATTACTCTTTCAGATTCAGGCGGGCTTTTTTCGAAAGTTTCAACTTCGGTGTATACAGTCAAGTTGAAAGATGTAATTATTACAGACAGCTTTCAGAATGAAATTCAATCTGGTGACAAAATAAGTCAGGATGAAGACAGTTCTTATGCAACTTTATTCTTTACGCCTGCTTCTACTGCAACGGATAATGTAACTGGAGAAATAAAAGATACTTCCAATTCTCAGATTATTTTTGAAATTTATCAGGGCGAAAATGACAGTGGAAAACTTCTGCTTAGCGGAAATAATTCTGGTGGCAGAATTGCATTGAAAATTCCTTCCGGCAAAATTTATATTCGGGTTTATGCCCATAAAAATTTGTTTGCAGATTCAAATCTTTCAGAATTTGGCATTGAAGTTTTGAAAAATATGCTTTTTGTTTCTGCTGGCGGAAGTGATTCTGACAACAATGGAAGTGAAAATTCTCCATTTAAGACAATTTCACATGCCATAAGCGAATTTTCAGAAAAAACAGCAAATAACAGAATCTGTCTGCTTGATTCTATTAGTGAAGAAAATATTGCTATAAATGAAAGCAATGCAAAAGTTTCTATTAAAGGACGAGGCTGTGAAATTACAGGAAATATTTCTTCAAATGGAATTTTGTCGCTTTCAGACTGTACTGTAAACGGAAATATAGAAAATTCTGGAGAATTAACGCTCAGCGGGAAAACCCGTATTACTGGAGAAATTATTTTTACTCAGAACAATCTGTTTATAACTTATTTACCAGCTTCTGACTCTTTTGAAAAAGTTGCAGACATTACATTTAAGGAAGGAACCTCCTATACAAAAGGTGCCCGAATCATAGTTGCAGAACCTGGAAAGACCCTTACACATGCAGATTTGAGTCGCTTTTCTTTAACTTCTGACAAATATGTCCTGAAATTGAGCGACGATAAAACAGCTGGCTACATTACTATGTCAGGTGGTGAAGTCATTCCTGAAATCGGCAAAAACATAAAATTCAGCATTGATAAAACGTCTTGCAATTTTGGTGACACTTTAACCGTAAGTGCAAATTTAATCGAAGATGATACATCTGTAAGTTTTACAGATAAAATGAGTAATTGGAAAGTTAAGCTTCTGAATCATGGCTCAAGCACAGGCGTAGAAAGTTCTTCCAGACAAATCGTTATTCCTGCTTCTGAAACTTGGCCAGCAGATGTTTATACTGTACAGATAAATGCAGATTACGAAAATGTAACATATTCTGCATCCTTTGACATTACTGTAACTAGATGATGGGAGGCAAATGACAATGAAGATAAATGACAAATTGTATAAAGCATTTGGAAAACTCTTTTGCCTGATTTTAATCTTGTTTAGTATTTTTGTCTCTTCAGCCTGTAAATTTCCTTCAGGTTCTGGCAGTTCTGATTCTTTTGAGCAGAAAAATGAATTTATCACTGTTAGAGGAAGCATTGGTATAAAAGGTGCGGTTCCTTCTATCTGTGATTTATCAGATTCTGATGCCTTAGCTTCTGGTTTTGATTCTCAAAGTAAGAGTGCATTGCCATCTCTTCCAGATTCACTTGTATATTCAGTTACGGCAACTTCTGCAAGTGGAGAAACAGTTTCTTCTTCTCAAATCGTAGACGGCATTTTTGAACTAAAACTTACTGCAGGAAAGTGGTCTCTTTCTGCGGAAATTAGAAGTGGCGGCGAATTAATTTTAACTGGAACAACTACTGGCATTTTAATTACGACCGAAAAACCTATTGTCGATGATATTGTAATTATTGCCAGGCCTTTAAAAACTTCAGGAGAAACGGGAACTGTAAAACTTGCAATAGCAAGGCAAGCTGATACTCAGATAAAATCAATGACTGCTATATGGAGTCAAAATGGATTGGAAACTTCTCAAGTTTTGAATTTTACAGCTGATTCTGTTGATTTTACAATGAATGCACCTGTTGAATCTGGCTCATATAATGTTAAATTCATGTTTTTCTCAGATATCGGCATGCTTCTTTATAGTTGCTCTGAAACTGTAAACGTTTTTGCAGGACTTTGTACGGACTGCTGGAAAAAAGACGGAACTTCATCATCTTCTCCTTATCTTTTAGAAATTGACGGAAAGACAGAATTTAAACTGACAAAGCAGACAGTTGATGCTTTTGTACAATCTGTATTGTATGTTCAGGGAACGGGTGGCTCCTATACTCCTGTAGCATCGGCTTCAGACTCAAACAACGGAACATATTTTGCTCCTCTTTCTACAGTTCAGGCGGCTGTAGATAAAATTGTTCAGATAAACGACGGCTCAACTGAATATTCAATTTTTATAGACGGAACAGTTACTGCTCCAGATTCCCTTGATTCATCTGTTACCTTGAATTTTGTAAAAATTGACCCGCAGAAAACACTAAATCTTACGATTGCTTCTCTTTCTTCTGCTCAGGCTGTCATAAATGCAAATAAAAAAGCCGGCGTTATGTATGTTTTAGGAAAAAATGCAGACGAAAAAACAACTTTGGTTTTACAAAATATATGCCTTACAGGCGGAAAAACTCAAAGCGCCGGCGTTGGTGGCGGACTTAAAGCGGAATATTCAGAGATTACCCTGAAAAGCGGAACCGTGATTGGAACAAAACTTCTTCCTGACGAAAACGGAAGTTCAGATGTTGCAACTTCTTCAAATTACGGTAACTTTGCAGCAAAAGGCGGCGGAATCTACCTTAACGGCTGTACGCTCACTATAGAAAATGGAGCATATATCTGCCAGAACTACTCACAAAATGAAGGCGGCGGAATTGCAGCTGAAGGAAGCTCAAAAATCATTTCAAACGGTGGAATAATCGGTTTTAATCAGGCAAGTTTTGGCGGCGGAATTTACATTACAGACGGAAGTGCAGAACTTACAGACTGTACGGTAAGCCTTAATAAAGCAAACAGTAACGGTGGCGGTATTTACATTGACGGCAGCTCTCTTACGCTGAATGGCGGAACAGTTGTCGGAGATAAAAATGCAACGCAAACAGCAACACATCTTGTTAATAAATACAGCAATTATGCATCCTCTTACGGCGGGGGAATTTACGCAATAAATACAACTGTTATAATGAATGAAGAGTCCTGTGTCATGTACAATATTGCACTCCATAATTCTGGCGGCGGTTTATATGTAGAAAACGGCAGTCTCGCAATAAAAAACGCAAAGATAAATTATAACTACAGTACCATTCAAACTTCTGGCTCTGGAAGCGGCGGTGGACTTAAACTGGCCGGCAATGCTTCTATGACGATTGAAAGTGATTCTGAAATTGCATACAACGGCTCTGCATTTACAGGCGCAGGAATAGAATTAACTGGAACTTCTTCATGTACGATGAACGCTGGCTCTATCCATGACAATAAAAATAATATTTATAGCGCAGAGAAAGGTCTCGGTGCTGGTGTATGCATTGCTTCTGGCACAACATTTACAATGAACGGCGGAAAAATATACGGCAATATGTATAACAATCAAACATTACACAAGTTTGGTGACGCAATATATGTCGCTGGCACTCTGAACCTTTCTGCAGATGCCTGCATTGCCCCGGATAACGATGTATACCTTGAAAGCGGAACATTTGTAACTGTAACAGGTAAACTTACAGGTGAAAGCTCTGTTGCAACACTTACTCCAGATTCTTATGAAGAGAATCGGATAATGATAAAAGGCGGTAGTTCTTATAATCTTGTCAGCTCAGACTGCAAGTTGCTTTCCGTTACAGAAAATTCCGCAGAAAATAAAATGTACCGTGTTGTTTTAGACAGTCCTTCAAATTCAGGCATATTAAAAGAAGCCAAAACCGTTGTGTCTCCAGAACTTTCAGGAGTCAGGTTTATTCCAAGTACAAATTTTGTTTCATCTAATCTCTTACAGACCGGTGAGCAGACTGTTTCTTTTGTAGTACAGAAAAAAGTAATTTCTGCAGATGGTGAAACTTTTGAATATACAGACTGTAATATGGCAGAACTTTCAAACTGCTATATAGCACTGGTTCAAAATGACTGTGAAATTTTATCTGGAAACAAAACTCTTGTAATAAAAACTTGGGTTCCAGAAGGAAAATACAGCCTTTACATGTCCGCTACAGTTGATGATGTGGAATATTCAGCATGGGAAACCTTTGTCATAATAAGTAAAATTCCAATTTCTTCTTTGACCAGTGCACCAGATTCAAAATATTATCCTCATCTTGCAGCCGAAACAGGTGAAGATTTAAAAAAACTTGATGAATGGATGCAGGACGGTTCAACTATGGAAGGAATTACAATCACATTAACAGAAGATATTGATTTGACTTCTGAAACTGAATGGCAGCCTATAGG
>JAEDIW010000057.1 GCA_016296655.1 Treponema sp. | reverse complement strand
TTTGACGCTAAATCCACGTTTTTACAAACTGGATGGCACTACATATTGTCTAGGGGCAAGCCCCTAAAACCCCAAAAAATCCGCCGAAAAAAAACTTCAATGCCGCCTGTTTTGCTGATTATAGGATAAGACTATAACACAAAATAAAAAAATAGTATAGTAAAACCCATTGCTATGCTAGGTTAAAATACTTTAGGCTTAACACATAATAAAACTTAGCATCTGAACAAAACATTTTCCTCAAACGGCAAAACCTTCCATGCCGTCAATGACGTAAACCTTGAAATAAACAAAGGCGAAATTTTTGGAATCATCGGCTTTTCAGGCGCAGGAAAATCAACCCTTGTAAAAAAAATTCAGGCTGTTGAAAATTAAAAAACTTTCTGCTATTTATAAAAAACAGAAGTGAATGTTACTGGAGAAAACAATGTCTTTAGAAAGTGTAAAAAATTATCTCAAAAAATTTGGAGTAGACACAAAAATAATTGAACTTGAACAGTCAAGTGCAACTGTCGAGCTTGCAGCCCAGGCTCTGCACACACAAGGAGAACGCATTGCAAAAACCTTGTCTTTCTGGGTAGATGAAAAACCAATCGTCATAGTATGTGCAGGCAATGTAAAAATTGACAATGCCAGATACCGGCATTTTTTCGGCACAAAGGCAAAAATGATTGCTTTCGACCAGGTAGAACAGGCTGTAGGCCATCCTGTCGGCGGGGTCTGCCCGTTCGCAGTAAATCCGCAGGTAACCGTCTATCTTGACGCTTCACTGAAAAAATTTGAAACAGTTTTTCCAGCCTGCGGTTCTGCAAATTCTGCAATAGAACTTACAATTCCAGAACTTGAACAGTTTTCCCAGTTCAAAGAATGGATTGACGTAACAAAAAATCCTGAGCAGAGCATTTGACGCTTCAGAAGAAATTTCATTTGGAGGAACAGACATGAAACCATTATCACAGCGCAGTGCAAATTTCACCGATTCCGTAATCAGAAGAATGACAAGAATTGCCCTTCAGTACGGAGCAGTAAATCTTTCACAGGGTTTTCCGGACTTTGACCCTCCAAAAGAAATTACAGACCGTTTAAAAACCATTGCTGACGAAGGACCTCATCAATATGCACTTACCTGGGGTGCAAAAAATTTCCGTGATGCGCTGGCAAAAAAATACAGGCATTTTTCAGGAATTGAAGCAGATCCGGAAAAAGAAATTGTCGTAACCTGTGGAAGTACCGAAGCCATGATGTGCGCAATGATGAGCATTGCAAATCCCGGAGACAAAGTAGCAATATTTTCACCTTTTTACGAAAATTACGGAGCTGACACAATTCTAAGCGGTGCCGAACCCGTGTACATACCGCTGAATCCGCCGGATTTTACATTTGACCTTAATCTTCTGGAAAAAGCTTTTGCAGACGGCTGCAAGGCCCTCATTCTCTGCAATCCTTCCAACCCCTGCGGAAAAGTGTTTACTCTTCAGGAAATGCAGGCCATTGCAGAGCTTGCCATAAAATATGACATATATGTCATCACTGATGAAGTTTACGAACACATAATCTATAAACCGAATAAACACATTTACATGCAGTCCCTTCCAGGAATGAAAGAACGCACAATTGTCTGCAATTCCCTATCAAAAACCTACTCCATTACAGGCTGGCGTTTAGGGTATACAATTGCAAACCCAGAAATTACCGACAGAATCAAAAAAGTGCATGATTTTCTGACCGTCGGAGCTGCTGCTCCCCTTATGGAAGCCGCCGTTACAGGTCTGCTGGAAAATGATGAATATTATGCAAACCTCCAGAAACACTACACACATAAAAAAGAACTTTTCTGCACAGGCTTAAAAAATCTAGGCTTTTCTTTTACAGAACCGCAGGGAGCTTACTACGTTTTGATGGATGTAAGTGAATTCAAAGTTTCTGATGATTATGAATTCTGTGAATGGATGGCAAAAGAAGTTGGAGTAGCCGCCGTTCCAGGCTCAAGTTTTTTCAAGGAAGATATTCACAACCTCGTACGCTTTCATTTTGCAAAAAATGATGAAACCTTGAACGAAGCCCTGAATCGCCTTGCAAACCTCAGACAGAAGGCCCGCTCACGCTGACATTTTTCATCATTCACTGGAAAAGCGGAAAAAAATGCCTGAAATTTTGTAAAATTCTCTGTTGTATACAATTAAGCCCCTAAGGACTTAACAATTAAAACTTTTTCAGATATTATAGGCACTGGTAACAGAAAAAAATCCCTGACGAAATTCAGTTTTTTCGGATTTATTTTTCTGTACAGTTGCGTTTTTTTCTTTTCTCAACGGCTTAAAAACCGCAGGAATCCCTAAAATATCATTTTTTATGATTTTTCAGGATTTTACATAGATTTTAAATTTAAATTTATTATTCTTCAAAGCTGTGCTAAAATTATTTTATTGAGGTCTTTATGAAAAAGAAGAATTTATCAGTTATTTTTGGAATCAGAATTGGAATTGAAATTATTATTTTGATTACAATTCTTGGTTTTGCAACGATTTTTGTAATGCGCCAGAAGATGGAAAAAACCTTCGTTACTTCTACAACTGAACTTCTGCAAGCTCATGTACAAGGTCTTGCATACAGAAACAGCAAGTTCATGCAACAGCTCAGAACATATACAGTTTGCGATGCAGTAAATGCAGGCGGTTCTACAGAAGAAATCGTTGAATGGCTTGTCAACCACAGAAAAATCCGCAGTTCAGACTTTACAAACATTATGTACTGCGACTATGAAACAGGTCTTGGATATTCCGATGACGGAACAGTTACAGATGTTTCAAATACGGAATTCTTCAAGTACATGACTCAAGATAAAACTCAGTATGTAAGCAACCCTGTAGGAACTAATGCAAGCAATTCAGCCTACTATGTCTGCAAAGCCGTAAGCATAAACAAAAAACGCGTAGGCTGCTTTGTAGGTGCAGTTTCGCATGCAACTCTTGCAAAAGCAATTGATGCAATCAAAATCGGTGAAAAAGGATTTGCCATGCTGCTGTCAAGCACTGGCATTGCAATGGCTTTCCCAGACACAAACCTTGTCATGAAGGAAAATTTCCTGAATTCATCTGACAAGTACAAAGGTCTGTCAGACATTGCACTACTGATGACAAAAGGTGAAAAAGGCAGCGGATGGATAAAAACTTCAACAGGTGAAAACCTTTTGGTTTATTCTCCTGTAAGCGGAACTCCATGGGCTATGGCCATGTGCGTACCAGCTGAGCAGGTTTTTGCAGTTTCAGATTCCCTTGCAATCTCAATGGTTATCTGGATCATAGTAATTACAGTTCTTTTGGTTGGAACCATTATTGTCTGCATTTACAGAATGCTCAAACCTTTGAGAAGCCTTGACAAAAACCTGAACGACATTGCAACCGGCAATGCTGACCTGACACAGAGACTTACAGTTCATACAGCCGATGACATCGGTTCTGTAACATACGGATTTAACACTTTTATCGAAAAGCTTCATAATATTATGAAAGAAATTCAGGCTTCCCGCTCTGAACTTAAAAATGCAGGAACAGAACTCAGTACAGGAATCCACAACAATTCAAATTCTGTTGCCGACATTCTTGCAAACATTGAAAGCGTAAAAAATCAGATTAACAATCAAGCTGCAAGCGTTGACGAAACTGCCGGAGCTGTAAATGAAATTGCTTCAAACATTACTTCTCTTGAAAAAATGATTGAAACACAGTCTGCAGGTGTTGCCGAAGCATCTTCTGCCGTAGAAGAAATGATTGGAAACATCAGCAGTGTAAATAATTCAGTTTCAAAGATGGCCGTTTCATTTGAAACTCTTGCCGCCCGTGCCCGTGCAGGTAATGAAAAACAGCATGAAATGAACGAACGGATTACAGAAATTGAAAGCCAGTCAAATATGCTTCAGGAAGCTAACCAGACAATTGCAGCCATTGCAGGACAGACAAATCTGCTTGCCATGAATGCCGCAATTGAAGCAGCTCATGCAGGTGAAGCAGGAAAAGGATTCAGTGTTGTTGCCGATGAAATCAGAAAACTTTCAGAAACTTCTGCCGTACAGTCACGAACAATCGGAGAACAGCTGAACAAAATCAAAGACTCTATTGAATCCGTTGTTTCAACTTCTGAAGAAACCAGTGCAACTTTCACTTCTGTTTCTGACGGCATTAAAGAAACTGACGAACTTGTTCACCTTATTCAAAGTGCAATGGCTGAACAGCAGGAAGGAAGTAAGCAGATTGTTGAAGTTTTGCGCAACATGAGCGACAGTACAACAGAAGTAAGAACTGCAAGTGCAGAAATGTCTGCAGGTAACAAGCAGATTCTTGACGAAGTACGCCACTTGAAAGATGCAACAACAGTTATGAACGACAGCGTAGTTTTGATGAGTTCCAGTGCCATGAAAATAAAAGAAACTGGAAGCGCACTGAATGACATCTCTGAAACAATGAAGACAAAAATCGAACAGATTGGAAGTCAGATTGACACTTTCAGAGTATAAAAAACAGGTGCTTTAACCTAAAGACAAAAAAGGCTGCCATGCAATTGAAGAAAATTTGCAGGCAGCCTTTTTTTGTGATTTTCTGAATTTTTCAGAAAAAGAAGAAAATCATTTCTATTTTACAGTTGCGGCTTTACAAACTTTGCCCAAACTTTGTCAGCCTTTGCAATATGATTCAGAATCCAGACTACGATAAAATCATAGAATTTAGCCGCGGAAGAAGAATCTTCTATGGAAATTTTTCCAGCATGGTATTCAACTTCCTTAATAAATCCGTCGTGTGCAGTTTTATGGGCAGCAGAACCAATATAACCGAATTTCTGCATAAACTGCTCTTCATGTGAAAAATGATAAATCGTATAATCTTTCAATTTTGCAAGAATCGCAGGCATTTTTGCCTTATAAACATCAGCAGACGATACCACAACATTATAAAATTCATTTGCAATTGCAATCAACTTTTTGTGCTGATCATCTATTTCAGAGATTCCCAAAAGGTAAGAATCACTCCATTCAACTTTCTGAGCCATAATTCCTCCAGAAAAAACATGATATAGCGAAAATGTCGAGTTTATAATTTTACAATTGATTGGCTTTTTGCTTCGCAAAAAAAAGCGAAAAATGCTATGCATTTCTCGTACGAGTTTGAAATGCAAACCCGCGCTTTTCAGAGTTCCGCTATCGCTTCATTTCTTGGCTACACTTCGGAACTGGCTCCGCTATCCCTTACAATCATTGCACAGTAAAAACTCGAAATTCAGACAATATAGCATAAGCACATTCAGAAAAGTTTCCGTGCCTCTTGCTATATCCGACATTGTATTTCAATTTATAGAAAAGTCAATGACGCCTGATAATTGCAGAATATTTATTTTTTATTATAATAAAGGCAGGCAACAGGATTTCAAGCCCTCAAAACTTGCCGAATTTTTCAGAAACACAGGAACAAATTTATGCAAAACTGGTTTAAAACAAAAATTAACACTGTAATTTTTTTTACAATTCTTGCTCTACCCCTGTTTTTTGGATGCGTAACTACAACAACTTCAGCCGGAAATGTTGGTGCAGACAGAAATCAGCTTATGATTGTTTCAGAAGAACAGATGGAACAAAGTGCAAAAGAATCTTATGCAAAAGTTCTTGCCGAAGCAAAAAATAATGGCACACTGAATTTAGACAGCGCAACTGTAAAACGTGTAAAAACAGTTGCACAAAACCTCATTAAACAGACAGGAACATTCCGCGAAGATGCACCCGGCTGGGACTGGCAGATAAATGTAATTACTGACAAAACCGTAAATGCATGGTGCATGCCAGGCGGAAAAATCGTAGTTTACACAGGCATAATCGAAAGCCTAAACCTGAATGATGCTCAGCTTGCAGCCGTAATGGGTCACGAAATTGCCCATGCCCTCAGGGAACATAGCCGGGAACAAGCCAGTAGCGAAGCTTTGAAGAATGCAGGCCTTGCAGTTGTTTCTTCAGTTGCGGGTCTTGATGAAAAAACAAATGCAGTTCTTGGGCTTGCCGCACAATATACGATGACCCTGCCTTTTTCCCGTTCACATGAAAAAGAAGCCGACCACATAGGAACAGAACTCATGGCCCGAGCAGGCTACAATCCAAATGAAGCTATTGCTGTCTGGGAAAAAATGTCAGCACTCGGAGGCAGCGGAACACCAGAAATTATGAGCACACATCCTTCTAACGAAAACAGAATAAAGGATTTGACTGAAATTTCAAAAAAAGTCTATCCGTTGTATGAATCTGCCGCAAAAAAATAACAAAGAACTCCTGTGAGGACTTTGTAGAAGCTCTGCAGAAAGCTGTCAGTTTCAGCAGTTACTGGCAGCCATTAAAATATTTTGAGAGTTTTTTCGCATTAATATTAGAAATAAAAAGCCCTGACAAAGTAAGGATTATCCCGCATACTGCAGGAAAATTCAGCTTTTCTTTCAATACAATCAGCGATGTAGTAACGGTAATTACAGGTGTAAGATAAATATATGCACTTGTTTTTACCGCTCCCAGTTTTTTTACAGAAAAATTCCATGTAACAAAGCATAATGCAGAAGCGCCCGCACCCAGAAAAATCAAATTAAAAAAATTCAAAGGCTTGAGCATATTATTAAAAGAAAAAGGGGTTCCTAAAACAAAGGTCGCAACACTCATAAATACAAGTCCATAGGCAAAAGTGTGCCGTGTAGCTGCAATCGTCGGAAAATTAAATTCAGAGATTTTCCTGCAGATTACAGAATAGACAGCCCATGCAAATGCTGCGCAAAAAGCAAGAAAATCACCTTTAGGATTTACCGTCACTGCATTCCCCTTAAAACTCAGAATGCAGGTTCCAGCAATTGCAAGCAAAAATCCCAGAACAAAAAAAGCATTTATATATTTTTTATCCCTGAAAAAAATCTGACTTAATATAGCTGTAAAAAAAGGTGCGGCTGCAACAATTACTCCAGCATTAGAAGCAGTTGTGTAAACAAGGGCAATATTTTCCAGCAAATAATAAAGGCAGATACCTGTAAGCCCCGCAGCTGCAAAATAAATTTCTGTCTTAAATCCATTTGTTTTCAGCCGATGATGGTTAATCAGACATAAAATCACAAACCCTATGACAAATCTTGCAAGAAGAATCTGAATTGGCGAAAAATCCTGAAGCAGAATTTTTGTGCTTATATAAGTTGTTCCCCAGATAAAAATTGTAATAAATGCCGGCAAGTGGCCGCTCAATCCAGCTGTTCTGTCATTTGTTCCACTCATTTTCTACACATCCTTATAATTGTTGTTCTACCTTCTGCAAAAAAATTCACGATATGAACCAGGAGTTATGCCGGTATACCTGCTGAAAAAACGTGTAAAATGGCTTTGATCAGAAAAACCTGTCATTACAGCAGCCTCTACAGACGGCGTACCAGATTCAAGCAGAAGTTTTGCTTTTTTCAACCTGATATTTTCAAGAAAACTGTAAGGCGTAACTCCTTTTTCCCGGACAAATCCTCTCAGAAGAGAAGACTTACTCAAACCTGCAATATTGCACAATTCATCCAGCAAAATCTGGTTTGAATAGTTTTCTTCCATAAAATCTGCAGCCTTTTGAATCTCTTTGCGACATTCTGCAACAGGAAGCACACCTGAAACCCGGTATTTTTCCAAAAGGCTTTCAATAAAAAGCATAAAACGCTCTTCCTTTCCGAAATCCTTTTGACCAGCCATAACCATTCCGTGCAGAATTTCCATATTGTCGCGCAGAACTTCATTCCTTATCACATTTTCAAAAAAGGCAGGCAAAGCCTTCTGTCCAGTAAGCTCAAAAACATATTTTTCAAAAACCTCTGCAGAAACATTAAAAGCTCGATAATCAAGTCCCTCCTCACCAAAATGAGAACAGCTATGTAAATCTCCAGGATTAAAAATAACAATATCACCTTTTGAAAGGACAAATTCCTTCTGTTTACATACAAGGGCACGCTGTCCGCCATAAACAAAGCCAAAAACATAAAAATCATGACAATGAACTGGAAAAGCATCTACATAACCTTCCAGTCTGTATGCCTCAATGCAGAGATCCTCATCAAAAACAATGGTTCTAAGACCTTTTTTCATAATCTTATTATACCTGTACAACAATTTAATTTATTGAATAATATCGTCAAATTTTCATTCACCTATAAAAAGCCAATAAGAAAATCTCAATTTTCGATTTGATTTTTTACGCACATTCGCGATGAAATGAAAATGTACAGTAAAATACGGAAGTTTACAACGCAAACTTGTGAATAAAAACTTTGACGCTATTTCAGGCAAAGTTTTTATTCATACTCCTTAAATGCAGCCTAAAATTATTCCGCCAATAATTACAGAACCAATCTGACCAGAAACATTTGCACTGACAGCATGCATCAGAATAAAATTCTGACTGTCTTCTTCTAAAGCAATTTTCTGAACAACCCTGCTGGCCATTGGAAAAGCAGAAATTCCACAAGCCCCAATCATTGGATTCAGCTTGTTGCCTTTTTTTCTAAATAAATTCAGGAATTTTGCGAACAAAACACCGCAGATTGTATCAAAAGTAAAAGCAATCAGCCCCAAAATCATAATCAGCAAAGTTTGCGCAGTCAAAAATCTGTCATAAGTCATGCATGAGCCTACACTTATGCCCAAAAGCAATGTCACAATATTTGAAAGTTCATTTTGCGCAGCTTTAGAAAGTTTTTCAAGAACTCCACATTCCCTTATCAAGTTTCCGAACATCAAAAAACCGACTAGCGCAGCGGCATCAGGAATCAAAATTCCTGCAAAAACAGTCAGTGCAACAGGAAAAAACACCGCAATCTTTCTGGAAATCTTTTTATTTTTTGCCTGAATATGAATTTTCCGCTCTTTTTCACTTGTCAAAAGCTTAATCACAGGCGGCATAATAATCGGCACAAGGCTCATATAAGAATATGCGGCAACAGTAACAGGCCCCAAAAGCGAAGGCGCATGGCGGGTGGCAACCACAATCGCCGTAGGACCATCTGCCGCACCAATTATTCCGATACTGAATGACTCCTTTACGCTGAAGCCGAAACAAAAATATGCTATAGCCGCTGCAACAAAAATTCCAAAATGCGCTACAAGACCAAAAACAAACAGCCACGGTCGCTCAAGCAAGGGAGTAAAATCAATCATTGCACCAACCCCAATAAAAATCAGAAGCGGAAAAAGCTCCGTTAAAATTCCACAGTCAAACAGAATTTTCAATGCCCCAGAATGTTCTGCTGTCCCCAAGACAACAGCAAACGGTAAATTTACAAGAATCGTGCCAAACCCAATCGGCAAAAGCAGCATCGGCTCGTAATTTTTCACAACTGCAAGCCCAATCAAAATGAAACCAATTCCAAGCATAACAAACTGCTGCCATTGCATTGAACAAAATCCCTGTGCAAAATACAGAAAAATTCTTTCCATAAAGCCCTCCTTTTCTCAAAAAAAAAGACCCTTTGCCCAAGAACTCCACAATACTGCAGAATAATCAGGCAAAAGGTCTTGTTTCTTTAATTTTCATCTGATTTAACGAAAATCAAAGCCTAAGAACCAGATTCAAATTCAGTGAACCGGCTGTTGATTCTTAAAG
The DNA here is from genome assembly GCA_016296655.1 of Treponema sp. GTDB lineage: Bacteria > Spirochaetota > Spirochaetia > Treponematales > Treponemataceae > Treponema_D. The sequence goes on along the minus strand of JAEDIW010000057.1, from coordinate 2,838 downwards.
AAGTAACTACTCCCCTTTTTGCAACTACTAGAATTATACAAAACAACGATTCAAATATCAAGTTTTATTTTTATAATATCGTTGGCTTGCTTCGACTGCAATCAGCAACAGTTGTTCGGCGAATTCAGGAACAAACCAGTCAAAATCAAGATTCAGACAAAATTGAAGCAAACTTCTCTTTTGTGCTAAACTTTTTACACGCAAAGATCAGACCGAAAACTTCATTCCATACCAGAAAATTCATAACCTGGTTCAAAAAAATTTCTCACCTCATGGAAAAACTTGCACTTACAGAGTTCGGAATATGCCTGCCGATTATTCAGCTTATATCTGCTTTTAGTGCATTTGCAGGAACAGGAGGCACACTACTAGCCGCCATTGAACTAGTCAGAAGCACAGCTTGACACCACCTCAGAATAATGTAATATATTACGTAAAAATGAGGAATGAAAATGCTCAACCTTAATGAAATTTCACAAAACAGAGACTTCGACTTTTTAGGATTAAAAGACTCCTTTTTTTTGCTCGGTCTTATAAGCACATTTGAAAATCGCTATCAGGCAGTCGCAGACACATTTTTTCAGGAAATAAGCTGGAAACAATTTTTTACAATGATTTGCATAAAGCTTTGCAAAACAACGCCAAAAATCACAGAGCTTGCCGATATAATCGGAACATCACACCAAAACACCAGGCAAATTCTGAAGAAGCTGCAGGCTAAAAATTTCATCAAGATAGCCCCATCTGCAGATGATAAACGCAAACAATACGTAACACTTACAGAAAAAGGCAGAGAATTCTGTGAAGCACGCCATAAAAGCAGCAAAATTCCTGTAAAAAAAATATTCAGCGGCTTAGACGAAAAACAAATTCAACTTACAATCCAGACAATTATTCAGCTGGAAAAAAATCTTGAAAAACTGTCAGAAGAATAAAAACTACAAAAACATTAATCAGACACTTTTAAGCATTTCTATAGGCGACTAGAAAAAACAAGATTCCATCAATAAAAAATGCATTCATACTGTAAAGAATTTTAAAAATTGTCTTTATCTAACAATAATATTTCAGTAAAATTGGGCTTTATCAAAAAAACGGCATTTTAGGATTTAAAACTAAAATTTGTCGAAAGTAGATTGTTGCAAAGACTGAGAAACACATTTCAGAGGAAAATATATGCAGTGGGAATCCATCTTCTTTATAAATAGCATTCTTTTAGGAACAGGACTTGCTATGGATGCATTTTCAGTTTCAATAGCAAATGCCATGATTGAATCTACAATGAGTCGCAAAAGGGAATACGCAGTAGCCTCTGTTTATGCCTTTTTCCAATTTGTCATGCCCTTAACAGGCTGGATTTTCGTACATACAATCACCGAAAAATTTTCACTCTTCCAGCGATTCATACCCTACATAGCACTGATTCTTCTGTCATACATCGGCGGTAAGATGCTGATGGAAACCCTTGCAAGTGCAAAAACAGAAAAATCAGCAGAAACAACAACCGGTGAAAATTCATCAGCTCAATCAGAACAAAAAAATGATAATTCCGTCAATAGAATTTCATTTAAAACACTTATTTTACAAGGCATAGCAACCTCAATTGATGCGCTTTCAGCAGGTTTTACAATTGCAAACTATAAACCAGCAAAAGCAACCTGCAGTTCCTTAATTATTGCTCTTGTAACTTTTGTAATCTGCATGGCAGGTCTTTCCATTGGCAAAAAAGCAGGTGAAAAGCTAGAAAAAAAATCAAATATACTTGGAGGAACAATTCTTATTTTTATAGGCATAGAAATTTTCCTAGATGGTATTTTTTAACCTCATTATCAGGCGAATTTTACTTTTGCAAATTCTTACCAGTCACTTCTCATAAAAATTTGATTTTTCAGAAATTTGAATTAAAATATATAATAAGATTTGATTAGGTTCAATTTCGAGTTTAAACTTTGGCAAAAATAGCAGGTGCATGAAGCCGTTCCGAAGTACGATTGGCGAAGTTCCTGCGTTTGCTGAGGTAGTCGAAATATCCAAAACACAAAAATTCAAAGCCCGAAATTTGACCTTACAAACAAGCTTCCAAACCCTTACTCTATGACTTTTTTTGGAGGACAAAATGCTTGAACCAGGAACAAAAGCACCAGAATTTTCATTGCCAGATCAGGACGGAGTAATCCACACTCTGGAATCCTACAAAGGAAAAAAAATAATTCTATATTTCTATCCAAAAGACAACACCTCCGGCTGCACAAAACAGGCTTGCGGTTTTGCTGAACTTTACCCACAATTCTCAGAAAAAGGTGCCGTCATAATCGGAATAAGCAAGGATTCTGTTGCAAGCCATAAAAAATTCAAGCAAAATTTCAACCTTCCATTCACACTACTTTCCGACACAGAAAAAACAGCTGTCATAAATTATGATGTCTGGAAAGAAAAAAAACTGTACGGCAAAACCTATATGGGGATAGAACGCACGACCTATCTCATCAACGAAGACGGCATCATAACAAAAGCTTTTTCCAAAGTAAAACCAGCAGATAATCCAAGCCAAATGCTAAACGAATTAACCAGCTTATAAATTCCACTGATAAGGGGGCACTCCTGCACAGTTGCCCCACAGAAAAAGATTGTTCCTGCAGAGTTAAGTCCATACGCAGTGCTGTTTTACTTTCCTTTTCTGAAACAGCACCTTTTCCAGCAGCCTCAGCATATAACCGAAACCCCTTGCCATCTAAAAAAATACAGGCTGGACTACGCAAAAAAAAGAAACAACAAAAACAGAAGGAAGAAACATTTAAGGAGAGAAGTTTAAAATAAAAAAAAGCCCGGCAGCTACCT
>JAEDIW010000018.1 GCA_016296655.1 Treponema sp. | reverse complement strand
TGTTATGTGCTATTTCCTGTCTGAAATCAATTTTATGACCGCATCAACTAGCTTTTGATAGTTTTCTTCTGATAATTTTGAAACTTTTCTTTCAAATGAAAATTTATTCACGGCTCCAATAAGATGAATTACAGCCACAGAATCTTTTGAAAGTCCTGTTTCTTCTCTTTTAAAGAGAATATTCGGCTCGTACTCTGATGGAACCAAATTTGATGTGAAAGGAATGGCGACAGCTGTATTCAAATCTTTTATGCCAAGCAAATCATTCTGCATCACAACTGCTGGCCGGATTTTTGAAGGGAGGCTTCCAACAGGAATACCAAAGTCGAAAGTCTATGAGCCATATTTCACCATGTGTCATTTTTCAGTTCCTCCCACATGGCATTCATTGAGCTTCGGGCAATGTCATTTTCCATTTCTGCGTAATTTTCTTCGTTGCGTTTATTCTTCAATGATTCAAGCATTTTGCCCATGAGAATTATTGTCTGTTCATAAGAAAGAGAAAGTACCTGTTCTGTAAAATCTGCAAATGCGGAATCTGACATAGCTATCCCTCTTTTAACAAGTATATCATATTTTTTGTAAAACTGTGCATATTTATTATAAAAAAGTATTGAATTATTTTTCTTCAAATTCCTGAATCAGTTTGATATTTGCCCGGTCTGTATCGGTCAGTTTGTCATCAGAATAATTTTCATCTGGTGTGTACCATGCATATTCATTGAATAAAGCCTGCAAATCTTCACTCTTGAAGATACGGCCATGGCGTGCATAAATTGCATTGCGCCAGATTCTTAATGCAGCTTTAGAAAAGCCTTCCAAATCTGCCGGTAAAAGAGGCCGCTCAAGCTTTGTGTAATCTATTCCGGCTTCTGCAAAGAAATCCGGGCTTCCGTGGATTTTTTCAAGTTCCTCGCTTGATGCTGTTTTATCTTGGATGTATTGTTTTTGAATATAATCATATCTATACAAATGCCATACGTTATAACTATCAAGAATTTTAACACCCTGCCTTTGCTTGTAATTTATAAATTCTATACAAGTTTTATCGGCATAACTAAATTTCAGAATCCAACAAAATGAAAAATCTGAAAGATCTGGAGTAAAAATATGTATATAATTTACAATGCCATCTGTAGAAAAAGAAAGAAGTTCATCAATACCATCATGATTAAAATCATACAAGAAAGAATCTGTTTTTAACAGACGGAATTTTTCAATTTGATTTAAAATTATTCCATTATTATATTGTAAATTTACAAATTTAGCTAAATTGATATTATCAGAATCATTTGAATCTGGAAGAAAGTCAAAATGTTTAAAAACAGTTTCATTTTGTATTAAGTAACATTCAAAGCAATAATCAAAGTCTGTTTTTGAGTTTTTCCAATCAAATATTGCTAACCAACAATTATTAAATGGGGTTATACATCTATACGGAACAACTTGAACAAGAGTATGGAAATCATAATCATATCTAGTCTGTATTTCATTAGATTCTATAATTATTTTTGTTGCATCTTCTTCTGTCATATTATTTATCCCATCTTTGTCAGAAACTTGACAGAAAGCATTCGTAAAAAAAATGAGAAGTATTAATATTGTAAAGATATATTTTTTCAATGATATTTTTCTCCAAAAGCGCCCCAGTGCGGGCGTCTACATAACTTCTTGTTATGTGATATTTATATCATATTTATTCAGTTGTATCACATTCCATTTTCGGCTGCTAATACAACTTTGCGTTTAAAAAATCTCCTTTTTCTTTAATTTATGCCATTTTTGATTTTCTCTATATTTTTCGATAGAGAAAACTTTTTGAGCTTTTTCGGTACTAATAGAAAGATCATAATAGCGAACAAGACTATCTATCAAACTCAAATGAATGTAATATTGATTTTCGGATCCCCAAAACCAATGAAGATTCCATGAATCCATATCAAAAAAAGTTATTTCTCCTGAGTTTTTCCCATCTTGTAAAATAAAGCCATACATGTATTCAGTATCATCAAAATAACCGATTTCTATAAATTCTTCAGTTATTATATTTTTGCAATAAAAGGAGATAAAACCCGATTTACCAATATTTTTTTCGGAAAGAGATTTCTTATTAATTTTAATATCTTCTAAAAAAGGTGTTGCCGGATAATCAGGCGGAATATTTAATACAAGATTTCTTGTACTTCTACACGAAATCACAAGAAAGGGTAACAATAGTATTATAATCCTATATTTTTTTAACTCCATATTTTTCCTCCAAAAGCAGACCAGTGGCCTGTCGTCATAACAGATTTTCCACATTGCCTTAACGCAGCAAAAATCAAACTTTCTTTGCAACTTTCACCTTACAAGACAGAAAATCAAGTTTCTGCTATTTTTTCCAGTAAGAGCGGGTAAAATAAATAATCATTGTATAAAGTTCCAGACGTCCGGCAAGCATTACAAAAGAATACCACCATTTTAAAAAATCAGGCAAAAAACTATAATTGCAGGCAGGTCCAAGCTTTCCAAAAGCAGGTCCTATATTGCCCAACGTAGAAAGAGCTCCTGTCAAAGCCGTAAACAAATCTAGATGAGCCAGAGTTCCTAAAAAAGTCGTAACAAAAAGCAGAAAAAAATAAAAATACAAAAATGCAGCCACACTGAACACAACATCTTTTCGTCCGATTTTTCCGTTTAACTGAATCGAAAAAATTCCATGGGGATGCAGCATTTTGCTGATTTCGTTCGACCCCTGCTTTGCAAGAATTACCCAACGGATAATTTTTATGCCGCCTCCAGTTGAACCTGAACAAGCCCCTGTAAAAAACAGCAGAAAAAGCATAAACTGCGCTGGCTCTGACCATAAAAGATAGTCATCAGTTGCAAATCCTGTAGTAGTAATAATAGAAACAACATGAAAAGCCGCATAGCGCAGTGCATTCAAAAAAGCCCCATACCTTGGAAGCACAAAAAACGCCGTTGCTACAGAAAAAAACGCAATTATAAGCAGATACACCTTAAGTTCTGTATTTCTGTAGATTTCCTGCATTTTTCCAGTAACTGCATAAAAAAACAATGAAAAATTTATGCCAGCCAAAAGCATAAAAAGCGTGCAAATCCAGTCGACAACAGCAGAATTATAGCCGCCGATACTTGCATTCTTTAGGGCAAAACCTCCAGTTCCAAGAGTGGCAAAAGTAACTGCAACAGAATCAATAAATCCAAGCCCCGAAAACAAAAGCAGTACAGTCTGTAAAATTGTAAGGGCAACGTAAATCACCCATAAAATTTTTGCCGTAGTCGTAATTTTTGGAGTAACCTTGCTTTTTTCAGGACCAGTTGTTTCAGCCTTTATAAGCTGAAAGCCTCCTATTCCCAACAGGGGAAGAAGTGCAACCGTAAGGGCAACGATTCCCATTCCGCCAAGCCAATGCATAAGGCATCGCCAGAAATTCAAACTCTTCGGCAAAGCTTCAATATCGTTTAAAATCGTAGCCCCTGTAGTTGTGAAGGCGCTTACGCTCTCAAACAAGGCATCCGTAAAACTTGGAACATAACCGCTGAAATACAACGGAACAGCACCCAAAAAACTTGCAGAAATCCATGAAAGTGCAGCCACAACAAATGCACCGCGCACAGAAATTCGCCAGTTTTTATTTTTGCCAGACAAAACACAGAGCAATCCCAAAAAAAACACAGTAATCATTGGAATTGCGAACACAGGCACAATATCATATTCCGCAAAATAAAGGGCAACACCAACAGGCATTATAAAAGTTATCCCGACAAAGCCCAGCAGAATGCAGATAATCCTAAAAACTGGCCAGAAATTCATATTCTATTCTCCATTGAAAACATCCAGAACCCGCTTGGTTTCTTTTGCTAAAGTAACAAGAATAAGATGATCTCCAGCCGACAGCATTGTATTTCCTGCAGGAATCTGATATTCATTTGAACCGTTTTTTTGTATTAACAGAATTAAAAAAGAACCAGGATCAGAAATTTCCCGAATAAATTTGCCGGCAAGATACGAAGCCGGTGAAAGCACATACTCAACAACTTCATGCTCGCCATTTGTAATAGAATGAATTTCCTTTACTGTTTTTCCGCGCAAATGGCTCATAATACTGTCTACAATGGAATCCCTTAAAGGGACTGGAACATTTACCCCCAGTTTTCTTGCAATCGAAGCATAAGCTGAACTTGAAACAAGACTTACAGTCCGCCTTACTCCAATAGATTTTAAATAAGCTGCAAGAACCATATTTTTTTCATAACTGCCAGTTGCGCATATCACCAGATCATATTGCTGAATATTTTCTTCCTGAATAAAACCTTCATCCATTGCATCTGCACAAAAAACATTTGCATCTGGAAAACGCTGTGCAACTGATTTGCATAAAACTTCATCAGAATCCACTATAAGCAGATTCTGAACAGAAAATTCAGCATTTTTTGCAGACAGAATTTTTGAAAGGAACAAATTTATGGGATTTTTTTTCTTTTGAATAATCTGCTCCGCAATAAGCTGACCGATTCTGCCTGCACCTGCAAGGGCAACCTTTTTAATTTCCTGCACGTTAAAGCCAAAAAGTTCAAACAAAGCATTCACATTTTCACGCTTTGTCAACAGCCCTATGCTGTCACCTTTATGCAGAACCGTTGAACCACTGGGCAAAGAAGCTTTTCCTTCTGATTCAATGTATGCAATAAGAAATGTTTTGTCTGTAAGGCTTCTGATATTCTGAAGTTTCTGCCCAACTACAGGACTATTTTCACCAACAGTCAGCCTTATCAGCTCAAAATCTGAATTATCAAAAGTCAAGACATCACTTACAGCACCATTTTTCACAGCCTCAACAATTGCGTTGGCTGCCTCAACATCTGGATGCACCATAAAATCAATTCCATACAAAGGTCTGTGTGAACCAGTAAAAGCATCAGCATGTTTTGTATTTGCAGTCGAAGTATTCAAGTAATATGAATAATTACGAACTCTTGCAATTTTTAAAAGATTAGGATAAACAGCATCAACAAGCGAGCAGGTTATCATGTTAACTTCATCACTGTCCGTAACGCAAATCAGGGCATCCGCCTTTGCAATCTGCATATCCTCTAGAACCTGCAGATTATTACCGTCAGCCTGAATTACAGAGCAGTCCAATCGGTTTGAAGCATGCCGCGCCGTATCCGCATCATTATCAATAAGAACCACATCATTTTTTTCATTTATGAGCCTTTTTGCCAGCTGAATTCCTGTAAAGCCAGCTCCAATTATTATAGTCCGCAACAGCAGCTCCTATGTCATAACAGTTTCTATTTCCAGATAACTTTTTGTGGAGCTGCCCCAAAAGCATAGTTCATAGTATCGTTGCGAATTTATTTCAGCATGACAAAACTAATTAGACAGTCCATCAATTTTTAAATTAAAAATCTGCAATTATATAATATATTTGATTAACAAAAAAAACAATCTTAAACAATCTTAAAAAGCCCAAGGTTTCCGCACAAGCTGCCTGATAAACTTATTTTCAGTTGAAAACATGGAGATTTTAGAAATTTTTCTCAAGTCTGCCAAACTTTGCAGAAATTCCTACGTAAAAATTGCAAAAAAGTGGAGAAATTAGAAAAATTTACTGGACTTTTTGGAATTTTACTATATAGTTTAAATGCAGGGGAATTCAAATTCCCTGAAAACCATAAAGTTTGCACCGGTAGTTAAAAAAGAGGTATTTATGCAGGAAAGATGTGAATTTTTTGAACAATGCGGACTCTTTCACAACTCAATGTTTCTAAATTCAGGATTGGCAGCTTCCATAAGGATTTCTTTCTGTCAAGGCTGTAAACAAAATTGTGCCAGATATCAGGTTACAAAAAAAATCGGCAGCGAATATCTTACAAGCAGCCTCCTTCCTTTTATGAAAGAAAAAGCCGAACAGATAATCTGCGAATATACATACTAAGGTAAAACTGAATGTAGCTGATTATCCGCAAATCAATAACTTACGGCAATCTAACGGGAAGTACCAAGTAATCGCTTCAAGAGTTAATCATCAAATCTCTGAAACAAGCCCTTTGGCTGTAACTTCCAGAAAAAAAAATCATCCACCGCCACACACACAAACCTGAACTTTTTGAACGTTCTCATAAATTCTCCGTTGAATTTGGAAAATAATACGGTTATACTTATAAAATATGCCTAAGCTTTCTACAGAAAGTTTCAAAACGATTTTTAAACCAGGCTTTTACAAATTAAATTTTCAAACCCAAAGGAATTTATCATGGAACAAACTTTACCTAGAATGATTCGAAAAACTGCTCTGGCATATTCTGATCTTCCTGCCCAATATTCCAGACTTTCTTCCGGAGACTTTCAACCGTGTACATATAAAGAACTTTTTGAAAATGCCATGAACTTTGCAGGGGGCTTGCTTTCAACAGGTGTAAAAAGAGGGGACTTAATCGGTCTTATTTCTGACAACCGCCAGGAATGGGAGCAAAGTGACATCGGAATTCTTGCAATTGGAGCCATAGATGTTCCACGAGGCTGCGATGCAACCATAAAAGATTTGCAGTACATTCTTTCTTTTACAGAATGTAAACTTGTAATAGTTGAGAATACTTCTCAGATAAAGAAAATTCTTTCCATAAAATCAGACCTTCCAAAACTTGAAAGGCTAATCTACTTTGACAAACCGGCTCAAGCCGAAGCAGATGAAGCAGAAAAACAAAACATAGAACTGCTCAGTTTTGACAGTATCTTACAAAAGGGCATTTCTTTCCGCAATGAAAACCCAAATATAATTGAAACAGAAATTGAAAAAGGCAGCTGGGATGATACAGCCGCAATCATTTTTACATCTGGAACAACGGGAAAGCCAAAAGGCGTCATGCTTTCCCATGGAAATTTTTTAACTCAGCTGGATGAATTGCAGGAACGAATTTACCTGAATCCTGGAGACAGAGCCCTGTGCGTACTTCCTATATGGCATGTTTTCCAGCGGCTTTGCGAATATGTCATTCTGTTTCAGGCAGGTGCAATCTGCTACTCAAAGCCAATCGGAAGCATTCTTCTGGCAGATTTCCAAAAACTCAATCCACATCTCATTCCTGCTGTTCCGCGTATTTTTGAAGCTGTTTACGATGGAATCACTCGCAAAATGCGAAAAACAGGCGGAATTGTCTATACTCTGTTCAAATTCTTTACAAGTGTTGCAATCTTGCACAGCCGGATAGATAGAAGGCTGTTCAGAAAGGAAGCCCGTTTTTCAAATGACTACCTGGCATTGCAGTGGATTATCTTTGTTATTCCGTGGCTTCTGCTTTATCCTGTTAAACTTTTGGGTTCAGGTCTGTTTTTTTCAAAAATCAAGGCTATGCTGGGCAGAAATTTCCGTGTAGGAATTGCAGGAGGTGCTGCATACCCTAAAGCTGTTGATGAATTTTTCTGGGCAATTGGCATAAATATTGTAGAGGGCTACGGAATGACCGAAACTGCACCTGTAGTAGCAGTTCGCCCGACAGCCTGCCCAGTTTTCAGAACTATAGGAAGTGCAATCAGAGGCGTTCAAGTACGAATCGTAGACCATAACGGAATGGTTTTAGGTCGCTGCCAGAAAGGTGTTCTTCAGGTAAAAGGCGGAACCGTCATGAAAGGCTACTACAAAAATGAAGAACTAACCAAAAAGACAATTACGCCGGACGGCTGGCTAGACACAGGTGACATTGCCATTATGACGTTAAATGACGAACTTCAACTCAGAGGCCGCATAAAAGACACAATCGTTCTACGTGGTGGTGAAAATGTTGAACCGTTGCCTATAGAAATGAAGCTTACAGAATCAAGATTCATTACATCAGCAGTTGTCGTAGGACAGGATCAGAAATATCTTGGAGCTCTTATTGTTCCGAATCAACAGGAAGTAAAGGATTGGGCACAGGAAAACGGTCTTCAATACGATACATTTGAAAATTTCATGCTTTCAGAAAACGTGCAGAAACTGTTCGAAGAAGAAATTGCAAACGCCGTAAATGCTCAAAACGGTTTCAGAATGTTTGAAAAAATCAACAATTTTGTTCTCCTGAAAAAAGAATTTGAAGTCGGCATAGAATTATCTGCAAAGCAGGAAATAATGCGTTACCGGCTGAATGAAATTTATGAAAAAGAAATAGAATCTTTATTCGACTGATAATTCTTCTACAGCATATCGGAGAAACTACAAATGAATTCTTTTGCCTTGGTTTTTCGGAAAATTCGGAATGTTGCTGTCCTTATTTTCTTTTCATATTTTTTAACTTCTTGCGCAACATTAAATAAAACGGAAAAACCTTCAAAATTCAGCATCCGGCTTTATCCTGCAAAAAAAATACCTTTTCTCTCCCCTTCATTCCTTCAGGAAGATTTTTTGAGCAAAACATGGAACGGCCAGATAGTTGCAAAATCAGGAACTTACCAATACAGGATTTCACTACAGGCTGACAGAGAAAGCATTTTTATGCAGGCTTTCAGTCCTGACAATAAGGAAACTGCCAGAATTTCATTTTCTGCAGAAACTTTAAAACCCAGCGGATGGTCTCATCTTCCAGGTCTAAAACAGAAAGATTCCATTGCCCTGTTCCAATGGCTTTTCTACAGCCCGGAAAAAGTTGCCGAACTTTTTGAATCAAAAAAACTGCGATTTACCATAGAAACAGCATCTAACGGAAAGACTGAAATCCGAAGAGTTTTTAACAAACGTAAATGCATTCTTGAATTGACCAAAAAAAGTGACAGAATCATCTATAGAAATTACGAAAAAAATATTTTTCTGACTCTTACTGAAAGCAATTAAGAACTGAAAAATCAACTTTCACATAAAATTTGATTTTACAAATTATACTCATTGCCTCAAAAAAAAACATTCCTTAATTGAAAATATGCGTTTAATGAAGTTTTTCTAAAAAAAACATCCACTTATTCTTTTTTCTCTTAAAAAACGCAATTTTTTTTTCAAAACAACAAAAAAAGGAAATTGACATTCTGTTTCAGTGGATATACAATAAATATTGTATACAACAGCCCTGTTTTCAGAAATCTTTTGTATACATTTAAAACTGCCTTTTTTTCAATAGATAATATTGAATCTTTGCCAGACAACTGAAATATACAAAAATTGGTAACTAAAAAGCAGTCTAAAGCAAATATACTTCACACAGATTACTTGAGTTCTATTTTTAGATAGGAGATTAGAATGAAATCTATTAAAGATGTTGTAAAAACAGTTCAGCGCCCTGAAAAAGTTCTCCAGTTTGGAGAAGGCGGATTCCTGCGTGCATTTGTTGACTGGCAGATTGATATTGCCAACGAAAAGGCAGGCTTCAACGGAAATGTTGTTGTAATTCAGCCATTGGAAAAAGGTATGGTTGGATCATTGCAGGAGCAGAACAACCTTTATACAACAGTTCTGCGCGGCATGAAAGACGGAAAGCCGACTGTAGAAACTCGTACTATTACTTCTATCAGCCGTTCAATCAACCCTTACACAAACTACGATGAATATATTGCATGTGCTTCAAATCCGGATTTGCGCTTCATCGTTTCTAACACTACAGAAGCAGGCATCCGCTTCGATACAGAAATCGACGGAGTTCCTGTTACTTTAGACCAGAAACCACAGAAAAACTTCCCTGCAAAAGTTACTGCCTTCCTTTACAAACGCTTCCAGGCTTTTAGCGGTGATGTTTCTAAGGGTATGATTCTTATTCCTTGCGAACTTTCTGACCAGGCAGGTCTTAACCTCCGCATAAACATTCTCCGCTACGCAGAAATGTGGCAGCTGGGTCCAGATTTCATCAACTGGTTCGACGAAGCCTGCGATGTATGTTCCTGCCTTGTAGACCGCATCGTTCCAGGATATTTCCCTCTTCTTACAAAAAACGAAGAAACTGGTAAAACTCAGGCAGAAGAACTTTGCGAAAAACTTGGTTACGAAGACAAACTTTTGGACTCAGCAGAACTTTTCCATTTCTGGGTTATAGAATCCAAAAAATCTCACGAAGACGAACTTCCTCTCCAGAAAGCAGGTCTTTCTGTTATCTGGACAAAAAATATGGACTACTACCACACAAGAAAAGTACGCATCCTTAACGGTGCCCACACTTCTTCTGTACTGGCAGCTTTCCTTGCAGGTTCAAACTACGTTCAGGACATCGTTTGTTCAGAAAAAGTTGGAACAGGCTTTAACACACCAAATGCCGATGCACAGAAATTCATGCACGACGTTATCTTCAACGAAATCGTTCCTTCAATCGACGGCGATCAGGAAGACCTTAAAGGCTATGCAAATGATGTTTGGACACGCTTCCAGAATCCGTTCAACCCGCACCGCCTTATCGAAATTTCCCTGAACTCTGTTGCAAAATACTGGACACGCTGTCTGCCTTCTGTAACTCAGTACATTGCAAAAAAAGGCTCCGTTCCAAAGCTTCTTTCTTTTTCTATTGCTGCCCTTATTTCTTTCTACAATGGAACAGAAATCAAAACAGACGAAAAAGGTGCGAAATATCTTGAATCAAAGAGGGAAGAAGGCGTTTATCCAAACAAAGACACAATGCCAGTTCTTGAATTCTTTGCAAACTTAAACAAAGAAACTCAGGACGCAAAAGTTATTGCAAACAAAGTTCTTTCAAATACAGATTTCTGGAAAGAAGACCTTACAAAATATGCAGGACTTGAAGAAGCTGTTGCAACAGCACTTGCTTCAATCAAAAAAGACGGCATGAAAAAGGCTCTTAACGCAGTAGTTAATGCCTAAGGAAACACTGAATGTAGCTAATTGTCCGTAAGTCAATGGCTTACGGCAATTTGACGGAAAAGGCAGACCAATCACTTCAAGTGTTAATCGGCCCTTTCCTAAAACGAATTTCTGCCTGTAAAACGGGCAGAACCAAAAAATGTGAAAAGGAGCGTTCCCAGTCAGGGAGCTTCTTTCCAACGTATTTTTAAGTTTTGAACAGTAGGTTTTGTAATATGAATTCTGAAAAATGTTCTTGTTCTAGCTCTGCTCCAGCTGCTGACAACTGTCAGGAATTTGGAAAAAAAGCTTTACGTATTCATCCTAGCGACAGCGTAGCCGTTGCTCTGGTTCCTCTTGCAAAAGGAGAAACCATTACAGTTGAAGCTTCTGGAAATGCGAAAGAAGTTACCTTGACTTTGAAAGAAGACATCATGGCAGGTCACAAATTTGCCATAAAAGACATCAAGTCAGAAGAACCTGTTATAAAATACGGTTATCCTATCGGTGGAGCAAAATGTGAAATTTCCGCTGGTTGCCATGTTCATGTCCAGAATACAAAAACTCTTCTTTCAGAAACTGCCTCTTACACTTACGATGAGGCAGGAGCAGAAGCTTCTATGGAAGCCTGGAAAGCAGAAACAGCTGAATTCAGAAAAAACATTCCTACAATCAAAGCATATAAACGGCCAAACGGAAGAATCGGAATCCGCAACGAAATTTGGATTGTACCGACAGTTGGCTGTGTAAATAAAATTTCTGAAAATCTTGCCGCCTGGGCAAATGGAAAATTCTGTGGCGGAGAACCTGCTCCAAATGAAAATGGAGGTCTTGAAGGGGTTTTTGCATGGACACATCCATACGGTTGTTCGCAGATGAGCAATGACCATGCAACGACTCGTAAAATTCTTGCAGATTTAGTACATCATCCAAATGCAGGAGCAGTTCTTGTTGTAAGCTTGGGTTGCGAAAACCTTACAAGCGAGCAATTTCTTGAAGAACTTGGAGATTTCGATCCAAACCGTGTAAAATTCATGAAAACACAGGATTGTGTTGACGAAGTTGCAGAAGGCAGAAAACTTCTTACAGAACTTGCAGAATACGTTTCTCAGTTCAAACGGGAAGAAGTTCCAATGAGCGAAATTGTTCTTGGAATGAAATGTGGAGGTTCTGACGGCTTAAGCGGAATTACTGCAAATGCTTTGGTTGGCCGCATTTGTGACGCTGTTACCGCAATGGGCGGTTCTGTAATGCTTACTGAAGTTCCTGAAATGTTCGGTGCAGAACAAATGCTGATGAACCGTTGTGTTGATAAAAACAGATTTGACCAAACCGTAAATCTTATAAACGGTTTCAAAGAATATTTTGCAAAACACGGTCAGGTTGTATATGAAAATCCATCTCCCGGAAATAAAGCCGGTGGTATTACAACCCTTGAAGACAAATCTTTAGGCTGTGTTCAAAAAGGCGGAAAAGCCCCTGTATGCGGAGTTCTTCACTATGGTGACAGAATTTCAGAAAAGGGCTTGAATCTGCTTGAAGGTCCTGGCAATGACATTGTTTCTACAACAGACATGACAGCTGCCGGCGCCAATTTAATTCTCTTTACTACAGGACGTGGAACTCCTCTTGGAGCACCAGTTCCTACAGTAAAAATTGCAACAAATCATCCGCTTGCAAACCGCAAAGCTGGCTGGATTGATTTTGATGCAGCTCAAATGCTGGACAAACCTGTTGACGGTGTTCGTGATGAACTTTTACAACTCATCTGCGACATTGCCTCTGGTAAAAAACAGACAGCAAATGAGCGCAACGGCTACAGAGAAATCGCTATTTTTAAAAATGGTGTAACTCTCTAGCCTTATTAAATAGTTCTCTTTTATTTGAGATAAGTTTTTTTTCTCCGTGTGGCGGGTCAGAAAGTTTTTCTGATCCGCCTTTTTTTTGCAGATATTTTTTTCATCTATTCCGATAATAAATATCCGATAATAAATATATGAATAGAATGATTTTTTTGTTTGCAGCCATTATTTTTACTATTTTTCCAGATGCCAAATCCTTTTCCCAGGCTTCAATTACTCACAACGGAGAAAAAAGTTATACACTGGTAGAACGGACAGATTTAAGCCGCTATGACAATGGAAAATATCAGGGGCTAATTGCCAGAGAAGTCCGTTCATTTATTTCCCGTTCTCCCGCTTCAAAAGCAAGCGATAAAAATTCTTACCTTTATGACGGTAATTTTTACCTTACAGAGCAAACAGTTCATGCAAAAAAGGAAGTTTTCAAAGGAATTCATGATTCAATTCCATCTGTTTTTACGATAAACCAAAACGGAAGCCTTTCCATGATTGTAGACAATGGATTTCCGTCTTTCAGAAGTTTTCCAGCATTTCCAAGCGGGAAACTTACACCAGGGGCTTCCTGGCAGGCAAATGCAGTCCGAGCCGTTGACCCGTTAAATAAAGGCATCGTAACAAAGCTGCAAATGGTTGTAGCCTATACTTTTGCAGGCGAAGAAACTTATCACAATCAAAGCGTATATAAAATCACTGCAAAATGGGCAACCCGCTACGACCAGAGGCATTTAGACCACAACGGGGACAAATCCTTGAAAAATGCAACAGGAACGCATGAAGCCAACATACTCGTAAGCAAGGCCACAGGCAATGCCATTTTAATACATGACCGTGTAGACGAAACTTTCACTTATGACACAGGACTTTCTGTCCGCCTGAAAGGTACAATTTCCCAGTTTACAGAATATCCTCCTGCAGTTGAACATAAAAAACTCATTCCAGCATTACAAAGAATTGCAAAATTTGTTCCTTCAGAAAAAGGAACTCTTTCATCACACGAAATATCCAATCCTGCATCAAATTCTGATTTCATAGAAAACAAATACCTGCTGCCAGATGCAGAATCCGGCAAAAATACCACAACCCGCAGTCAAAACAGCAATGCAGCAAAATCTTCCGAAAGAATGCAGCCGAATCAACCATATCAGCCGTATCAGGCAGCAAAGCCAAAAGACAGCACCCCCAGACAAAATGCATCTGGACAGCTTTCCGACACATCAGCCAGTACAAAAATAGCAGCAGCTGGCAAAACAGGGTCAACCCAGGCTTCTGCAGAAAAATCAAAAACTTCAGGAATAAAATCAGAACGCTCTGCTAAATCAGAAAAAGTTTCAGCATCAGAATTACTTGCAGACGCAGGAATTCTTAACAGCGGCAAAAAAAACTCAGCTAAAATACCAGTTCCATCATCAGTTCCAGAACCAGAAAAAGTTCAGCCAGATGATTTTAATTCAATGGTTGTAGAAGAAACCCCTGCAGGACTTAGGCTTTCAGTACGCGACATAAGGTTCAAACCTGACAGTGATGAAATTTTACCAGAAGAACTTTCAAGGCTTGACCAGATTGCAGAAGTTTTACGACTTGTACCCGACTCACATTTTTTAATTGAAGGACATTCAGCCTCAGTCGGCAATCCTAAAGGAGAACTCGAAGTTTCTCAAAAACGCTCAAAAGCCATCGCAATGCAGCTTTCAAAAAGAGGCATAAACGCAGACCATTTTATATGCCGCGGTTACGGCGCAGAACGACCAATCGCCAGCAACAGCACAACACAAGGCAAAGCCCTAAACCGCCGTGTAGAAATTACAATTCTTGAATAAGGAAACAAAAAAATCAGCTTGTTTGCAGGAAATTTTGTTCTTATATTTTTAAAAAGGAGCAAAAAGCACAAATGACTTCAAAAAAAATTTCACAGGTAATTCAGGAAAAATGCGTAGCATGCGGAGCCTGTACAAAACAATGTCCGCTAAATGCTATTTCCGTTATAAAAGGCTGCTATGCCCAGGTAGACATTCAAATCTGTGTTGGCTGCGGAAAATGTACCGTAATATGTCCTGCAAATGCAATTATATTAAAAGAGAGGGTAAAACCATGAAAACAAAAAAGAATTGGTACGACTTCCTATGGATTTGGGCAATAATTTACTTTGCACTCGGATTTTTCAACATTCTGTTTGCATGGCTTGGGCTGATTGACTTTATGATTCCACTGTTTTTTTCAATTTTTGCAGGAAACAAATTTTTCTGTAACAATCTGTGTGGCCGAGGTCAGCTTTTAAATCAGCTCGGCTCAAACTGCCATCTTTCAAGAAACAAACCCACTCCAAAATGGATGACTTCAAAGGTCTTCCGCTATGCCTTTTTAATTTTCTTTCTGACAATGTTTGCCAACATGATTTTTCAAACCTATCTGACAGCCTCAAATGCAAAAAGCCTCAGCCAGGTAGTAAAGCTGTTCTGGACTTTTAAAATCCCATGGCACTGGGCCTACTCACAAAATCTGGTTTCCCCATGGATTGCGCAATTCAGCTACGGCTTTTACAGCCTGATGCTCACTTCAACTATAATCGGAATAATTGTAATGATTTTGTACAAACCTCGTTCCTGGTGTACTTTCTGCCCAATGGGAACAATGACCCAAACAATCTGCAAAATAAAAAACCGAAAGGCAGAATAATTTTTTTTGAGGCATCTGCTTCGCAGACCGTGGTGTTCCGCTGTTCGCTATCCGCTCATCGTCCTCAGGGACTGCCCCAAAAGTAAAGTTCATAGAGTCATTGCGAATCTATTTCGGAATCTCTAAGCATATACTCTGTAGATGCTAAACTTATCAGGCAGCCCCTTGCGGTCGACGCCATAGGCGCAGCTCCATACCACTTGCCCTTTGTACGCTACCCAAAAATTTCCAACTTATGCCTGTCACCCAGCAAAGAAAGATTTTTTGCAAGAGCGATTTCTGAATTATTTTTCGAAAAATCTTTTAAATCAATCAAAAAGCGGTTCATCGAAAAATGCTGAAAAACCTTTACACTGTCCCATACATCATCATTTTTTTGATAAGCAGCTGAAAAACTATTCCGATAAGGCAAAAACAGACCGTTGCCCTTTAATTCAGCATAACCTACAAGCCATAACTCCACACGCTTCTGGCCGGCGCAATCAAAAAGCGCCTGATGCAGCCATGCAGTCTTTTCAGCCATCCAAACCTGGCTTTGCAAAATCAGCTGCTCAATTTCAGAATCTGCAGCCTTCAAGGCTTTCAAATGATTTGTTTTTGCAGTATGCACAGGAGTCTTATTCAGGATAATCACATTCTTCCTGAAATCAATTCCAAACTCAGGATTTCTTGCAAAAAAACCTTGTGCAATTTTTCCGGCCTGACCGACTAGATAGCGACGATTTTTGTCAAGCTGTTCATTTTTCCCAGGATTATCCCCAATTACAATCAATTTTATTTCACTTTGTTCAGTAAAAGAATCAAAATCCGAATTATAAACGACAGGGTTTTCCACAGGATATTCAGGCGTATCTTTTTCAGCAGCAGCTTCCTGCAACGGCTTTAAAATGCAGGAAAATCTGCTCCACTCCTCACATTTTTTTCTAAACTCATCCCTAAACTGGCAGAAAGCAGCCCACTGTTTTTCGTTCATGCAAGCTCCTTTTTCATGATAATTCCCTGACTTTCTGGAAAAACACCGTCCACGCATCTAATTTTTTGAAATCCA
Organism: Treponema sp.; assembly: GCA_016296655.1. Taxonomy (GTDB): domain Bacteria; phylum Spirochaetota; class Spirochaetia; order Treponematales; family Treponemataceae; genus Treponema_D. The sequence goes on along the minus strand of JAEDIW010000018.1, from coordinate 30,717 downwards.
TACTCAGAATATATATTCAATGCGCCTTTCCACTGTTCATTTACAAGGAGTAAAAGCTGCTTTATCCCTTTTTCATGCAGAAGAATAAAGTCCAGCGCCTTGCAAAAAAGTTTACGCCCCAGACCTTTTCCCCGAAACTTTGAAAAAATTGCAAATGAGCTTATATAAAGAACCTTTCCGTCAGATACATGAGTTTTTCGTGCAGGATGCCCCAATGAAAACAAAACATCATTGTCAGGAATTTCATACCATCTTTCACTACAAAAATAGCCTGCAACATCTCCGTCATCTTCAAAAATTAGAAAACCTCCGCCAAAAACTTCCATTCTTTCCGCAAAAGTTTCAGTTTTTTCCTGAATTTGTGCCGCAAAAGCGTCTTTTTCTATACTCATAATTGCAGCCATGTCATCTTTACAGGCTTTTCTAACCGTCATAACAAAAAAATCCTCAGCTTATTTTTTTCTTCCAACTGTTGCCTTATCACAGCCTGATCTTTTTCAGGCAGTCTTTCCATAAAAATACAATATTCGTTCGGATAGCCACCTACAAATGTCATGTCTGGCAAACTTCTCCGTTCAGGGTTTATAATCCGCAAAACTTCTTTCCCGCAAAAATCTTCTATACATCCTAGAGTTTGACCTTTATATATAACTATCACCTGAATTTTCATCATAGCAAATTTTCAGAAATTTTCAACTTTCTATGACATAAAATCCTTCAGCTGATATAATAAGCCTATGAGTAACAATAACATTCCGGAACGCAAAGATGTTCCATCTTCAGATAAATGGGATTTAACAACATTATTTAAATCGGATGATGACTGGGAAAAAGCCCTTGCAGAAATTCTGCCGGATGCAGAAGCTGTTGAAACCTACAAAGGAAAACTTGGACAATCTAAGGAAACCCTCCTTGAAGCCCTTAAATTATATGAAAAACTGTGGAAAAATGCAGAACTTGTCAGCAATTACGCAGGTCTGCAGAAAACTGCCGACGAAAGTGACAGCGCTGCTGCTGACAGGGAAGGCAGAGCTTCCATGGCATGTTCTCAGGCAAGTGCAAAACTGAGCTTCTTTGAAACAGAACTGCTGTCTCTTCCAGATGAAAAAATCAATTCCTGGAAAATTCAGCCGGAATTTGCAGACTATAAAATTTTTCTGGAAAAGCTTCTGTTTTTAAAACCGCACATTCTTTCGGAAAAAGAAGAAAAAATCCTTGCATTGCAGAGTGAAGCATCTCAGACAGCAGAAAATACATTCAGCCTGCTTACAAATGTTGACCTTTCATTTGGCACACTTGATGTAAACGGTTCAAAAATGCCACTTACGCAGTCAACCTGGAGCGTTTTCATGGAAAATCAGGACAGGGAACTGCGCAAAAAAGCCTACAACCAGTTTTACACAGCTTTTGAACAGCATCAGCATACGCTTGCAAGCCTTTATGCAGGTTCTGTTAATCAGGATGTTTTTGAAATGCGCGCACGAGGGTACACTTCAAGCCTTGAAAAAGCCTTGTACAAAGACAAAGTTCCGCTAAGCGTCTATCACAACCTTATTGAAACCGTACATAAAAATCTTCCGACTCTGCACAAATTTTATGCCCTGCGCAAAAAGATTCTTAAAGTTGACGAACTTCGCCACTATGATGTCTATGTTCCGCTGGTAAAATCTGTAGAAATGCATACAACCTATGACCAGGCAGTTGAACTTTGCCGGGAAGCGCTTGCACCTCTTGGTAATGACTATACAGACATTCTGTGCAACGGCCTTAAAAAAGGTTGGGTTGACCGCTATGAAAACAAAGGCAAAAGAAGCGGTGCTTTTTCTTCAGGAGCATACACAGGCTATCCATACATTCTTTTGAATTACAAAGAAACAAATATCCGTGATGTCTTTACAATGATCCATGAAGGCGGACACTCCATGCATTCATGGTATTCTTCAAAAAATAACCCTTACCTGCAGTATGGATATACAATTTTTGAAGCCGAAGTTGCCTCTACTTTTAATGAAGAATTACTGTTCCGTCATTTGCTGAACACTGCACAAACTCAGGAAATAAAGGCCTATCTGCTTGCAATGAGGGCAAATGATATTCTGGCAACATTATACCGCCAGACAATGTTTGCAGAATTTGAATTGAAAACTCACGAACTTGTAGAAAATGGAACACCGCTTTCTGCAGAAGTTCTGCGAAAAACCTACAGAAACCTGCTTGAACTTTATTTTGGTCCAGAAATGCATTTTGAAAAAAACAGCGACATGGAAGGTCTTAGAATTCCGCATTTTTACACAGCCTTTTACGTTTATAAATATGCAACTGGCATTTCAGCAGCTCTTGCACTTGCTCAAAAAGTTACTCAAGGCGGTGAAAAAGAAAAGGCAGATTATTTTGCTTTTCTGAAATCTGGAGGTTCACGCTATCCAATTGAATCGCTGGCAGTTGCTGGAGTTGACATGTCAAAGCCCCAGCCAATTCAGGCAGCTCTGGACATTTTTGCAAATCTTGTAGAGCAGTTAGAAAAAACATCAGGAATCTGCTGAAAATGTGAACAGGGCAAAGTTCGCTAAAGGCCCTGTTACCTGCAGGTTGCCACCAGCCTGCAGGCTGATTTTTTGCAGATAAATCAAAAGCTTCCCTGCACTTTTTAGGAAATGAAACCTATGCACAAACGAAATTCTGCAAATCCATTAAAGTTCCACTAGAAAAATGCCGATGTACTTATAGAGTTTTCAAAAGTAAATACGGGGGCAACCTGTGGAAAAAGAAGCATTTTATTCTTTTATGAAAAAAATACCAAAGGCAGAAATTCACATTCATATTGAAGCTGTTCCAACGCTAAATTCAATAAAAGCGTTATATAAAAAACGTTTCAATGAAGAAATGACAGAAGAAGCACAGCATAAACTTTTTTCCTATAACGATTTGAATGGCTTTATCCAGGCTTTTCTTCAAGTTCAGGATTTATATCAGTCTGTAGATGATTTTGACTACATTTTTGAAGATTTTGCAGAATATTTGGCAGAAAACAATATTGTCTACTGCGAAGCTTTTTTTGCACCTACAGCCTTCCTGAAAAAAGGTTTTGCTTACCAAGACATTGTTAAAAATTTCAATAAAAACATTACAAAGATAAAAAAAGACAAAGGCATTACAATAAAAATTCTTGTTGATGTTTCCAGAACTTTCGGCTGCGAAAATGCCATGAACAATTTCAATCTGCTGAAAAGCTACCCTTGCGAACACGTTATAGGCATTGGTCTTGGAGGAGCCGAGCAGAAAGGGCCTGCAAAAGACTATGAACCAGTTTTTGCACAGGCACACAAAGATGGATTCCATGCAGTTGCACACGCAGGCGAAGATGTAGGCCCAGAATCTGTATGGGATTCCATAAATTATCTGCATGCTGAACGCATCGGTCATGGAATAACTTCCATCCAGGATTCAAAACTTGTAGATTATTTAAAAGAATCCCATCTGCCGATTGAGGTTTGCCCTACAAGTAATGTTTTTACAAAGAAAATTGTAAGTAAAATTGAAGAACATCCTATCCGTTCTCTGTATGATCAGGGCGTAAATGTAACCGTAAATACAGACGACCCGGTTTTCTTTAAAGTAAACCTTATTGATGAATTTTGGAACATCCACAGCAAACTGAATTTTTCTATGCAAGAAATTCATCAGTTGATTATAAATTCATATAAGTCTGCTTTTCTTTCAGAGCCTGAAAAAGAGGAGTTCATAAAACTTATGGACGAAGCCTGGCAGAAGGCTATGCCTGAATAATTTTCAGGGCAGGTGAATATACTCTGGCTTAGGTTATGAAAGGGCAGCCGTCAGGCTGTTGCGAAGCGCAGCGGAGCAATGAAGTGCGTCTGCACGGAACCCTGGAACAACCGACGGCAGCAAAGCTGCCGGAAGCCCCGTAAAAAATTATTTGCCTATATGAATCCAGGTGAGTTCGTGCTTGTTGTAATTTAAGTGAACCACGTAACTTTCCGGAAGTTCCGCAAATTTTTTTACAGTTTCCCAATCTATGGCGCCCTGCATTTTTATCGTGCAAATCATATTTTTTACACGACCACTGTCCAGCCACATTTTTACCCAACCGTAAAGCCTTTCTGGATAACAAATTACATCGCTGAAAATCCAGTCAAACGGGCCTGTTTCCTCTGGACGCAAAGTAAAGGCATCATGCGCCAGAAATTCAACAGAAGGATTTTTCATCAGTTCAGGGGCAAGCTCTGAACGGTCAACGGCAAAAACTTTGCATCCAAGCTGAAGCAGAACCCATGTCCAGCCGCCTGGGCAGGCACCAGCATCAAAACTGTGCTGACCAGGTGACGGCAATTCTACACCTGTCAAATAACGTGCCATCGTAAGGCTTTCCTGAAGTTTCAAATAAGCTCTGCTTGGAGGATTTTCATGGTCTTCTTCAAAGCGGATTCGCCCTGCTGGCATACAGCTTGAAGTTTTTGCAGAAGCAATCAATGTTTTTTCATCAAGCAATGTATAAAGCCCAAGCGGACTATGTGGAATTTCAAAAGGAAATTTCCTGATTTTCAAGTTTATATAAGGTAACTTTTCCTGAATAAGTGAAGCACGCCTGAAAAGCTGGAACTGATACGGAGCCCAATTCCGCTGAATTTCTTTTAATGCTTTTGCAGCTTCTCCAATAGAATCAAAATGAAGAATAAACGGTTCTTCCATAACCGTACTTGCCCAATATGGGAAAAGGTCAAAATTCCATTGGGAAAAATATAAAAGCTCTCCGTAAGTTTTTTCAGGTTTTAAATCAGTGCAAAATCTTGTTTCAATTTCCGACAAAAGCAGATTCTGCATCTCAGGAAAAGCAAGAAATGCCTTGCCTTCAAGTTTTTCTATACGAACTGGCATACGTCTTCTTTTACAAATTTTTCAATATCATTGTATTCATCATCATCTTCTGCCAATTTTTGAACAAAAGCGACCAAGCGAGAAGTGTCAGGAGAACGCAAAAAAGAAAACCCGACTTCCGTAGCACCATCTTTTTCCGACAGCCTTTCAGGATGACAGATAAGAATGAAAGGAAGAGTCTTGGTATTTTCAGAAAAAGTTATCTTGACTGTATAATCACTTTCAAAATCAACATTCAAAGAAAGAGGAAAGCGTATCTTACAGCCCGACTGGCTTATATTCTCAAGGATACCTGGAATTTGGCAAATATCAGGAGCTTCAGCACGTGCATAAATTACAAACCGTTCCGTACTGCGCTTATCATTTTTCATGCACGTAGTATGTCTAATTTTTAAATAAACGTCAAGTTTTTGCATATTTTACGGCAGGAAAAGTCTAAAATACTTTTTTTTAGAAGATTCCAAATGTTTTTTCGTGAAAATTTTTTTTTTCAGGCTATAATTTTGTGCAAGGAATTTTTAAAAATTGAATTTTAAAGAATTCCGTAAGCTCGTTTTTGAGAACAGCACAATTCTATTTCTGCATCAAGGCAAACTGCTTGAACAAGTAAGGGCAGCCGGACAGCGCAGCTTTTTGGGAGATGAAACATGAATAAAAAACAGAAAATTCTCATTATCGAAGATGTAGAACTGAACAGGGCAATCTTAAGAGAAGGATTTTGTTCAGAATTCGAAATTCTTGAAGCTGCTGATGGATGGGAAGGTCTTACAATTCTTGAAAACGAGTCTGAAAATCTTTGTGCAGTTTTTTTGGACATAATCATGCCGGAACTTGACGGCTTTGGAGTTCTTCAGGAACTTCAAAACAGGGATTTATTGCGCGAAGTTCCAGTTTTCCTCATTACAACTGAAGCTTACGATTACATTATAGACAGGGCATATAGTTATGGTGTTGTGGATATTATCCCCAAACCTATCAATATTCAGATTATAAAACGCCGCGTAATGAACATCATTGAGCTTTACAATAACCGCAATCAACTTGAAATTCTTTTCAATCAGTCGCAGGGCATGATTTCAAATCAGGGGGCAGCAATTGAGCATACAAACTCAAAAGTAATTGAACTTCTTGGCAATGCCGTTGAATGTCGCTCAGCAGAAACTGGTTCTCATGTACGGAGAATCAAGCATATTGCAGAAATTATAGCAAAAGATATGTCCATTAATTTCCCAGAATATGGAATTACTGAACAGAAAATAAAGCAGATTGCAACGGCCTCACTTCTGCATGATATTGGAAAAATTTCAATTCCAGACTGCATTCTGAATAAGCCTGCAAGCTTAGGGCGGCTTACAAAAGAAGAATTTGAAGTTATGAAAACTCATACAACCGCAGGTTGCAAAATGCTTGAACCTTTGAAAGAAGATCCTATTTATCAGTTTTACTACGATATTTCAAGGTATCACCATGAACGCTGGGATGGAAAAGGTTATCCAGATGGGCTTAAAGGCAACGAAATTCCAACTTCCTCACAGATTGTTTCAATAGCAGATGTTTATGATGCGTTAATATGCAAACGAGTCTACAAACCTGCCTTTACCCATGAAGTTGCAGTAAAAATGATAAATGACGGTGACTGCGGTTGCTTCAATCCTGACTTATTGGAAAGCTTTAACCGAAATGCGAATAAGATTTATATAGAAATTTATAAAAATGATTTTGACGATGCCTCTTTTTCAATATAAACTTATATAAGGAAGGTTTGCCATGAAAAATGAAGTATTAAATGCATTGATAAACCGTAGAAGTTGTAGAGCCTATACATCACAGATGCCATCTGAAGAAGATTTGAAAACAATTCTTGAGGCAGGACTCTATGCTCCCAGCGGAAAAAATTTGCAGTCATCTGTTATGGTTTGCGTAACAGATAAAGAAACTGTTAATCTTTTGTCAAATTTAAATGCGCAGGTAATGAACTCTGATTCAGATCCTTTTTACGGAGCTCCGGCAGTAATTGCCGTTCTTGGAGACAGCAACTGTCCTTTATATGTTCAGGATGCTTCGCTTGTAATGCAGAATTTAATGCTTGCTGCACACTCTTTAAATCTTGCATCCTGCTGGATTAACAGAGGTTTTGAAGTTTTCCGCTCACTTGAAGGTAAAAAATTAAAGGAAAAGTGGAATATTCCAGATTCTTATGAAGGAGTTGCTTTCTGCATTCTTGGATATTCTGCTGAACCTGCACTTGAAGCAAAACCAAGAAGGGATGGACGCATAATATTTGCATGACTTCTGCAAACTTGCATAAATTCTTAGTATCTTTGCAGGGATTTCACAAAGTCTTTTTTCTGAAATCCCTGTATCAGGAAAAAAATTGAAAGACTCTTTTAAAAACGTAGCCTGTACAGAAACAAATAATAAATGGAATGTCTGTATTTCCCGGGAAAACAGCCTTTACTCACGAGGAAATGACATCCGTAGCGAATTTGAACGGGATTATACAAGAATTTTACATTGTCAGGCTTACCGACGCCTAAAACACAAAACACAGGTTTTCTTTGCACCGCAAAATGACCATGTTTGCACAAGGATGGAGCATGTTCAGCATGTTGCATCTGTTGCTTCAACTATCGCAAAATACCTGGGGCTCAATCAGGAACTCACACAGACAATTGCCCTGGGACATGACATAGGACATGCTCCGTTTGGCCATCACGGTGAGGACTGTCTGAACAAACTGCTTATGGGCAAGAATGAAGCAAATGCTCCAAAAAAATTCTGGCACGAACGCAACAGTCTTTTTTTTGCTGATTACATAGAAACGCTTCCAAATCCTGATGGCATTGAAAAACTGCTGGATTTAACCTATGCAGTTCGTGATGGTCTTATCTGCCACTGCGGAGAAATTGACCAGCAGGGAATAAAACCGCGCCAGGAAGCCATTGATTTATATTCATTAAAACGCCCCGGAATCATTCAGCCGTTTACATGGGAAGGCTGCGTCGTAAAAATTGCAGACAAAATAGCATATCTTGGGCGTGACCTTGAAGACGCAAGAACCTACCACCTTTTTGATATGGGCGCATACAGGCAATTAAGGGAAATTGTTGCAACCACACTTGGACTTGGAGAAAAAAGTAAGGGGAACAACGCATTCAGAAGCGGGAAAGCCGTAAATACAACTGTACTTATAAATGACTTGATTGTTGACCTGTGCCAGCAAAGTTCACCAGAAAAAGGTTTGTGCTTTTCTGCTGAATATTTCAATTTTATCCTGCAGTTGAAAAAATTTAATTTTGCACACATTTATACACACTGGCGTCTGACAGAATTCGGGCATTATGCAGAAAATATAATAGAAACACTTTACAGAACATTACAAAGGACTCAGCCGTATGCCCAAAACGGCAGAATTAATTCTGCACTGAAAAATTATCCAAATCTGTCAAAAACTTTTGAAGACTGGCTCATAAAATATTCAGACTATAAAGTCCAAAACATTCCCGACAGAAAAAGAATACTGAAATATGATACCAAGCCGATTTTCTCTGTATTTGACAATGACTCATTCCAGAAATGCATAATCGAATACATTTCAGGAATGACCGATCAGTTTGCAATAAGCGTTTATAACGAAATAATATCTTTTTAAAAAGCAGAGAAAATCTGCTAGACCCTGTGCATCGCTGAAAAAACTTTTTCGTTCATGACATTAATTTCAACCTGCATTTCTTCGCTAAGTTCTTTTAAACCGTTGCGAAGTTCGTCAATTGAAATATCGGCAGAGTCCAGACTAACCATCATCATCATTACGAAATTACCAGAAAGAATTGTCTGTGTAATGTCAGCTATGTTAATTGAATGTTTTGCCAAAAAAGCACTTGTTTTTGCAATGATTCCAACTTTGTCAGAACCTACAACTGTAATAATTGCGTTCATACAGCCATTCTATATTTATTCACTCTTTTTTTCTACTGTTTTATAAAATGAATCTTTTAAATTTTCCTGGAGGCTACTATATAAATATTCACTTTCATAACGCAAAAATGCACACTGGCTTATATTTTTTCCGCCAAACCTGGAAATGTTATCTGTGTAAACCTGAGAATCAATCATTTTTCCACCAGCATTTTTGAAGGCATGGACAAAATGGACAAAAGCACTTTTTGCTGAGTCAGATTCATGGGAAAACATTGATTCCCCCAAAAATACGCTGCCAATTAAAACCCCATAAAATCCACCTGCAAGTTTTGCACCGTTCCAAACCTCAAAAGAATGAGCATTTCCGTCATAAAAAGCCTGGGTATAAGCTTTTTTTATTCCGTTGCCAATCCAGGTTCCTCGCTGATCTTTTCGTTTAATGGAACTACATTCATTTATAACCTGCTCAAAAGCCGTATCCATAGTATAAGAAAAATGACTGTGCTTCATAAACTTTGCAAGGCTTTTCGGTACATGCAGCTCTTCAGGAAAAAGCACAAACCGAGGGTCAGGAGACCACCACAAAACAGGTTCGCCTTTATCTTCGTTGTACCATGGAAAAATTCCCTGCACCAGAGCCGAATAAAGCAGAGGCATTGACAGTTCTTCGGTGTAACCCAAAAGCCCGCGCCGGGAAGCCGTTTCCAGAGAAAACTGAATGATTTTTTCACATGAACTTTCATTTTTAGCTATCAGACGGGCAAAAAGCTCCTGAGCCTGTAAAGAAATCATATATCACCTGAAAAATCAAATACAACCTGGGAATTTTTTAAACAGATGTTGACTTTTCCGCCTGAAGAAAGCCTTCCAAAAAGGACTTCATCTGCCAGAGGTTCTGCAATTTTTTCATCCACAGTACGCGCAATATTTCTAGCCCCAAACTCTCTAGAATAACCGGTTTCAGCAAGAAATTTTACACATTCTGGAGTTACAGAAAGTTTTATCTTCCGTTCAAGCAATCGCGCAGCAAGCAAATCAATTTCCTTATTGACAATAGAAGAAATTATATCTTTTTCCAAATGTGCAAAGGGAACAACTGCATCCAAACGATTGCGGAATTCTGGAGAAAAAGCCTTGTCCACAGCTTCCTTTAAGGTTTGAACAGAATCAGAAAAAGTCTGGATTCCAAAACCGATTGAACCTTTTTCCATGTCTCTGGCTCCGGCATTGCTGGTCATGATAATGATACAATTTCTGAAATCTGCCTGCCGCCCCTGATTATCGGTCAAAAAACCATAATCCATAACTTGAAGCAAAACATTGAAAATGTCTTGATGAGCTTTTTCAATTTCGTCTAGAAGAACCACAGAATTAGGTTCTTTGCGCACGGCATCAGTAAGCAGCCCACCATCTTCAAATCCAACATACCCAGGAGGCGCACCGATAAGCCTGCTTACCGTATGTTTTTCCTGATATTCACTCATATCAAAACGGATAAGCTTAAGCGAAAGATTTTTTGCAAGGCAGCGGGCCAGCTCAGTTTTTCCAACGCCGGTCGGACCTACAAACAAAAAAGAACCTTGCGGGCGCTCTGGATTGCGGAATCCCGCCCTGGCTTTTTTTACAGCCTTTGCAAGAACCTTCACCGCCTGTTCCTGACCAAAAATCTGGCTGGAAAGAGATGTTTCAAGCAGCCTGATTTTTTCAATTTCATTACCAGCTACGGCTTCTACAGGAACTCTTGCCATTTTTGAAGCAACTTGCTTTATTACATTTACAGAAACCTGAGCATAATCTCTGCAAAAGTTTTTATTCTGTCCCCTAAATCCGCCGTTTTTATAAATCCGCACAAACGAGCCAGCCTCATCAATAATGTCAATTGCCTTATCTGGAAGCCGACGTTCAGGCAAAAATTGAACAGAAAGGTTTACAGCCGTTTGCAAAGCTTTGTCGCTGTAGCGAACTTTATGAAAATTTTCATAATGTGGACGGAGACCTTTCAAAATTTTTACCGCTTCATCTCTAGATGGCTCCATGATGTCAATTTTCTGGAATCGGCGCAAAAGGGTTCTGTCTTTTTCAAAAATCTTCTTGTAGCCTTCAAAGGTGGTAGAGCCTATGCAGCGAACCGCATCGCATGAAAAAAACGGCTTCAATATATTTGCAGCATCCATTCCGCCATTTGCAGAAGAAGCGCCTGTAGAAAGCGTGTGAATTTCGTCAATAAAAAGAATAGGATTTTTGAGCTTTGAAAGTTCTTCAAGAATTTTATTTATCCGTTCTTCAAAATCTCCACGAAATTTAGCACCTGCAATCAAAGCTGTCATATTCAAACTGAAAATTTCAGCATCCTCCAGATTTGCAGGAACCTGACCTTTTGCAATTCTCATAGCAAGACCTTCTGTAAGAACGGTTTTTCCAACGCCAGGATCTCCAACATGCAACGGATTATTTTTCGTCTTTCTGCATAAAATCTGGATTGTCCTGTTAAGTTCTTCCTCACGGCCAATCAAACCTTCAAATTTTCCATCTGCTGCAAGCTTTGTGAGATTAACAGTAAAACGTTCAAGTATGCCAGATCTTGCAGAATTTTTTACATTATTCTTTGCCACCCCAGCCGTTGCTCCTGCAAAACTTCCAAAATTTCCAGCAGATACTGAATTTCCAGATTTTTTCTGGGCATTACCGTCAGCCTCATTCATGTAACTGATTGTTTCCAAAAGCCTGAGCCTGTCAATTCCACTAGATTTCAGCGCATATGAGCAATAATTTTTATCTTCATCAAGCATACTTACAAGAACATCTGTAATATCCACAATATTTCGTTCACTGGAAATGCAATTTATCACTGCCCTGCTCAAAACTTCATGATAAGAATGTGTTTCTATAGGATATTCTGAATTTTCAATAAAATTTTCAGTTATATTTTCTATTGCCTCTGTAAGTTCATCATCATCTTTAAAAATTTCTTCATCCAGAATATGATCCAGTTTCGGCATTTCATTAAAGTTTTTGTCATCTTCATTGCCACTAGTTTCAGTACCAGCAGATTCATTAGATTTTGTAATTTTGTTTTTTTGAAAAGCAGATTCCTGCTTTACAGGAATTTGTGTGTTTATGTAGTTATCCAGAATCAAGCGTATATTTTCAATGTCGCCGCCACAAATATTCAGCAAATCGCAAACCTGTGGAAAATTCAATGCCGCACGCAGAACATGCTCTGGAGTTAAAAATTCATGATGAGATTTTTTTGCATTAAAAAAAGCCTGGTCTAATATTCTTGCCAATTGCGGAGTTATTGTCATATTATAAAATCTAACCTACCTTTCTACAGTTATGCGCAGTGGAAAACCTGCTTTTCTGGCAGCCTTTGTCGCAATTTCAGCACGAGTAAAAGCAATGTCATACGGATATACACCGACAACAGCAGAACCTTTTTCATGAACAGTTCTCATAAGAAATTCTGCTTCTATCCTGCCTTTTTTAAATACAGAAACAAGAACCGCTACAACAAATTCCATCGTTGTATAATCATCATTGTAAAATTTTACTTTATATTCTGGCGGAAGCATTATTTCAAGTTCGCCAACATTGCTCTGATTTTGCGTCTGAGTGCTTTCTCTGTCCATAGAAAAAATATAACATATTTGAAGTAGAATTCCAAATTTCAAGGCAAACTGATTTTTTTGCAAACTGATTTTTTTACCATTTCACATTTTTTTCTGCAATTTTCAAGCATTTTACCAGTAGTTTATTCTTTCAAAGAGATTTATAATGAGTGGCAATTGCGCAAGCATTTCAAAAACAATTATTCAGGTTAAAAAATGAAAAAAAAGTCAAGCTATCGGATTACATACAATGCCCCCATCACATTAACTTTTGCCCTACTGTCTGCATTAATTCTGTTTATAGACTCAAATTTTATGAACAGACACCTGATAAATGTACTTTTTGTAGCTCCAGGCTGCCAAAGTTCCACAGTTGCATTTAACTGGCACAGCCCGTTAGATTATTTCAAACTATTCTCGCACATTCTTGGACATTCAGACTGGAACCACCTGCTTTCAAATTTCAGTTTTATTCTTCTGCTTGGCCCAATTCTTGAAGAACGCTACGGTTCTGCTGTACTTCTGGTAATGATTCTTGTAACAGCCCTTGTAACAGGGGTTATAAATGCCTGTCTTATTCCAGCAGGCCTCATGGGTTCAAGCGGAATTGCTTTCATGATGATTCTGCTGGCATCATTTTCCACCATGTCGCGCCATGAAATTCCTCTGTCTTTCTTTCTGATTTTATTTCTCTACATCGGCAGAGATTTGTTTGCAAACAGCAAAGCCTATAACATTGCAACTTTTGCACATATTGCAGGAGGCATCTGCGGCAGCATGTTTGGCTTTCTTGCAGTATCCAAACGCAGACCCACAGGAGAAAAAGGCATAAAATCCGCTGAAAAGGCAGAAACTTCTAAAAAGATTTTCAATAAACAGCAAAACAAAAAAACTGAAGGCGCAGTCCTTTCTGATAATTTTAGTTCAGCATCAAAAGACGCACCAATTGCACAGGAATTTGCAAGCCTTACCACAGAAGAAAATCCCCCGAATTTTTAAAAAGAAACACCGAATAAATCCTATTGAGGATTTTTCAGTGTTTCTTTAGCACTAACTCTTCTAGAAAAGCCTGTTTTTTATAATATAAAAAGAATAATCAACAGTTTACTTCTTTCCAAAAATCGGGCGAACCTTTGTTACAGTTTCTACAGTAGCAAGAGCCCTCAAAGTTTCTTCAGGAACAATGCCGTCAACATCAATGATATTGTAAGCCAACTCACCACGATTCTGGTTAATCATGCCGGCAATATTCATTTTTGCATCGCCAAGAATTGTTGTAAATTTTGCAACAATTCCAGAAGTATTTGCATGAGAAATACAAAGCCTTGTTCCACCAGCAGGAATAGGATTATCACTGACACACTTTGGATAATTTACAGAATTCGTAATGTTTCCAAATTCCAGGAAATCACGCAACTGCTTGACAGCCATTACAGCACAGTTTTCTTCAGCTTCAGGTGTAGAAGCACCAAGATGCGGCAGACAAATAACTTTATCATTATTCAAAATTTCTTCTGCAGCAAAATCAGTTACAACACATTCAACTTTTCCACTATTCAAAGCTTCAAGTAAATCAGCATTATTTACAAGCCCGCCACGAGCAATGTTGATAATTCTCACACCGTCTTTCATAATTCTGAGCGTACTTGCATTTATCAGCCCCTTAGTATCATTTGTCTGAGGAACATGAATCGTAATATAATCAGCCTTTGCAAGCAAAGTATCAAGAGTTTCTGCATGCTTTACATTATGATTGAGTCTCCATGCTGAAGCAACCGACAGAAACGGATCATAGCCAATTACTTCCATTCCCAAATCAACTGCAGCATTTGCAACCATTGCACCGATTGCTCCCAAACCAATTACACCAAGCTTTTTGCCTTTAATTTCAGGACCTACAAACTGAGATTTTCCCTTTTCTGCAAGCTCTGCAATTTCATCGCCCTTTCCTGCAAGCCCATTAACCCATTTGTTAGCTTTGATTACCGGGCGACTTGCAAGCAGAATTCCAAGAATAACCAGTTCTTTTACAGCATTAGCATTTGCTCCTGGTGTATTAAAAACAACAATTCCTTTTTTTGTAAACTCTGGAATTGGAATGTTATTTGTTCCCGCACCTGCGCGCGCTACAGCCTTTACAGTTCCAGGCAAGTCCATCTGATGCATATCCTGCGAACGAACCAGAATTGCATCTGCATCCTGCAAAGAAGAAGCAACTTCGTAATCTTCCCTTGGAAATTCATTAAGCCCTTTGGCAGAAATTTTATTTAACGTCTGAATTTTAAACATCTTTTTCCTCTATATTTTTTTTGGGCGGCTTTTTGCGCAAAGCGCAAAAAACAGGCTATCCGGGGTTCGCTAACGCTCATCCTCCTCGGACGCTATGCGTCCTGCGGTGGACTGCTGCGCATCCCCTCCTATCCTTGCCGCATGGACTGCTAGAAATTTTCCTTTGCAAACTTGTCCATAAATTCAATAAGTTTTTTTACACCTTCAATCGGCATTGCATTATAAATTGAAGCACGCATTCCACCAACAGTTCTATGACCTGCAAGATTTACAAGCCCTGCTGCAGCAGCCTCTGCAACAAATTTTTTGTTGATGGCATTTGCTTTTTCTGCATCAGTTTCTTTTGTCAGGAACGGAACATTCATCAAAGAACGGCTGCCTTTTTCAACAGTAGCATGGTAAACATCACTGCTGTCCAGATAATTATAAAGCAGGTCTGCCTTTGCACGGTTAAGCTTTTCCATTCCCTCTGCACCACCATTTTTTTCAATCCAGGCAAGAACTTTGCCCATTACATAAATAGTATAGCATGGCGGAGTATTGAACATGGAACCTTCATCTGCATGAGTTTTATAATTAAGCATTGTAGGAGTTCCTTTCATTGGAGTTTCCGTAATCAAATCATTCCTAATGATTACCAGAGTAACACCTGCAGGAGCAAGATTTTTCTGCGCACCTGCATAAACAATGCCAAATTTTGAAACATCAAGCGGCTCAGACAAAATACATGAAGAAATATCCGCTACAAGAGGAATGTCGCCAGTATCTGGGATATATTCATAATGAGTTCCCTTGATTGTATTATTAAAACAAATGTAAACGTAGTCATAGTCCCCAGAAATTTTTTCAACTTTTGGAATATAAGAAAAATTCTTGTCTTCTGAACTGGCAATTACATCAACTTCAATATATTTTTTGGCTTCTTTTATAGCTTTATTTGCCCAGACACCAGTGTTAATGTAAGCAGCCTTACCTTTTTTAATTCCAAGATTCATTGGAATCATGGCAAACTGAGTTGAGGCACCGCCCTGAAGAAACAATATTGTATAATTTTCAGGAACATTCATCAGCTTTCTTACACGCTGTTCACAATCTTCAATAATCGGCTTATAATCTTTTGAGCGGTGGCTCATTTCCATTACAGACTGACCAGTTCCATTGTAATCCAGCATTTCAGCAGCACATTCCTTAAGAACTTCTTCCGGCAGGCAAGAAGGACCTGCAGAAAAATTGTAAACTCTACTCATATTAACCCCCATAAAAATCACCGCCAGCTGCAGCAAGGTTTGCCAAAGCAGTTACTGGCGAAACATTTTCTAACGCAATTTCTTTGGGAACTGCAAGAATCGTATTCGTATAATTTGCAATTCCCTTTATTCCACATTCAACAAGCCTGTCAGCCATTTTCTGTGCCTCTTTTTCTGCAACAGCGAGCAGCGCAAACTCAATATTTTTTTCCTTTATTACATTTTCCATCTTTGAAGCTGGAAAAAGCGGAAATGTTGAACGCAAAATTTCTGTCCTATTAACATTTGAATCAAACCCTGCAACTACAGCAAACGGAGAACCTTCAAAAAGACTGTTTTCCAGCAAAGCTGCACCAAGTCGGCCAAGTCCAACGATGCAGCAGTTTTTCTTAGAAGAATCATTTTTTTTCAGATTCAGCTCACTGCAAATAGCCTCATAAAGTTCTTCTACAAAATAACCGTTGGAAACACCACCCTTAAAACCAAGCAAAAGAATGTCACGCCGTATCAAAGAATCCGACCATCCTGTCATCATCTGAATAGTTTTCGACGTAATTTTTCTTTCCGTCTGCTGGCTAAGAAGAGAAGCTAATTGTACCAGTCGTCTTTTTGTAGGATTTGGTAAATGTTTCATATTTTACTGTGATATTTTTCACAATAGCGTATATTCATAATAAAATTCAAAAAATAAACAGTCAACAAGAACAAGCAGCCGAATTCAGCAGTTTTGCCCATTTTTTACATTTTAAAACAAAAAATGGTTCATACTGTGAAAAAAATCACAATACAAACCATTTTCTTTAAACTCAACAGAAAAAAAACAAACTTCATCTCTAAATTTTCACGTAAATAAAGCTTTCTTTTTTTTCTGAACCAAATCAGGCACTTTTCATTTTATTATAGCTACATCCATGGCAGCATTTTGAACAACAGGAGCATAAAGCCGTACAATTTCTTCTTCAAAAGCAGAATCCAAACCTGCCTTATAACGCATTATGGCATCTACATAATTCAAAGTTGACCTTGGAGTATTGTTTTTGCGAACCCTGTTTGTACCAGCATTGTACATTGCAAGAGCTGTAACTTCTTTCCCAGCTAAATCCAAACAGAAACGCAAATGCTGCAATCCATATTTTGCACTTATTTCAGGATTAAAAAATTCATCTTCATTCAATTTTGGAAACGAATTATTATTTAACTGAAACAGCCCTCTGTCTATGGAAGAATTTTGATTTCTGTTAACAGCGGATGGCTTAAAACGGCTCTCAACATAGGCCAATGCAAAAGCCAGCGACAAAGGAATGTCATTTTTACTAGCTTCAGCAAGAATTGCATTTGCAACTTTCCTGTCACCTGCAATGTGCAGATAAAACCACTCAACGGCTGCCTTGGAACGAGCATCCCGATATAGTTCAAGACCACGGTCAGATTCCTGTGAACGTTGAAAAACTGTTGCAGACAAAGATGAAAAATCAAATGGAAATTCTGCCTCTGATTCAGAATCTGACGAAGACTTAGTTTCTACCGGCTCTGCAAAAGATGCAGAGGCTATTTTAATATCCTGAATTTCAGAAGTTGCAGGTAAGAAAAAAGCAACAGCCAAAGCTATCACTGAAAAAAACATGCAAAAAAGTGCCGATTTAAAAAGCGTAGAGTCTATATGACTCATTACCTTTGCAGACTGCATTTTACTCTTACTCGTTTTCATAGGCAAAAGTTTGCCACAAAATCATACTTTATGCAAGCAATGCATGGAAATTATTGCATATAGTTGAAAAGTATAACATTTTTCGCACCAAAAAGCTTTACACAGGGCCTTTCGTACAACATAAAGGCTTTCAACAAACATTCTTCCTTATCAGTATAAGACAAGTGGAAGCTGCAAAGCTTCTGAAAGCAGACCCGATTTTTCAACAGCAGCTTTTTTTGCAAAATAAACATAGTGGGCATGCTTACAGGAAAGTTCCTCAACAAAAAATTCAGCTGACTGCCCCTCACAAAAACCCAAGGAAGCAAGAGCATCAGGCACAGCAAAACCAACCACAGAACTGCAATCTTTTATCCGTCTTGCTGTATGTTTCATTGCAGCAGTAAATTCTTCAGCTTTTTCAGCTAAAATTTCCCCAGCACAAGGAAGAATAACAACAAACAGCTCAGTTTCTTCTGCCTGCTTTAAAACTTCCCTAAACTCAGCAAGAAAAGATTCATCATAGGCTTCTGGCTCTGGCTCAACTTTTTCCCACGGCAAAACTACGGCCATAACCTTTTCCGCAGAACCTGGGATTTTTTCCTTAATTGCTGAGAAATCACCTGCCACTTTGCAAAAGTCTGCAACAGGCATGGCAGAATTAAAATCAACAGAAATTTCCTGACCAGAAAAAATCCCATACAGTTTATTGTTTTTTGCTTCAAATTTTGCTTCGATTTTCACAACAGCCTCTTCTTTCCTTTTTAAAATCTTCTATGAAAAAAAACATGATTCTTAGACTTCCATAAAAGCACAGCAAGTGCCATAACAAAAAAAAAGCTCCGTTGAATAAAACGAAGCTTTCTGAAATCAAGAAAATCAAAAACTACTCTGTTAAAATTCTGATAACTTCAGCCTTATCCTGAGTATTAAGAATCTGCTGACGTTTTTCTGCACTCTTAAACAAAAGACTAACTTCTGCAAGGAACTGCAAGTGAGGACCTGTCTTATTGACAGGAGAAAGAGTCATTATAAAAATATGACAAGGTTCTCTATCAAGGGAGTCAAAATCAACAGGATTATCAGAAATACCAATACAAGCAACCAAATCTGAAACAGTGTCTGTCTTTCCATGAGGAATTGCAATACCATGTTTCATTCCTGTTGACATTTTCCGCTCACGATCCAATACACATTCAAGAGCAGCCTTTTTATCTGTAACTTTCCCAGCTTTTACGAGAATGTCCAACATTTCATTAATAATTTCTTCTTTGGTAGTTCCCTTTAAATGGAGATTTACCGTATCCGTAGCTAAAACAGTTCTAAGATCCATAGAATCAGTTTATGTTTAGTTATGATAAAAGTCAAGAAAAAACAGATTGATGAAAAGCCTGTTTTCCAAAAAAAAGCCATCTTAGCAACAAAAACTGCCATTTTTCTGCAAATACAGGCTTCTTAAAAAAAATAACGTTTTTAGAGAAATGCGCTCAAACAGACAATGCAATATTGCCGACATTAGATTTTTACCATATTATAGACAAGTGAAGAACTGTTTGATTACTTCAACTTCTGAAAAGCATTCCTATAAGAAAATGTTTTCAGAAAGAAATACAAGTTTTTTCTAAAGGCAAAAAACGAAATTTGACTTTTTTGACATTTTGAGGAATCTATGACTGACATAATAGACAACAAATTCAATTTTTGCCCTAAATGCGGAAGCAAAAAAATTGAATATCAGGATAACAGAAAATGGGGCTGCGTAGACTGTGGTTTTAAGCTTTACAACAATGTTGCAGCAGCAGTCGGGCTTATAATAACTGACGAAAATGGCTGTGTCTTTTTTGAAAAACGGGCAAAAGAACCTCGCAAAGGTTTTCTGGCATTACCTGGCGGTTTCTGCGACCCTGACGAAACAGCAGAATCTGCAGCAGATCGGGAATGTAAAGAAGAACTCGGCATAGAAGTCCATTCAATAAAATATCTTTGCAGTTTTCCTAACATTTACGACTATAAAAATATAAGATACAAAACCTGTGATTTATTTTTTACAGCAGCCGTAAATTCTTCTGCTTCAGAAAAACTTATCAATCAGATGAAAGTTCAGAAAACAGAAGTTTCAGAGCTTTGTACAAAAAACATACAGACAGAGACTGATATTGACAATCTGCCGCTGGCGTTTGAATCTGCAAGAAAAACATTGAAATTCTGGCTTGCAGAAAAAAATCATAATAAGAAATAAAAGGATTAAAATGAATTTTTTACAATTTGTTCCGACAGCAGCAGGCTATCTTGCCAGCCTTATTTTAATTGCTTCTCTTCCTTTTAGGTCAAAGGCTATCCAAAAAACTTTGGGAAACTGTCTGGAACCTATGCGACGGGGAAGAACCTTGAAAATTTATGCAATGATGGCACTTTGTCTGCTTGTAAATTCACTGCCACTTATACGCAGTCAGACATTGTTGACATCATGCATTTTTTCAGCAGTTGCAGTCCTTGGGGAAGAAATTGCCATAAGAAATTTGCTGGTACTCAAAAATGGGGGCCTTTACCAAAAAGGATTTTTTCTGCAGTACCCTTTTGTTCTGTTTGAAAACATTCTGTCCGTTCCTGCACTAAACTGGGAAGATGTAAATCTATGTGAAAAATTTGACTTTCAGGTTATACTCAAAGAAAATTCCAGCATAAACCTGATTTTTCAAAACACTTGGGAAGCACAGATGATTATAGGCAGTATAAAAGAAAAATGTCCTGAAATACAAAGATGATAAAACGAATAAAATTACATGCAAAACAGTTGCATAAACTTTATCCGCAGTTCTAAGGTTAAAAATGAATAAATCCTATTGAGAATTTTTCAGTGTAACCTTGAATACACCTGTTTTTTATTTTATGGGAGAAACTATGAACAGACCACTTATATGTCTTACCCTTTCAAAAACAACAATAAGCGAAGATCTTGAACTTATTAACAGATACCGCAACTACATCGATATTGTAGAATTGCGTGCAGATTACCTGAATGAAGATGAGCTGCTTTCAATCCGAAGATTTCCTGAGCTTGCACAGATTCCTACGATTCTTACAATCAGGCGCAAAAATGACGGTGGACTTTACAAGAGCGGGGAAGCTGGAAGAACCATGCTGTTTGCAAGAGCTTTGGCATTTGCAGAAACCGACAAACGTAAAAATTTTGCATACGTAGATTTTGAAGAAGACTATCATATTCCAAGTCTTGAAGATGCAGCCATGGCTTATGGAACAATGATTATTCGCAGTATGCATGATATGAATGCGCCTGTAAAAAATCTGGCAAAACGATTTAAAGAAATGTGCAAGACAAATTTTGAAATTCCTAAAATCGCCTGTATGCCCAAAACTCTTTCAGATGTAACAAACATTTTCAGAGAATGTAAGTCAATGACAGACCAGCCGCACATTATATGTGCAATGGGGCCTATGGGATTGCCTACAAGAATTCTGGCACAAAGGCTACATTCTTACCTGACCTTTGTTTCACCGCCAGATTCTGGCTCATTCAACAGCGTAATCGGCCATATTGATCCTGTTACAATCAATGAAGTTTATCATTTCCACTCCATAAACGACAGCACAAAACTCTTTGGGATTACAGGCTGGCCGCTAAAAGCTACAAACAGTCCTGCAATTCATAACGCAGGCTACAAAAATCAAAAAATAGATGCCGTATACATTCCTGTCTGTTCTCCAGATATAAAGGATACGCTTGATTTTGCTGATGAAATCGGCATAGAAGGTCTTTCTGTAACAATTCCACACAAAGAAAATGTTCTGCCGTTCTTAAATAAAATTTCCACACAGGTTCAAAAAATCGAAGCCTGTAACACAATCGTAAAGGAACAGGACGGCACATGGTCCGGCTACAACACAGACACCGACGGTCTTTCCCTTGCATTACAGGAATTCCTTAAGCTTAAAACTTTAAAAGGCTGGAAAGTTGCCATAATAGGTGCTGGAGGAGCAGCAAAAGCAGCGGCCTACACTGTAAAAAAACTAGACGGAAAAGCCTGTATTTTCAACAGAACACTTTCAAAGGCAAAAGCCATTGCTGAAAAATTCGGCTTTGATGCAGCCCTGCTGTCCCCTGAAAATACACGGAAACTTGAAAAATATTCTTCGTTAATAATCCAAACAACATCAGTTGGCATGGGTTCAACCGAAGCTCCAAATGAAACCAACAATCCTATATGGTTTTACGAATTCACCGGAAAGGAAAAGGTTTTTGACATTGTGTACATTCCTGAACTGACTCCTATAATGGCACAGGCAGAAGCTGCAGGTTGTGAAGTTTGCAACGGCAGCCCCATGCTGAATTATCAGGCATACGAACAGTTCAAACTTTTTACAGGAAAAGACTATCTTTGACAGAAATAGATTCAATAACTGTTAAAATATATATTATGAGGATTTTTTTGGAGGAACTTTATGACCTATCAAGAGGTAATTGAAAATGCACGTAAAAATCTTGGGGGAAAATGCAAAGCCTGCCCAATATGCAATGGAATAGCATGCAAAAACACCATCCCAGGGCCAGGAGCAAAAGGCGTTGGCGACACAGCCATCAGAAATTACGATGCATGGCAGGGAATTCGCGTAAACATGGACACTTTATATAAGCTTGCTCCTGTAGACATGAGCCTTGAAATTTTTGGAAAGAAATTCAAATATCCGTTTTTTGCAGGACCTGTAGGTGCTGTTTCCATGCATTACAGCGACACATACGACGATGTGCGCTACAACGAAGTTTTGACAGCAGCTTGTGCAGAAGCCGGAATTGCAGCTTTTACGGGCGACGGTACAAACCCAGAAGTTATGAAAGCAGCAGCAAAAGCAATTTCAAAATGCAACGGAGCAGCTGTTCCCACAGTAAAACCCTGGAACATTGAAACAATAAAAGAAAAAATGGATTTAGTTCTGGCTTCAAAACCTTTTGCAATGGCTATGGATATTGATGCAGCAGGACTTCCATTTCTAAAAAACCTTACTCCACCAGCAGGAAGCAAATCTGTAGAAGAACTTGCGCAGATTATCAAGGCAGCAGGCATACCTTTTATCGTAAAAGGTGTCATGACCGTAAAAGGAGCTTTAAAAGCTGTTGAAGCAGGTGCGCAGGCAATAATAGTTTCAAACCACGGAGGCCGAGTACTTGATCAATGCCCGTCAACAGCGGAAGTCCTGCCAGAAATTGCAGAAGCAGTAAAAGGTAAGGTAAAAATTTTCGTAGATGGAGGAATCCGCACAGGAACAGACATTTTTAAAGCGCTTGCAATGGGAGCCGATGGAGTTTTAATTGCAAGACCCTTTGTAACAGCTGTTTACGGCGGTGGAGAAGAAGGTGTCAAAGTTTACATACAAAAGCTTGCTGCTGAACTGGAAGATACAATGCGCATGACAGGTGCCATGACCTTAAACGACATAACTTCTGACAAAATCCGCTATTAATAAAAAAGATATAAGATAAAGGCCATTGTAATCAAGCAGCTTTTATCTGCATAAAGTTTGAGTTGCAGACTTTAGCTTAAAAACTCAAACCGGAAGTTGAAACTTCCTCATTGCTCTTTTACAGGAGACTTTAGATGAAACGTATTTTTCTTTACCTGCTGACAGGTATGCTTTTTGCAGTAGCCGTTACTGCAATGGAAACAACTGAACTTTCTGCAAATCCAGGCGAAAAGGTTACAACCGGAGGTTGGGCTGACAACGGAAAAATGGCATATTCAAAAGCAGAAATAAAAGTCATAGACGACACAACATTCCCTAACCCTGCCCAAAAATTTGCAGCATTTAAGAAAGCAATAGCCTCAGATTCTGAAAAATTCATTGTTCTTTCCGGAGATGTTGACCTCAGCGGTGGCAAAGTTTCTGACAAAGACCACAGCTTTTTTGACCAGTTCAACTCCGACGGTACTCGTAAAAATGCAGATTTTTCAATATCAATGGGCAGCAACACAACTCTCATTGGAACTAACAATGCAAGAATCAAATACGGCGGAATCAGCATAAAGTCAAAGAAAAACATTATTATCCGCAATGTTACATTCTATGATGACCACGGCTCCACAGAAATAAATACAAAAGTTAAATCAAGCTCCAAAGCCAGTGCAGATTCACTAGGCATAGAAGGCTCTACTTCCAATGTTTGGGTTGATCACTGCACCTTTACAGACGGAATTTGCGTAGACTTGCAGCGCAACTACAACCATGACGGTTCATTCGACATAAAAAGCGGCAAAAACATCACCGTTTCTTACTGCGAATTTACAAACCATGACAAAGTAATGCTCATTGCCCCAAGTGATTCATTCACAACGCCGGAGGATCGCCAGATAACCCTGCACCACAACTATTTCCACGATGTAATTCAGCGTCTGCCACGTTCACGCGGAACACAAATGCATATTTACAACAACGTTTACGACAACATCGGCATTAAAGAAAATTCAGGCTCAAGCCTGGGGCCAGGAATCGCTTCACAATACATTGTAGAAAACAATTTCTTCGGAAAACACGCAGGTCCAATCATAAAATATTACGATTCTTCAGATAAAAACGCCAAAACTTTTTCAAAATTTTACCATTCGGGCAACATTCCAAAACTTTCTTCTTCAAACTGCTCGTATGATAAAATTGACAAGTTAAAATCTTTTTCCGCTCATGAATCTGCTGAAAAACCCTGGTCAATTCCTTACAGCTACTCCCTTGAAGATGCTGAACAGATAAAAAAATCAGTTCCAGTTTCTGCCGGAGCTGGAAAACCAATGGCAATTTCAGGATTATAATTTTTTTCAGGGCGTGTCCTTTCGCTCAACTGCGTTTCGCTACAGGTCGCTATGTACAGGGTTCGCTAACGCTCAGTCCTGCTTCGCAGTGACCGCCTGCGGCGCCCTTACCAGCGCTCACGCCTCACAGCCACCATTTAACCAGAAAAATATGAACAGACACGAAAAAGCACTAGGCATTTTTTTGGACATGGGCAGAATCATGATGGAAAACGGCTCAGATGTCCACAGAATAGAGCAGACTCTCATTCATCTTGGAAAATCTTACGGCGCAGAACACATGGATGTTCTGGCCATCACTTCAAGCATCATTGCAACCATGAAAATTTCCGACGAAGAGTCATATACGCACACAAGACGCATAACAACAAGCCCTTCCACAAATTTCCGTCGGCTTGAAAACATCAATGCACTGTCAAGAAAATTCTGTCAGCAGCAGATGTCTTTGGATGACCTTGAAAATCAACTGAAAAGCATCAAGGCAGAATCTGTAAGCCAGCTGAAAGTTCTTACCGGCGAACTTTGTGCAGCAGCAAGTTTCACTATTTTTTTTGGCGGAACAATTCAGGATTCAGTTGCAGCTGCCTTACTGGCTCTTTTTATCTGGGTGATGCAAAAATATCTTTCAAAGATATGCAGCAACATTGTTTTTTTCAACTTTTTCTGTTCATTTCTGACAGGAATACTAACGCTTTTCATCTGCCATGTTTTTTCAAATCAGCTGCATATCGACAAAATCATCATAGGTGACATAATGATTTTGATTCCAGGACTTGCCATGTGCAATGCCATAAAAGACATCTTTGTAGGTGATACAATCACAGGAATCATGCGCTTTGCAGAAACTGTCCTCTGGGCTGGCGCTTTAGCCTTTGGCTTTGCCATTCCTGTTATGATTAGAAACTGGTTCTGATTCAAAAATTCTACAGGAAGTGAAACAATGGATTATAAAATTCAACTTTTAATGGCTTTTTTTGGCTCTCTCGGCTTTGCCCTCATGTTTAATTTGCGCAAACGCTTTTTGCTGGAAGCATCTGTCAGTGGCATGTTTTGCTGGATTGTGTTTTTAATAAGCAGGCATTACAACTTCAATTTATTCGTTTCTGCAATGCTGGCAGGAATATGGACATCTGCAAGTGCAGAATTTCTTGCCCGCATACGAAAAACCCCGGCAAATCAATTTTTGATTATAGCCCTTATGCCACTGGTTCCTGGCGGGATGCTTTACAGAACCCTGGAATTTTTTATTCAAGGAAGCCTGAATATTGCATACGACTATTCCAGGCAAACCATGAGCTACGCACTTGGAATTGCAGTAGGAATAAGTCTGGTTTATGCAGTTCAGGATATGCTCCAGAAAATAATTACAAAGTAAGGCTATTTCAATTTTTCGCCTGAAGCAATTTTTTCCATTGTGTCAGAAAGAATTTTTTCCACGTCGGCAGGAACAATGTCCAATCTGTCAGCCGCATAAAAACGGAATTCCCTGATTGAAAACATATTGCACAATTCCTGCCACTGCAACTGCACGCTTGTAACTTCTGGTAAAAAACCACCTGCAGTTGTAATGTATATCAGTTTTTCGGCATGGCATTTTTTCTGAGGGATGCCTTTTGAATTGTATTCAAAAGTTATTGTATTTACGCAAATATTTTCTATATATGTTTTCAGAACAGCGGGATATGAAGCATCCCAGAAGGGAGCTGCAACAACTATCAAATCAGCAGCTGCAAAATCTTTTGCATATTTATATTCTTCGCCTGACAGATTTCCACTTTCAATTTCTGCGTTCCGCCTGAGCAAACTCTGTTCACACAGCGGCTTAAGCTTAAGTTCACAAACTTTTACTTCCTGAATCTGAATTTCCTGCGAATTTTTGAGCAATTCAAAATAGTTCCGTGCAAGTTTCAAAGTCCTTGAGTCAATCCTCGGACATGCATTTATAAAAAGAACTTTTTTCATATCCCTTAAACCTTCCTGCCATAAAGTATATCAAAAAACTCATTTTTAGAAAACTTTAAAAATTGACCAAAAACTTTCATAGTGATAACATCGTTTTTCATGAAACCTTTAATTGCAATTGCAGGAGTGCTAAAAGAACCTCATCCTGATGCTGCATTCACTTACAGAGAATGTTTCGTAAACGAAGCCTATACAACGCAACTTGAAAAAGCCGGAGCGTTGCCCTTTATTCTGCCTTATTTAAAAACAGAAGACATAGAAGAACAGCTTGCACCTTTTGATGCGTTGCTGGTTCCTGGTGGTGCAGATTTCAGCCCAGTCTACTACCATGAAGAAAAAAAAGAATACACTGTCATACCTGACGATTTAATGGACAACTATCAACTTGAACTTATAAAAAAAGCCCGTTCTCTTGGCAAATGGGTTTTTGGAATCTGCAGAGGCTTTCAAGGCCTTAACATTGTATGCGGCGGAACGCTATTTCAGGACATTTCTGCAGAACGCCCAGATTCCCTTTCTCACATGCGCAAAGACAGCCCGTATAAACCTGTGCATAAGGTCAAAATCGAAAAAGATTCTCACTTGTTTAAGGCATTTGGAAATACCGAACTTGAAGTAAACAGTCTGCATCATCAGGGCATAAAAACCTTAGGCAAAAACCTGAAAGCCATTGCATATTCAGAAGATGGAATTGTTGAAGGTTTTGAGGGCAATAAGATTCTTGCAGTTCAATGGCATCCAGAAGCCCTTACTTCTCCATTTTTTGAATATATTGTTTCACTTTTAAAATAGCCAGCCTGCTAAATTACAGGGCATAGAGTCAAAAACTAAAAAGCTATTTTGAAACCTTGCTCAAAAAAGCCTGTATACGCGGATTTTTTTGATTTGCAAAGAAATCATCAGGAGATTCATCGGCAATTACAAAACCGTCATCCATAAAAATAATCCTGTCTGCAACTTCTCTAGCAAAATTCATTTCGTGCGTAACAATAAGCATGGTCATTCCTGTTTCTGCAAGTTCCCGAATTACAGACAGAACTTCGCCTATCATTTCAGGATCCAGCGCACTTGTAGGCTCATCAAATAAAATTGCTTTAGGATGCATGGCAAGGGAACGTGCAATGGCCACTCTTTGCTGCTGTCCACCAGAAAGTTGTGCCGGGAATTTTTCAGCCTGATTTTCAACACCAACTCTTTTTAAAAGCTCAAGCGCCTCAACCTTTACATCTTTCTTCTTTTTTTTCAACACGTCTACAGGAGCAAGCATTACATTTTCAAGAATCGTTTTATGGGCAAAAAGATTGAATGACTGAAAAACCATTCCAACTTCAGAGCGCAACCGTGCAAGGTTTCTGCCCTCCTGCGGAATTTTTTCACCGCAGATAAAAATTTCTCCAGAATCGACAGTTTCAAGACGATTTATTGTCCTGCATAACGTAGACTTTCCTGAACCTGAGGGACCAATTATAGCAACAACTTCGCCTTTATGTACTTTCAGGCTTATATCCTTCAACACATACAAAGAACCAAAATGCTTTTTTATATTTCTAAGCTCAATTACAGGAACTTCACTCTCTGCTAAAACTTCATCCATTTTTTACTCCCAATCTATAAAAACATCTCTTACGGCAAAAAATTTTATTTTTTCAGTTTTTTTTTCAGCGCAAGGGAAACTGAAAGCTTATTCAACAAATAATTTATTATAATATAAATAATTGCAGTTACAAGATAAACAGAAAGCAGGGCATCGTAATTGGAAATCAACACACTTGAATTCTGCATAAGATCATTAAAAGAAACAACGTATGCAAATGTCGTATCTTTTAAAACTATTACAAGCTCCGCAATCAGCGAAGGAATTACAAATTTAAAAGCCTGTGGAAAAAGAATCTTAAAAAAAGTTCTGTTTTCACTAAAACCAAGGGAAAGAGCTGCCTCTCGCTGTCCTTTATGAACCGCATTTATACCGCCACGCAGAACTTCAGCAACAGCACCACTGGCAGAAACTGCAACTGGAATTGTTATTTTCCAAAAGGAAGACATTTTTATGCCAAAAGCGGGCATGGCAAAAAAGAAAAAATAAATAAACAGTAAAGTCGGAACTCCACGGGTAAATTCAATAAAAGCCATGCTTAAAAAATTCACAACTTTTCCGCCCCTGACTCTGCCAAACATCATTAAAAACCCAAGCAAAAAAGTAATTACAGCAGAAGTCAAAGCTACCCTTACAGTCCCCAAAAGTCCTGCCCCTAGAAAACTCCATGTAGTAGATTTTACAAAAAAGCGCCAGTATCTGGCATTGAACTGCCCCGTAACATAAAACTGTTTTAATATCAGCAAAACAAAAAGAACTACAAAAGCAAATGACAGCATCGAAAAAATTTTTATTCGTTTTTTCGTTTTTGGGCCAGGTTCTTCATAAAGCACATCTAAAATTGAATTTTGACCTTTCATCTGAAAATCCTCACTTTACGGTCAATATAATTGCCGGTTTGCCCAATAACAACTGCTGTTGCACAATATAAAAAAGCAGAAATGGCAAAAGCCATTATACCGCCTGTAACATGACTGTTAATATGAGCAACAAGTCCTGTCAAATCCAACGGAGAAAGAGGAACCTGACTTGCAAGAGCTGTTGTAAGCATAGTTGCAACAAGAAGATTTGTTAAATGAAGAATGGAACTGCGTACAGCCTGCGGAATTACAATTTTAGAAATAATCTGCGAAAAAGTCATGCCTAGAGATCTGGCTGCTTCAATTTGACCTTTGTCTATTGTATTTACTCCAGAAATCAAATGCTCGGACATAAAAGCAGACGGAATAAGCGTTGTTGCAATCAAAACGCACGTATAATATGAAAGAATTACAGAAAGATATGGCAAAGCATATACTAAAAGAATCAGCAAAGCAGCTCCAGGAATGTTTCTGAAAATCTGCACATAAAAATTCCCAAAAATCCTTAAAGACCTTACAGGACAGATTCTGGCAACTGTTATAATTACACCTATTATAAAAGCACCTATAAACGAAAAAAAGGTCAGCTGTAGAGTTGTAAGATAACCTAAAAAATATTCATGTCCGAATTGTTTCAGAAGTTCTGCTATGCTCATTTTTTTACGGCAAAAGGGGCTGCCCCAAGAGTAAAGTTCATAATGTCATTCCGAAATAAATTCAGCATGGCAGAACTAATTAGACAACCCCTTTATTTCCTTATATAATTATAAATTACTAAAAAGACCCCGATAGCTGCAAAGTTTACGGAGATCTATGACAAAGTTACCAGCTTGTTATCTTCTGCTGGCAAAATAGTCTATTTTATTGCAGGAGCCTTTGGAGCTGTAGCAATGCCTGTACGATTTCCAAGTGAAATTTTCCACAGTTTTTCCCAGGTTCCGTCTTTTTCAATTTTTTTCAGGAATTCATTTATGAAAGCGACAGCATCTGAGTTGAGCGGCGTTCCGATTCCATAATTATCTTCTGGTCCAAAAACATCCTCTGCAATCTGATACACTCCAGGATTTTTTACCATTGCATTCAAAAGCAAAGTATAGTCAGTTACGTAGGCATTTACGCGTCCCTGTTCCAGAGCTGCACGAGCTTCCTGATCTGTTTTAAACTCCTGAACAGTTGCCTTAGGTGCATATTCCTTCAGCAATGCAGGCCCTGTTGAACCAGACTGAGTTGCAACGATTTTGCCTGCAAGGTCATCAATTTTTTTGATGTTCTTATTGCCGGCTTTTAGTAAGATTGCCTGCCTTGAAACATAGTAAGGACCTGCAAATGAAATAAGCTTGGAACGTGCAGGAGTAATTGAATAAGTTGCAAATACTGCATCAACTTGTGCAGACTGCAAAATAGATTCGCGAGTGCTTGATGTAACCTGTGTAAGTTCATATTTTGAAGCATCACCCAAAATATATTTTGCCAGAAGCTGATATAAACCTGCGTCAAAACCACGAATTTTTCCGTCAGTTTCATCAAGCTGGCTGAAAAGATAACTGGTTCTTGTTCCTCCAACACGCAAAACCCCGGCTTTTTTTACAGCAGATGCCCACTGGCTTGCAGCAATTTCAGAATCAGCTGCTACGGAACCAGAAGCTATCAAAGAATCAAAAGCTGCCTTGTCAATAGCCCCATTAGGAGCAGATGCTTCTTCCTTTGCACCAGCAGCAAAAAGTGAGGCAGTCAGCAAAACTGCACTTATAACCGACAAAATTTTTTTCATAGTTCTCTCCCATAAAAGTCAAGAAGATTGTTTCAACAATCGATTGACTTTTTACGCTGTTCCGTAA